>NZ_CP070950.1:4113031-4429419 GCF_017084525.1 Conexibacter sp. SYSU D00693
CGTCCGTCGGCGACCGGCTGCCGCCGTTCGCCGCCCCGCTGGCGGTGTCGCGGCTCGAGGGTGCGGTGAACCTGCGCCGCAGCACCGAGGCCGGCGACGGCCCGCTGGCCTGCGACGTCCGCGGCGCCGACAAGGTCAACGTCTGCGAGCTCTACGAGCGGGGCCCGGTCGTCCTGACGTTCTTCACCACCGGCGGCGACCGCTGCGTGCGCCAGCTCGACGTCGTCGACCGGGTCGCCGCGCGCCACCCCGAGGTCGAGTTCGCCGCGATCGCCCTGGCCGGCGAGCGCGCCGAGGTGCGCGACGTCGTGCGCCGCCACCGCTGGCGCTTCCCCGTGGGCCACGACGAGGAGGGGCTGCTGGCCAGCGTCTACGGCGTCGCGGTCTGCCCTCAGATCACCTTCGCGCGGCGCGGCGGCGCGGTGGTCGACACGAACGTCGGCGACCTCGACGCCCGCGGCCTGGACGCGCTGGTGCGCCAGCTGGAGCGCCGGGGGTGACCGTCGAGGCCGAGCCGCACCGCGCGCTGGTGGACCCGGAGGTCCGCGCGGAGCTGCCCGGCCTCGAGCTCTGGACGCTGGCGGCGCGAGGCGCCGACGGCCGCAGCACGCGCGCGCTGCGCGCCAGGCTCAAGGAGCTCGCCGGGCGCTGGACCGGCGCGCGGGCGATCGCCGTCCGCTCGCAGCCCGTCGCCCACGCCTACCGCGTCGCGTTCCGCCAGCTCGGCCTGGACCCCGACGAGGAGCGCCCGCCGCTCGAGGCGGCGGTCCTCCGGCGCCTGGAGAAGGGCGGCTTCCCGTCGCGCGGTCGGCTGCGCGACGCGCTCCTGCTCGCACTGCTGGACACCGGCGTGGGCGTCTGGACGCTCGACGCCGCGGCCGTCGAGGGCGAGCTCGCGCTGCGCCAGGCGCGCCACGGCGAGCGGCTGGGGGAGGGCGAGCTCGCGCCCGACCTCCCGGAGGGCCGGCTCGTCGTCGCCGACGACCGCGGCCCGGCGGCCGTCCTCTTCGGCCGTGTCGCGGACGACCGCGTCCCGACGCAGGAGACCGAGGGCGTCGTGCTCTTCGCCGTGCGCGTCGAGGGCGTCCCCGAGCTCCACGTCGAGGAGGCGCTCTTCCGCGCCGCCGACGACCTCGCATGACGGGCTACACTCGGCGCGCAGGAGAGGACGTGGCCGCGATCGAGCACCACAGCACCGTCCCGACGGCGCCGGCCGTCGACACCCCGCAGGGCCTGCGGGCCGCGCGGCGGAGCCTGCTCGACCAGGTGGCGCGGCTCGAGCGCCAGCTCGCGCACGCCGTCGTCTCCGGCTTCCCGCGCACGCCCGTCGACCACGCCGTCCCCGGGACCGGCGGGCCGCACCTGCAGACCCTCGGCGAGCTCGAGGCGCTGCGCGACCGGCTGGCCGAGCGCCTGCGCGGCGCCCGCGCCGAGCTGCACGCCGCCGCCGTCCGCCACGCCGAGGCCCAGCGGCGCCTCGAGGCGATGCTGGCCGAGCCGCGCGCCCACCGCTTCGAGCAGGTCACCCGCGAGGACCTCGGCATGCCGGGCTGCGGCGCCTACCAGGTGCGCCCGAAGCTCGGGCTCGTCGGGATGCTCGCCGGCTGGTGGCACGTCAAGCTCTCCAGCGGCTGCCCGTTAGGCCGCTCGGCGCAGCCGTCGCGCGCGCCGCCTAGCATCACCGCTCCATGGGAAAGCGCAGCCGCAAGCGCGGCGCCCCGGGCGAGCCGCGGCCCGCGGCCGTCGCCGCCACCACCGCCCCGCGCAGCGCCCCCAGGGCGCCGTCGCGCCGGGCCAAGCTCGACGAGGCCCCGAAGGCGCCGTGGTCGCCGTTCCCGCTCACCGAGCTGTGCATCCTCATCGCGCTCGTCCTGCTCGTGGTGGGCTTCCTGCAGGACGGCGACGGCCGGGCGCGCATCATCCTGGCCGGCGTCGGGCTGCTCACGCTGGCGGCCGGCGAGCTGGCGGTGCGCGAGCACTTCGCGGGCTACCGCTCGCACACGTCGTTGCTGGCGGCGATCTGCGGCGTGGTCGTCGCCCTGCCGCTGAACCTCGTCGGCGGCATCCCGCGCTACGCCGTCCTCGCGGTGGGCATCGCGGTGTTCGCCGGCGCCTTCGGGCTGCTGCGCAGCGCGTTCATGGCCCGCTCCGGCGGCCTGGGGTTCCGCGCATGAGCATGTGGGGCGAGCGCCAGGACGAGCCGCAGCGCATGCGGCTGCTCGGCCTGCACCACGTGACGGCGATCGTCGCGGACCTCGACCGGACCGTCGCCTTCTACCGCGACGTGCTCGGACTGAGCCTCGTGCAGGAGGGCGCCAACGACGACGACCCCGACGCGCGCCACTTCTGGTTCGGCGACGCGCAGGGCACGCCCGGGACGCTGGTCTCCTTCATGGAGTACCCGTCCATGGACGAGGGCCGCGAGGGCCGGGGCGCCACGCACCACTTCGCCTTCGCCGTGGGGTCCGCGGCGGAGCTCGACGCCTGGCGCGACTGGCTGCGCTCGCGCGACGTCCCGTGCTCGGAGGTCTTCGAGCGCGGGCGCTTCCGGTCGATCTACTTCCGCGACCCCGACGGCCACCTGCTCGAGGTCGCGACGCGCTAGGGCCGAGTGGCCGGCGCGGCGGCGGGGGTGCTCCGCCGCGCCGGCCGTGCAGGCCTCAGGTGCTCCGAGGCCGCGAGATCGAGCTACGCGAAGGCCGGGGCGAACACCGGCTGGGCGGCGCGCAGGACCTCGGCCCCCGCACCGTCCTCCAGCAGCGCGGCCACGGCCTCGCGCTGGCGGTCGGTCATGGTGCCGACCGTCTTCGTCTCCGACATCGGGATGCACGAGAGGAACTTGCGGACCCGCGTCGACCCCCACCGGCGCTGCGCGCACAGGAGCTCGGCGATGGTCATGCTCGCCGCCTCCCACGGGTTGTCGCGGATCACCTCGGCGGCGTTGACCTCCCCGTCCGAGACCCGTCGCTTGAGCTCGGCCCGGGCGAGGCGCACCTCGTTGGCCCGGGCGAGCGCGCGCAGGTGCTGCGGCGCAGGGGCGATCGTCGCTGCGTCGTTCATCAGTCCTCCCTGGTGGCCCTCCCTCAAGGGACACCGAACTTCGAGTGTGTGCGTGCCGCGCGCAGGCGAGGTCGTCGAGTCGGCCGTCCTGCCTCCCCGACCGGCTCCGTCGCGTCCTCCCACGCTCCGCCGGGCCGGTCCGGGATGGCCCACTCGCCGCGCCGCCTCCGACGCGTCGGCGAAGCTACGCGAGCGCCTGCTCGCCGGTCAACCTGTGAAGAGGAGCAACATCCGCTCAGAGCGGTGTTTTCGTCGAGAGGCTGTCCTTGTGCGAGAACCGACGAGGACGAACGGCGGCCGACCCGCTATGGAGGGTGCGCCGAGCGGTTGAGAGGGGGCGGTGCCGGACACCCGCGAGGCCATGGCGAGTGCAGCGAGCTCCTCCTCCTCGGGCACCGCGGGCGGGCGTCCCAACCCCCTGCGCAGCGGCGGCTACCCGTGGATGCACATCGGTGCGGTCCTGCTGGTCGTCGCGATCATCGTGGCGATCACGCAGATCGGCGGGGGCAACGACGGGGAGACGAGCGACCGCGCCAAGGCCTCGGCCCCGGCCAACCTCCCGCAGGCCCAGCCGCAGGGCTCCGCCGCGCGTGAGGCGCAGGGCGGCGCGTCGTCGGGCGGGGGCTCGCGCGGCGTGGGCGTCGACGCCTTCCTGCGCGCCGGCCGCACCGACCTCCTGCCCGTCCCCGCGGCCGGGCTCGCGTCCCTCGCCGGCGACGACGTCGGCGGGACGCGGATGGTCGTCGTCGACGTGGTGGACGGCGCCGGCTTCTTCGTCGGGCGCCGCGCCCGCGACGCCGAGCGGCTGTTCGTGCAGGCCGACGCCGCCGACTTCTCCTACCGCCCGAAGGTCGGCGACCGCGTCGGCGTCGAGGGCACCGTCCGTGCCGCCCGGGGCGACGTCGCCGGGCTCACCGGCTCCCGGGCCACCCGCGTGCGCGAGCAGGGCGGCTTCGTCGCCGCGGCGTCGGTCATCCCCGAGGGCCGTCAGGCCGGCGGCGAGGGCGGGGCGGCCAACGAGGGCGACGCGGGCTCCCAGGTCGGGACGTACGGCGGCGGCCAGTAGGGCCCCGCGGGCCCCGCGTCCCCGGTCCTAGGAGGCCGGCCCGGGCAGCGGCCCGTGCTCGGCCTCGAACGCCGCCTTCACGCGGCTGAAGGCGTCCAGCGCCCGGTCGAGCGTCGTGGCGTCGTGGGTCGCCATGACGCTCGTGCGCAGCAGCGCGCCGCCGGGCGGCACGGCGGGGTGCAGCGCCGTGTTGACGAAGACGCCCTCGTCGTAGAGCGCCTTCCACAGCAGCGCGCACTTCCAGTCGTCCTCGACGAGCACGGGGACGATCGGGGTCGGGATCCCCGAGCCGTCCTCGACGACCTTGAAGCCCCGCTCGTGCAGGCCGTCGCGCAGGTAGCGGGCGTTCTCGCCGAGCTGGGCCAGCAGCGGCGGCCCGTCCTCGGAGCGCAGGACCCGCAGCGCCGCCAGCGCCGCGCCCACGGCGGCCGGCACCGACGAGGCGGTGAAGAGGAAGGCGCGGGAGGAGATCCGCAGGTACTCGATGACCTCGGCGCTGCCCGCGACGAACCCGCCGCAGGAGGCCAGCGACTTCGAGAACGTCCCCATCCGCAGGTCGACGCGGTCCTCGACGCCCAGCAGCTCGCTCGCGCCGGCGCCGCGCGCGCCCAGGACGCCCGCGCCGTGGGCCTCGTCGACCATCAGGCGCGCGCCGTAGGCCTGGCAGAGGTCGGCGACCTCCGGCAGCGGCGCGACGTCGCCCTCCATGGAGAAGACGCCGTCGACCACGACCAGGACGCCGCCACCGTCCCCGGCGGCGCGCTCGAGCGCCCGCTCCAGCTTGTCCAGGCGGTTGTGGCGGAAGGGGCGCAGCTTGGCCCGGGACAGCAGGCAGCCGTCGAGGATCGAGGCGTGGTCGCCCGAGTCGGCGATGACGGTGTCGCCGGGCGCGAGGATCGTGCCGAGCGTCCCGACGTTGGCCTGGTGGCCGGTGGTGAAGACGATCGCGTCCTCGGTGCCCATCCACTCGGCGATCTCGCGCTCGAGGTCGAGGTGCAGCGGCGTCGTGCCGTTGAGCAGGCGCGAGCCCGTCAGGCCGGTCCCGTAGGCCTCGAGCGCGTCGCGCGCGCCCTGCATGACGCGCTCGTCGGCGGTGAGGCCGAGGTAGTTGTTCGAGCCGAGCATCACGCGCTCGGCGCCCTCCATCTCGACCACGGGCGCGGCGGGGGAGGTCATCGGGCGGAAGTACGGGATCACGTCCGCCTCGCGAGCGGCGGCGAGGATCTCGGCGCGCTCGTGCCCCCGGACCTTGGCGAAGACGTCGACGGCAGCCTGCTGGGTCACAACGCCTGATCGTAGGGTGTGGCGCCGATGACGCTGACCGTCGAGCCCGTCACGGACGGCGCGGGGCTCCGCGCCTTCGTCGACCTGCCCTTCCGGCTGCACGCCGGCACGCCGTGGGTCCCGCCCCTGCGCCTGGAGCGCTACCTCTTCCTCTCCAAGCGCACGAACCGCTGGTTCGAGCACGCCGACGCGCGGCTCTTCCTGGCCAAGCGCGACGGCCGGGTCGTGGGCCGCATCAGCGCGCAGGTCGACCACGCGTTCTGGGAGCACCACGGCGAGCGCTGGGGCAACTTCGGGTTCCTCGAGCTCGAGGACGCGCCCGACGTCGCGCCCGCGCTGCTCGACGCCGCCGAGGCGTGGCTGCGGGCCAAGGGCGCCGACCGCATGAACGGCCCCTTCGACTTCACGATGAACGACGAGGCCGGCCTGCTGATCGAGGGCTTCGAGCTCGAGCCGATGATCAAGCAGCCCTGGCACCCGCCCTACTACCGGACCCGCCTGGAGGAGGCGGGGATGGAGAAGGCGATCGACCTGTGGATGTGGGCCCTGCGCGTCGACGAGCGCGACAAGGTCATGCCGATCCTCCCCGAGCTCGCCGAGAAGTGCGCGAAGGACCACGGGGTGCGCATCCGCAAGATGTCGCGCCGGCGGCTGCGCGAGGACCTCGACCTCTTCGGCGAGACCTACAACCAGGCGTGGGCGCGCAACTGGGGCTTCGTGCCCTACGGCGAGGGCGACCTCGACCAGTACGCCCAGGAGCTCCAGCTCGTCTTCGACCGCAACTGGTTCATGGTCGCCGAGAGCCCCGAGGGCGAGGCCGTCGGCATCGCCATCACGGTGCCCGACGTCAACCAGGTCCTGCGCCGGATGGGCGGCCGGCTGCTGCCCTTCGGCTGGTGGCACTTCCTCAACAAGGCCCGGTACATGGACCGCGTGCGCGTCGGCTTCCTCGGGGTCAAGCCCGAGTGGCAGCACACGGGCGTCGCGGCGCTCCTGTTCATGGAGCACTACGACATGGCGGCGTCCACCCCGCAGAAGTGGGGCGAGGAGGGCTGGATCCTCGAGACCAACAAGGCCATGAACCGCGGCATGGAGGCGATGGGCGGCAAGGTCGTCAAGCGCTACCGCGTCTTCGAGCGGCGGTTCGGGACCTCGTCTTAGGGCCCCCTGACGGCGTCGCAGCGGCGCGGTAGATTCCTTCGCATGAACCGGTCCGAGCAGCTCAAGGCCTCACCGCCGATGTTCCGCTCGCCGTGGCTGGACCGCTTCACCCGGGTGCACCCGGTGGTCCCGGTCCTGCTGTTCCTGCCCGCGATCGCCGTGCTCGCGGTGACCGGCGCCGGTCGCGTCGGCACGGGCGAGGCGCTCGCCTGGGCGGCGGGGGGCTACGTCTTCTGGACGCTGACGGAGTACTGGCTGCACCGCGCGGTCTTCCACTTCGAGCCCGAGCAGGGCATCGGGGCGCGCCTGCACTGGATGATCCACGGTGTCCACCACGACCACCCGAACGACCCCCTGCGGCTGGTGATGCCGCCGTCGGCGTCTGTCCCGCTGGCGCTGGGCTTCCTGGGGCTCTTCTGGGCGGTCCTCGGCTACGACGTCGCGCTGGCGTTCGGCGCCGGGTTCCTGGGCGGCTACCTGCTCTACGACATGCTCCACTTCCACGTGCACCACCACACGCCGCGCACGGCGATGGGGCGCAAGCTGCGCGAGTGGCACATGCGCCACCACTTCCAGGACGACGAGCGGGCCTTCGGGATCAGCGCGCCGTACTGGGACTGGGTGTTCGGGACCCCGCCCCGGTCGGGCGGCAACCGCCAGCTGGACGAGCAGCAGCCGGCCTAGCGCGTCCGGTCCGACCGCGGCATCAGCGCCTGCGTCCGTCAGGCCGATGTGCCAGGGTGCTTGGCGGTGAGCGACGCGCAGGAAGAGCCCGAGGTCGTCGACGCGGAGGTCGTGCCGCTGCGGCGCGTCCCGGCCGTCGCCGAGCCCGCGCCCGAGCGCTCGCGCGCGCTCCTGCCCACCGCGCCCGTCGCCGTCCAGGCCGCGGCCGTGGCGGCCACCGGCTTCGTCGCGGGCGCCGCGACGCTCGCCGTCGCGAGGCGCGTCAGCGCCCGCCGCTCGGCCAAGGTCGCGCCCCGCCGGCGCACCGCGGGCGGCCTGCCCGTGCTGGCCAGCCGGTCCTTCCTCGTCGACGTCCACCTGCTGGACCGGTGAGCGCCGTGCCGGCGCCCGCCGCGGTGGCGGGCGTCGAGGTCCGGCGGGAGGTCGTCCCGCCGTGGCCGTTCCGCCTGCCGCGCGGGGGGATGGACGGCGTGCTGCGCCGCCACGGCCAGGTGCTCGAGCGGCTGCTGCACGTCGACGGCGAGCCCGCGGTGGTGCGGGTGGCCCAGCCCTCGGCGACGCGCGTCGTCCTCGGGGCCCGCGCCGCGCGCGAGGACCTCGCCGAGGAGGCGATCGCGCGCATGCGCTTCGCCCTGGGCGTCGACGACGACCTGCGCCCGTTCCACGACCGCTTCCGCGACGACCCGCTGATCGGCGCGTCGGTCCGCCGCCGGCCGTGGTTGCGCATCCGCCGCCGGCCCGAGCCGTTCGAGGCGCTGGCCTGGGCGGTGACCGAGCAGCTCATCGAGACGGTGCGGGCGTTCGCGATCCAGCGGCGCATCGTGCGCGCGCTGGGCCCCACGGCGCTGGGCTGGGACGGCGCGACGGTGCTGCGCGACGTGCCGTCGCCGGCGGCGATCGCGGGCTGCGCGCCGGCGCTCCTGGAGTCCTTCGACCTCGCGGCGAGCCGGTCGCTCGCGCTGTGCCGCGCCGCGCGCGAGGTGGCTCGCGGGCGCGTGGACCTCCGCGATCCCGACCACGAGCGCGGCTGGCGGCGGCTCACGGCGATCCCTGGGATCGGCCAGTGGACCGTCGACGTCCTGGCCCTGCACGGGCAGGGCCGGCTCGACGTCATCCCCGCCGGGGACCTGGGCTACCTCAAGTGGATCGGTCGGGTGCAGTCCGGCGGGGACCCGAAGGCGGTGGGCGAGGAGGCCGACGTCCGCGCGCTCTTCGCCCGCTACGACGGCTGGGCCGGCCTCGCCGGAGCCCACGCCCTGGTGGACGCGAGCCCGGCGGCCAACGTCTCGGCCGGGCCTCAGATCCCGCCCCCGGGCAGGAACTCGTTGGTCAGCGCGGTCGGCTCGGCGGGTCGGTCGAGCAGGTCGTTGTCGAGCATCCAGCGCCCGTAGCGCTCCCAGGCCACCGGGTCCTGCCAGCCCCATGGGCGCTGGTCGTCCTCGGGGAAGAAGAGCGGGACGGTGCGCCTGACCTGCTCCTCGACGACGTCGCGCTCGAGGTCGGGCTCGGCGTCCACCAGCGCGTCCACGCCGACGGCGGGGTCGTCCTGCAGGCGCTCGTGGCCACGGGCGAGCCCCTGGAGCATGCGTCGCACGAGCTTGCCGCGGTCGCGGACGGTCGTGGTCGAGGCGACGATGACGAGCTCGTCGTACTCGGGCACGCCGACCTCCTCGAGGCGGATGACCTGCGGGTCGCGCTTGCGGCGATCGAGCTCGACGCCCTCGACGTTCCAGAACGCGCCGAGCGTCGCGTCGACCTTCTTGGAGAGCATCGCCGGGACGAGGTTGAAGCCGACGTTGACCGTCTCCACATCGCTCGAGGGGATGTCCGCCTCGCGCAGGATCGTCCTGAGGTACGCGTCCTGGTAGGGGATGCCGGCGGTGCCGACGCGCTTGCCGCGCAGGTCCTCGACGCGCTTGACGCCCGAGCCCTTGACGGACATGAGCGACGTGAGCGGCTTCTGGACCAGCGCGCCGACGGCGGCGACGGGCAGCCCCTTGTCGCGGGCGAGCAGGACCTCGGGCTCGTAGGAGATGGCGAAGTCGACCTTGCCGGCGGCCACGAGCTTGAGCGGCGCGGCGGGGTCCGACGGCGTCTGCAGCCGGAGGTCGACGCCGGCGCGGCGCAGGTCGCCCGCGGCCCTCGCGGCGTAGATCCCCGCGTGGTCGGCGTTGGGCAGGTAGTCGAGCATGAGCGTCGCGCGCTCGGCGGGCGGCGGCGCCTCGGTGCCCGAGGCCTCCTTCTTCTCGCCGCAGGCGCTCAGGCCGAGGGCGGCGACGGCGGCCAGCGCGGCGGTCAGGGTCCGGGTCATCGGGGCAGGGGGTCCTTCCGGGGTCGGTTCCAGGGGGCGAGCCGGCGCTCGGCGAGGCCGAGCAGGGCGAAGCAGAGGACGGCGAGGGCGGCGAGCAGGACGACCGCGGCCCACGCACGGGCGGTCTCGAGCTGGGGGATGGACTGCAGGAGCTGGTTGCCCAGCCCCTCGCTGGACCCCGCGTACTCGGCGAAGACGGCGGCGATGCCGCCGATGGCGACGGCGATCCGGGCGCCGCTCAGCGCCGCGGGCAGGGCGGCGGGCAGCTCGGCGAAGCGGAACGTCTGCCAGCGGCTGGCGCCGAGGGTGCGCAGCAGCTTGCGCTGCTCGGCGTCGACGCGGGCGAGGCCGTCGAGCGTCGTGACGACGATGGGGAAGAAGCAGACGAGCGCGACGATCAGGAGCTTCGGCAGCATCCCGAAGCCGAACCAGGCGGCGAGCAGGGGCGCGATGGTGACGATCGGGATCGCCTGGGTCCCGACGGCCAGCGGGTAGAGCGCGGCACGCAGGACGGCGCTGAAGTGCATGGCGATCGCGAGCGCGAGGGCGGCGGCGATGGCCAGCAGCAGGCCGAGGACGACCTCCTGGCCGGTGACGAGGAGGTCGTCCCAGAGCAGGCCGCGGTCGGTCCACAGCGCCTCGGCGACGGCGCTCGGCGCGGGGAGGATGAACTCGTCGAGCGAGCCGAGCTGGGCGTAGAGCTCCCAGGCGCCGACGAGGAGCGCGACGAGGACGAGCGGGGCGATGCCCCGGACGGTCACGCCCCACCTCCGCGCAGGGCGTCCAGCGCGAGGGCGCGGACGGCGACGACGTCCTGGCCGGTGGGGTGCCTGGGCCGCGCGCCGGGGACGGGCAGCTCGGCGACGACGCGGCCGGGGCGGGCGGAGAGGACGACGATGCGGTCGGCGAGGACCGCGGCCTCCTCGACGTCGTGGGTGACCAGCAGGACGGTGCGCGGCTCGCGCGCCAGCACGCCGGCCAGCCAGGCCTGGGCGTCGGCCCGGGTGATGGCGTCCAGCGCGCCGAAGGGCTCGTCGAGGCAGAGGACGGGCGCGCCGGACAGCAGGGTGCGCGCGACGGCGACCCGCTGGCGCATGCCGCCGCTGAGCTCGTGCGGGCGGGCGCGCTCGAAGCCGGCCAGGCCGAGCTCGGCCATCACGGGGTGGGCCTGGGCGCGGGCGGCGTCGCGCTTGGCGCCCTGCAGGCGCAGGGGCAGGGCGGCGTTGTCCAGCGCGTCCATCCACGGCAGCAGCAGGTCGCGCTGGGGCATGAGCACGGCGCGGGCGGCGCGGACCGTCCCGGCGTCGGGCTCCTGCAGGCCGCAGACGAGCTCGAGCAGCGTCGACTTGCCGCTGCCGCTGGGGCCGACGACGGCGACCACCTCGCGGGGCGCCGCGTGCAGGGACAGGCCGGCGAGCGCCTGCGTCGCGCCGAAGCTGCGGGCGACGCCGTCGAGCGCCACGCCCTCTTCGCTGTCGCGAGGCCCGCCCGTGGGGGCCTGCACCCTGGTCGCCATCACTCCCTCCGCGCGCATTACCGCACAGGTTCCGAGGGTCGGCGCCGGAGCTGCTGGGCGCCCTCTCAGCCGGCGTCCGCCAGCCCCCCTGTCTCGTCGAGTCGTCCTCCTGGACCCTACCTACCGCGCCCCGGGGAGGCCGAGCGCGCCGTCGTCCGTGCGCGGGTCGGCGGCCGCGACCCACGTGCGCCGCCCCGCGTCCCAGCCCGCGGCGTTGACCCGCGGGCGGTTGGCGTAGGGGCCGAGCTGGGTGAGCCTGTGGCCGCGGCGCTGGAGGTCGGCGAGGACGTCGTCGGTGACGCGGCCGTCCTCGATCTCGAGCGTGCCGGGCGCGGCGTCCCAGCGGGCGGCGTCCAGCGCCTGGTCGAGCGGGAGGCCGAACTCCAGCATGCCGAGGACGACGTTCAGGACGCCGCCGGGGATGCGGGCGCCGCCGGCGCCGCCGACCACGAGGACCGGGCGGCCGTCGCGCACGACGATGGTCGGGCTCATCGAGGACCGCGGCCGCTTGCCGGCGGCGGGCTCGTTCGCGGTGCCTGGGCCGGAGAAGTCGGTCATCTCGTTGTTGAGCAGGAAGCCGGTGCCGGGGGCCACCACGGCGCTGCCGAACTCCTGCTCGATCGTGCAGGTGAGCGCGACGGCGGCGCCGCGGCGGTCGACGACCGAGAGGTGGGTCGTCGAGCCCTCGAGCTTGAGGTCGACGCCGGCGCGGCGCTGGGCGCCGGCGACGCTGCCCGGCCCGTAGCTCTTGGCCCGCGTCGGGTCGACCTCCGTGCGGCGGGCCAGGCCGTAGGCGGGGTTCGTGAGCGCCGCCGTGGGCTGCGGGACGAAGGCCGGGTCGGCGACGTAGGCGCCGCGGTCGGCGAAGGCGATCTTCTGCGCCTCGGCGACGAGGTGGATCGTGGGGGCCGAGAGGCGGCCGGCGCCGGCGAGGTCGTCGTTGCGCAGGACGTTGAGCGCCTCGACGAGCGCGATGCCGCCCGAGGTGGGCGGGCCCATGGCGAAGACGTCCGCGCCGCCGTAGGAGCCGCGGACCGGCGCGCGCCAGACCGGCTCGTAGGCCGCGAGGTCCTTCAGCGTGAGCAGGCCGGGATCGGCGGTCGTGCGCGGGGCGCGCATGTCGCGGACGATGCGCTTGGCGATCGTCCCGCGGTAGAAGGCGCGCGCGCCGCCGCGCATGATCCGGCGGTAGGTCGCGGCGAGCTCCGGGTTGCGGAAGGTCGAGCCGGCCGCGGGCGGCTGGCCGCCGGGCAGCCAGAGCTGGGCGGAGGCGGGGAAGAGGGCCAGGCGCTTGGCGCTCTGCTGCGCGGCCGCGTTGAGCGACTTCGGGACGCGGAAGCCGCGCCGCGCCAGCCGCTCGGCCTCGGACATCGCCCGGCGCAGGCTGATCGTGCCGTGGCGCTCGAGCAGCGCGTCCATGCCGGCGACGACGCCCGGCACCCCGACCGTCGTGTGCCCCGTGAACTCGGTGTGCGGCCCCCGGAACTGGAAGACGCCCGGCGTGAACGCCGCGGGCGCGGTCTCGCGGAAGTCGAGCGTCTCGACCTTGCCCTCGGCGGTGCGCACCACGGCGAAGCCACCTCCGCCGATCCCGCAGCTCTGCGGCCGCGCGACGCCCAGGGCGAACACCGTCGCCGCCGCGGCGTCCACCGCGTTGCCGTGCGCCTGGAGGACGGCTCGCCCCACGCGCGCCGCCGCGTAGGACTCGGTCGCCACGACCCCACCGGGCCCGGCCTTCGCCTCCCGGAACGCCGCGCCCTGCTGCGCGGCGGCCGGGCTCGGGACGGCGATCGCCCCCGCGAGCGCCAGGCTCGCGACGGCGACGGGCAGCGACGGGCGGTGCATGGCCGCCCGTTACCCGCGGCGGCGGCGGTTGACGCTGGCGCGCCGCGCCGTCCGAGCGTCGTCGATCGACGACGCGCGGCGGCCGACATCCGGAAGACGGCTCGTGCATGTCCCACATGCACGAGGCGTCACCCAGCATCCGAGGCCGCCCGCGAACCGCTCGAGCCGGCTAGTGGACGACCGGGCGCGTGAGCGTCTTGACGAAGTCCTCGAGGTGCTGGGTGGTCCAGCACTCGAAGGCCTCGCAGTGCTGCTCGTAGGCCTTGATGACCGAGTCGCCGTAGTTCCAGTAGAGCTTGGGCTCGGGGTTGAGCCAGATCGTGCGCCCGGCCTTCTCGGCGATGGAGGCGAAGACGTCGGCGGCGGGGTCGCGGCCGTTGGTCCGCGCGTCACCCATGACGATCACGGTGGCGCGGGGGTGCAGCTCGTCCTCGACCTGCTCGCGGAACTCGCGCCAGACGCGGCCGTAGTCCGTGTAGCCCGAGACGTCGGCGACGCCCGCGTCGCGCGAGATCGCCAGCGAGACCGCCTTGAAGTCGCGCTCCTTCTCGAAGACGTCGGTGACCTCGCTGATGCGCTCGATGAAGACGAACGAGCGCATCTTGCGAAACGCGTCGTGCAGCGCGTGCAGCACGCTCAGGAAGAAGACCGAGGCGCTCGTCACCGACGTCGAGACGTCGCACAGGACGAAGACCTCGGGCCGCCGCGGCCGGACCGGGCGCTCCTTGATGACGACCGGCACGCCGCCGAACTCGAGCGACGCGCGCATCGTCTTGCGCATGTCGACGGTGGTCCGGCGCTTGTGCCCGCGCTGCTCCTGGCCCTGGGTCTTGAGCCGGCGCTTCATCTGCGCGACGACCCGGTGCACCGCCGCGAGGTCCTGCAGCGGACCGGACGGCAGCGCGCGGTCGAGCTCGTTGAGCGGCCGGGACGGCGGCAGGGCCTCCGTGCGCTCGATCTGCGCCCGCTCGAGCTCCTGGCGCAGGAGCTGCTCGAAGCGGCGGATGCCCTCCCGCGGCAGGCCCTCGCGCCGCGCGTCCTCCTGGGGCAGGTCCGGCTGGGGCTCGGCGCGCAGCTCGAGCGAGCGGCGGATGCGCTGGACGTCCACGCCGATGACGCCGCTGCCCGTGCCCTGGCGCCCGAAGGCCGCGATCGCGAGCCGCGCGAGGTCGCGCATGGCCGACTCGTCACCCGCCGCGACCGCCTCGGCGATCATCCGCCGCAGCTCGTCCATGTCGAGCTGGTCGGCGCCCTCCACGTCGACGCCGCCGCCCTCCTTGACGCCCTCCTCGATCGCCGCCAGCTCGGCGGCGCGGAAGAAGAAGCGGTCGAAGACGAGCTCGAAGATCCGGCGCGACTCGGGTGACTTGGCCAACGTCGCCGCCAGCGCCTCGCGGAAGTCCGTCCGTGACGTCCACGACACGTGCTCGAGGGCCGCGAATGCGTCGAGCAGCTCGCTCGTGCCCAGCGCGACGCCCTCGGTGCGCAGCTCGTCGCCGAAGCGCAGCACCTCGCCGGCCATCCCGCCGGTCCGGCGGCTGTGGGCGGGAGGGACCGGGGGCACGGCGACCCCCTACAGGCCCGACGGCGCGCCGAGCTTCACGCCCACGCGCTCGGCCACGACGTCGAGGTCGGTGCGGTGCTTGACGATGATCGACAGCGTCTCGGTGAAGACCTGCTGGTCGATGTCCTGCGCCCCGAGCAGCAGCAGCGCCCGGGCCCAGTCGATCGACTCCGCGATGCTCGGCGGCTTCTTGAGGTCGAGGTCGCGCACCATCGCCACGACCTCGACGAGGCGCTGCGCGACGGTCTCCGGCAGCTCCGGCGTGTGGAGCTTGACGATGGCCAGCTCGTGCTCGGCGTCCGGGTAGTCGAGCCAGAGGTACAGGCAGCGGCGCTTGAGCGCCTCGGTCAGCTCGCGCGTGTTGTTCGACGTCAGCAGCACGATCGGCTGCGTGCGCGCCTCGACGCGGCCGAGCTCCGGGATCGAGATCTGGAAGTCCGACAGGACCTCCAGCAGCATCGCCTCGAACTCCTGGTCGGTCTTGTCGATCTCGTCGATGAGCAGGACGACCGGCTGCTCGGAGGCGATCGCCGTCATCAGCGGCCGCTCGAGCAGGAACTCCTCGCCGAAGATGTCGTCCTGCACGTCGCCCCAGCCGGTGCCGTCGGCCTCGGCCTGGATGCGCAGGAGCTGCTTGCGGTAGTTCCACTCGTACAGCGCCTTGGCCTCGTCGAGGCCCTCGTAGCACTGCAGCCGCACGAGCTTGCGATCCAGGTAGCGCGACAGCGCCTTGGCCAGCTCGGTCTTGCCCACGCCCGCCGGACCCTCGACGAGGATCGGCTTGCCCAGCCGGGCGGCCAGGTAGGAGACCAGGGCGGTGGACGCCCCCGGGAGGTACCCGGTGGCGCGGAGGCCGGCGGCGACCTCCTCGACGGACTGCGGCTCGGCGACGCTCATGTGGAGCGGCGAAGTCTACGAGTCGCATACCCTCGTCGACCTTGCCCCTCGCCGCTTCGGACCTCCCGGCTGCGCCGGTGCTGGCCCTCATGGTGATGGGGGTCGTCGTCGCCGTCGTGGGCCACGCCACCAAGGACCGCCGCCTGCAGGGCCTCGGCATCGGCCTGCTGTTCCTGGCGACGCTGCTCATGGTCGTCCTCGGCTACCTCGCCTACCAGGGCGACCAGGCCGACCCGCGGCCGGCCAACGACCCGCGGACGCCGGACTTCTGAGAAGCCCGGCGCCCGCGGTCGCACAGCTCGCCTAGCGGCGGCCGACCGTCGTCTCGCGGCTGCCGGCGGTCGCGTCGATGCCGGTCTCCTGCGCGCCGCGCGCGAAGCGCCGCTCACGGCCCGAGCGGTCGGCCGGGCCGACGTCCTCGCCGTGCGTCCAGCGCGTGGCCAGCGACGACAGCACGAAGCCCAGGCCGACGACGACCGACCAGATGGTCGGGCCGGACTCGTCGCTGTAGCCGAGCAGGAAGGGGCAGAGGATCAGCACGACGCCGAGCCCGAGGTCGGCCATCATGTGGACCGGCAGCGGGATCAGGTTGACGATCGACAGCCGCCAGTTGGTCGTCATGCCCACGAGCAGGACGAGGACGCCCGCGCCGATGGCCACGGCGGTCGCCGAGTCCACGTCGCTGAAGCCGAAGAGGAAGGGCGAGAGGATGAGCAGGAGCGCCAGGAAGGGCTCCATCATCGCGTGGACGCCCAGGGGGATTGGTCCGTTGCGCATGCCGTCGGGCTACCCGGCCCGGCGACGCTCAGCCCCGCTGTATGCGCCCGGATCACCGGCCCCGCGACGCTCGGGCGGGCTGGACGCGTCGCCCAGCCGCGGCGCCGACGTCCAGCGCACCGGGCCGCCGTCGGGACGGCGCAGGAAGCCGGGGATCGTCGAGCGCGCCGAGGCCGCCGCCATGAGCACCCAGTACACGAGCGGGTAGATCGGCATCCACAGCGCATAGCGGCGCACGCCCGGGTCGTAGCGGCCGTCGAGCCACATGCCCAGCGCGATCTGCACGACGAGCACCGACGCGAGCACCATGCCCCAGAAGTTCGGGACCGGGTTCGCGCCGAGGGTGTAGGCGCCCCAGGCGTACGCCGGCAGCCACACGACCACCGCGACGACGAACGACAGCGCCCAGACCGACGAGAGCACCGCCTCGACGTACACCGGCCACAGCCGCCGCTTGCGCCAGTCGCCGAAGAGCCCGCTGTGGCGGCGCAGCACCTGGCCGAGCCCCGTCCCCCAGCGCGTGCGCTGCTTCCACCAGGTGCCGAGGGTCTCGGGCACCTGCATGCCGAACACCGCCCGCGGCTCGTAGCGCACGTCCGAGAACGTCGCCTGCAGCTCCCAGGCCAGGGCGATGTCCTCCGTGGCCATGTCGGCCGGGAAGCGCCCGGCGCGCTCGATCGCGCTGCGCCGCAGGGCGGTGGAGATGCCCGAGAAGGTCATGAGCCGGCCCCACGTCGCCTGCGCGCGGCGCAGGACCGAGACCGTGGCGGTGAACTCGATCGCCTGGAGCTTGCCCAGGAGCGTCGTGGTGTTCAGCACGCGCGGGTTGCCGGTGACGGCGGCGAGCCGCGGGACCTTCACGAAGTGGGGGACCATCCAGCGCAGGACGTCGGGCCGGGGCTGGCCGTCGGCATCGACCATGAGGACGATCTCGCCGCGCAGCAGCGGCAGCGCGTCGTTGAGCGCCATCGCCTTGCCCTCGTTGCGCTCCTTGTGCACCAGGCGGATGCGCCCGTCGCGGGCGTAGGGGCGCAGGACCTCGGCCGTGCGGTCGCGCGAGCCGTCGTCGACGACGACCACCTCGAAGGCCGGCCAGTCCAGGGCGAGCAGCCGCTCGACGGTCTTGCCGATCAGCGCCTCCTCGTCGTGCGCCGCGACCAGCACGGAGACGAACGGGTGGTGGTCGAGCTCGTAGAACCCGTCGTCGTGGCGCTCGCGGTGGCGCCAGAACACGAGGCTCCCGACGATCCAGTACAGCGCGGTGACCACCGGGTACCAGGCGAGGAAGGCCATCAGCGCCAGGTAGGGCGGCTGGTCGACGATGCCCAGCAGGAGGTCCTTCACGCCGCGACCGCCTCGCCGTCGGCGTGCGCCGTGGCCTCGGCGACCTCGTAGACCTTCACGCCGTCGGTGCCCGGCTGCTCCTCGAGGCGCACGCGGATCTCGCCGACGTGGTCGCGCACGCCCTCGGCGGCGCGCACCGACCGGCCGACCCAGTCGCGGTCGAAGGCGACCTCGACGACCATCGGGCTCGTGCGCCGGTGCCGGCGGCGGTAGATGCTGCGGTTCCACGCCACCCAGCCCGGGGTGAAGGCGGCGAACAGCGCCAGCACGCCGAGGAGCCCGACCAGCGGCGGCCACCAGTGCGACGGCACGTGGCCGTCCAGCTCCCAGACCCACAGCGCGCCGAGCACGAGCCACGAGGCGCCGCCGACGACGGCGTGGCGGATGCGGCCCGCGGCGGTCGAGCGCGACTCCGCGCCGGTGCCCACCTCGCGGCCGGTGGGCTGGCGCGCGCCGGCGCCGGCCCAGGGCCGCCCGGGACCGCGGCGCTCCACACCGTCCCACCCGGGGTCCGGCGATGTCGCGGCCGGAGCGCGGGGCGGGACGGTCATCGAGGGCTCATCGGCCGTCCGGCGCTCGCAGCTGAGCGACCAGGCGCAGATGGGACCACGACGCGGACGCGCGTCCGAGTCGAGCGGGGGCGCTCGTGTAGCGTCGCGCCATGTCGGCCACCCGCAGCTACGACGACGTCCGCGCGGCCTGGGAGTGGCGCGTGCCCGCGCGCTACAACATCGCCGCCGACGTCTGCGACAAGCACCCGCGCGACAAGCCCGCGATGCTCTGGGAGCGCCACGACGGCGCCCGCCGCGACCTCGTCTGGGGCGAGCTGCAGGACCTCGCCAACCAGGCCGCGCACGTCCTGCGCGACCACGGCGTGGCCAAGGGCGACCGCGTCGCGGTGGTCCTGCCGCCGACGCCCGAGACCGCCGCGGTCTTCCTCGGCACGTGGAAGCTGGGGGCGATCCTGCTCTCGATGTCGGTCCTCTACGGCGACGACGGCCTCCGCCACCGGGTCAGGGACAGCCGTCCCAAGGTCCTCGTCACCGACCGTGCCAACGCACCGCGCTTCGCCGAGCACGCCGACGTCGAGCTGCTCGTCCTCGACGACGGCCTGCTCGATGGCGCGCCCACCGACCACGTGTGCGAGGACACGAGCGCCGACGACCCGGCCCAGCTCTACTACACGTCCGGCACGACCGGCCTGGCGAAGGGCATCCTGCACGCCCACCGCTACGTCATCGCCCACAACGAGTTCGAGCTCTGCCACGAGGTGCAGGACGGCGAGCGCTTCCACGGCATGGGCGAGTGGGCGTGGGCGGCCGGCATCTCGCCGCTGCTCGGGCCGTGGCGCCTGGGCGCGCTCCAGTGCGTCCTGCAGCGCCAGGGCGGCTTCGACCCCCACCAGCAGCTGGACTTCCTCAGCCGCCACGAGGTCACGAACGTCTTCACGACGCCGACCGCGATGCGCTCGATGATGGCCATCGCCGACGCGGGCACCCGCTACCCCGCGCGCTTCCGCCGCGTCTGCAGCGCCGGCGAGCCGCTGAACCCCGAGGCGATCCGCTGGTTCCGCCAGCAGTACGGCCTGACGGTCCTCGACTACTACGGGATGACCGAGAGCTACCCGATGGTCGCCAACTTCCCGTGGCAGGACGTGCGCGAGGGCTCGATGGGCAAGCCCGTGCCTGGCTGGGACGTGCGGATCCTCGACGAGGACGAGCGCGAGGTCCCCCGCGGCGAGCGCGGCGAGATCTGCCTGCGCGCGCACTCCAACCCGCACTGGCCGCTGGGCTACTGGGGGCTGCCCGACAAGACCGAGGAGGACTTCGGCGGTCCGTGGTTCCACACCGGCGACGCCGCCAAGCAGGACGAGGACGGCTACGTCTGGTACGACGGCCGCTACGACGACGTGATCATCTCGGCGGGCTACCGGATCGGCCCGTTCGAGGTGGAGTCGGCCTGCCTCGAGCACCCCGCGGTGCGCGAGGCGGCGGCGGTCGCCTCGCCCGACGAGCGGCGCGGCTCGATCGTCAAGGCGTTCATCGTCCTGGCCGACGGCCACGTGCCCTCCGACGAGCTCGGCGACGAGATCATGGCCTCGGTGCGCGACCGGCTCAGCGCCTATGCGTACCCGCGCCGGGTCGAGTTCGTGGACGAGCTGCCCAAGACGCTCACGGGCAAGATCCGCCGGATCGAGCTGCGCGAGCGCGAGCGCGCCACCGGCTGACCGGCGGACGGTCGTCTGACTGCCGTTCAACGTCCGTGGACGACCGCCGATCTCCCCGGAGGTCCGTCCACCCCAAGGCCACGGAGGCCTCATGTCGTTCCCCCTGCCGCGTGCCCCGCGCGGCGTCCCCCAGCCGCGGTCCCTGCGCGGCAAGCTCGTCGCCGTCCTCGTCCCGCTCGTCGTCCTCGGCGTCGGGGTCATGACGCTGCTGGCCGTCCGCAGCGCGACCGCCGCCCAGGAGCAGAGCGCCCGCCGCGAGCTCGTCCAGCAGGCCACGGCCATCGCCAACCACATCGACGCCGACGCGGCGCGCGCCGCCAGCGTCGCCCGGACGCTCGCCGACGCGGTCGAGGGCTCCGGCCTCTCGCGCACCGGCGCCATCGACGTGCTGCGCCGCACGCTGCGCGCCAACGAGGAGCTGGCCGGCGTCTCGTACACCTTCGAGCCGGGGCAGGCCGGCGGCCCCGACGCCGCCTTCGCCGGCACCCCCGGTGCCATGGAGGGCGGGCGCTTCGGCCCGTACGCCAACCGGCTGGAGGGCGACGAGGCGCTCGACCCGATCGTCGACCCCGACACGCAGGAGTACTACGCGCTCCCCAAGCGCACCAAGCGCGAGCTCGTCACCGAGCCGGTCCTCTACGACGGCGCGCTGATGACGACCTACGCGACCCCGATCCTCCGCGACGGGCGCTTCGCCGGCGTCGCCGCGGCGGACATCGTCCTGGACACGCTGCAGGCCGAGGTGGCCCGCCAGCGCGTGCTCGACTCCGGCTACGCGATGGCCGTCTCCCGCGGCGGCAAGCTCCTGGCCGGTCCGGACAAGCGCGTCCTGGGCAAGGCGACGCTCGACCAGGTCGCCCGCCAGGCCGGCATGACCGGTGCGGGCCAGATCCTGGCGGCCCTGCGCGGCGGGAAGGCCGGCGCGGTCGAGGACACGACCAGCGAGGGCGAGGACCTGACCGTCGCCTGGGCGCCGGTGCAGACCGGCGGTGTCGGCGTGCTCGTCGTCGCTCCGAGCGACGAGGTGCTCGCCGCGGCCCACGAGCTGCGCACGACGCTGCTCGTCGCCGGGCTCCTCCTCGTCCTGCTCGTCGCCGGCGCCGTCGTGCTCGTCGCCCGCCGGCTCACCGCGCCGCTGGCCGGCTTCGTCGCCCGCCTGCGGTCGCTGTCGCGCGAGGACGTCCCGGCCCTGCAGGCCGGGCTCGAGGCGATGGCCGCCGGTGACCTCACCGTGGGCGCCGCCGCCACGACGGAGCCCTCGGGCCACCGCAGCGCCGACGAGGTCGGCCAGGCGGCGGAGGCCCTCGACGAGCTCGTGGCCAGCACCCGGGCGTCGGTCGAGGCCTACGACGGCACCCGCGTCCGGCTGGCCGAGACGCTGGGCGGCGTGCGCACGAGCGCCGGTCACGTGGCGCAGGCCTCGGGCGAGATGGCCCGCAGCTCCGAGGACGCCGGGCGCGCGATCGGCGAGATCGCCCACGCGGTGACCGACGTCGCCGCGGGCGCCGAGAAGCAGGTGCGCATGGTCGACAGCGCGCGATCGCTGTCCGAGGAGGTTGGCTCGCGCGTGCAGCAGAGCGCGGCCGCCGCCCAGGAGACCGCCGCGGCCGCCGAGCGCGCCCGCCAGGTCGCCCGCGACGGCGTCGTCGCCGCCGCGCAGGTCAGCGACGCGATGGACGCGGTGCGCTCCTCGACCGAGGCGGTCCGCGACGTCATGTCGGGGCTGGCCGGGCGGTCCGAGCGCATCGGCGGGATCGTGGAGACGATCACCGACATCTCCTCCCAGACCAACCTCCTCGCGCTGAACGCCGCGATCGAGGCGGCCCGGGCCGGCGAGCAGGGCCGCGGGTTCGCGGTCGTCGCCGACGAGGTCCGCAAGCTCGCCGAGGGCTCGGAGGCGGCCGCCGGTTCGATCGCCCAGCTCATCGACGAGATCCAGGCCGAGACGCAGCGCGCCGTCGACGCCGTCGCCGAGGGCGCGCAGCGCACCCAGGCGAGCTCCGGGACCGTGGACGAGGCGCGCGCCGCCTTCGAGACGATCGGGGCGGCGGTCGACGAGGTCACGGCGCGCATCGCCGAGATCGCCGAGATGGCGTCCGACGTGGCGCGCGGCGCCGAGGCGGTGCAGGGCGAGGTCGCGGAGATCGCCGCCGTCGCGGAGCAGTCCTCGGCCTCCACGGAGGAGGTCTCCGCCTCGACCGAGCAGACGTCGGCCTCCTCGCAGCAGGTCGCCGCGTCCGCGCAGCAGCTGGCCCGCACCGCGGAGGAGCTCGAGCGCCTCGTGGGGGCCTTCCGGGTGGGCTAGGCCTGGCCCGGCGGTCGGTCTGACCGCGGACGCCGGTGGGTAGAGGACGGCGCATGCCGTCCTCCGCCACCGCCGCCGCGTCGTTCACCAAGGCCCTCGCGCTCGGCGAGATCCACGAGGAGCTCGTCTTCCCGTACCCGCTGGCCGACGAGGCCGAGGCCCAGAAGGTCCGCCGGCTCATCTCCGACTTCCGCGAGTACGCGGCCGCGAACGTCGACTCGCGGCGCATCGACGAGACGGGGACGATCGAGGACCAGGTCTTCCGCGACCTGGGCGACATCGGCGTCATGGGCCTCTACGTCGACGAGCGCTACGGCGGCCAGGGCCTGTCCCAGACCGGCTACGCGCGGGTCTTCGAGGCGATCGGCCAGGTCGACGGGTCGCTGACGATCGCGCTGGGCGTCCACCAGTCCATCGGGCTCAAGGCGATCCACCTCGTCGGCACCGACGAGCAGAAGGAGCGCTTCCTGCCGGACCTGGCCACGGGCCGCAAGCTCGCCGGCTTCGCGCTCACCGAGCCCAACGCGGGCAGCGACGCCTACGACATCGAGACCCGCGCGGTGCAGCAGCCCGACGGCTCGTGGCTGCTCAACGGCGAGAAGCGCTGGATCGGCAACGGCTGTCGCGGCGACGTCCTGACGGTCTTCGCCCGCTGCGAGCTGCCCGACGGCAAGGACTCGCACATCGCGCTCCTGGTCGAGAAGGGGATGGAGGGCTTCGACCAGACCGGCCCGCGCTACGAGACCATGGGCCTCAAGGGCAACCACCTCTGCCCGGTGCGCTTCAACGACGTGCGGGTGCCGCCCGAGAACGTCCTCGGCGAGCCGGGCGACGGCTTCCGGATCGCCATGCAGGTGCTCAACAACGGCCGCATCGGCCTGGGCACCGGCTCCGTCGGCCTGGCCAAGCGGCTCCTGGACCTCTCGATCGACCACGTCACGACGCGCCGGCAGTTCGGCAAGGCGATCGGCGACTTCGACATGGTCGAGGACAAGATCGGCTGGATGGTCAGCCATCTCTTCGCGCTCGAGTCGATGGCCTACCTCACCACGGGCCTGATCGACCAGGGCATCGAGGACTACTCCGTCGAGTCGGCGATCTGCAAGGTCGTCGGGACCGAGTACGTCTGGTACCAGGCCAACCGCTCGCTCCAGCTCGCGGGCGGGCTGGGCTACATGCGCGACCAGCCCTACGAGCAGATCCTGCGCGACATCCGGATCTTCCCGATCTTCGAGGGCGCCAACGACGTCCTGCGCTCGTACATCGCGCTCACGGCGCTCAAGCCGCTGGGGGAGGAGCTCTCCGACCTCGGCGACCTGCACCTCACCGACCCGATCGGCACGCTGGGCTCGCTCGGCTCCTACGCGCTGGGCCGGGTGCGCCGCGAGGTGATGCCCGACTCGATCACCCGCGCGCACCCCGAGCTCGGCGACCTCGCCTCGAAGGTCGGCGACCAGGTCAAGCACCTGCGCGGCGCCGGCGAGGGGCTCCTGCGCCGCCACGGCCGGGCGATCGTCGACCAGGGCATGAGCCACAAGCGCTACAGCGAGGCGCTCTCCGACGTCCTGGCCCAGGTCGCGGTCCTGTCCCGGGTGACCTCGATCTTCGAGGACCAGGGCGTCGAGGCCTCAGGCCAGGAGCGCTTCATCGCCGAGACGTTCTGCCGGCGCGCCGCCGGGCGCGTCGAGGCCACCCTGGACCGCCTCGAGCGCAACGACGACGCGCGCATGCACTCCATCGCGCGCCTCGCCTACAAGCGCGGCGCGTACGGCTACGCCCTCTTCGAGGACTAGACCCGCGGCGGGCGCTCCGGGCCCCCGCGCTCGGGCTCGTCGCCCAGGCCGACGACCTGGCGCTGGCGCTCGGGCTCGATCGCCTCGGGGTCGCGGGTGAAGCGGCCCGTGCGCTGCGCGCCGGCGTGCTCCTGCTCCGGCAGGACCGTGGTGGCCGGCTCGTCGCGGGTCGTCCGGACGTCGCGATCGTGGTGCACGTGGGCGTCGTGGTCGCGGTGCGCGTGGAGCTCGTGGTCGCGCTTGCCCTTCGTGCGCGGCATCAGGACGTTGACGAGCAGGACGGCGGCGGCGATGCCCAGGCCGAGCTTCGTCCAGCCGTTGGCGGCGGCGAGTCCGAGCACGTCCTCACCGTCGATGACGGCGATGACGGTGGCGGCGGCGAGCGCCAGGCCCACGACGAGCGACATCGTCTTGGCCAGCAGGTGCTGGGCGGCGCCGAAGAGCAGCAGGCCGCCCGCCGCGATGCACAGCCAGTTCGTCCAGCCGTTGACCTCCGGGCCGAGCCACGACTCGCCCTGTGCGGTGCCGTCGGGGAAGGCCGCCGAGAAGTCGGGGAACGTCGAGTTCGTGAGCAGGCCGGTGAGGCCGTAGGCGAGCAGGACGGAGCCGACGAGCAGCGCCGGCCCCTTGGCCAGCGAGACGCCGGTGCGGGCGTCGCTCGTGTCGGTGTGACGGCGGCGGAAGGGGGACCTCATGTCTGCCTCTCTCCTCGGGACGACGGGGTGTGCCGCAGGGGTTCCCGCCCCGCCGCGCGCCATTCGCGGATGGCGCAGACGCCGCTACGAGTCGTCGAACGAGAGCTGGTCGCCGCCGTCGACCGTCGGGCGGCGCACGGCGCGCGTCGGCGCCTCGTCGGGTCCGAGCGTGCGGGTCGGCAGCTCGTCGGGCGGCGCGGGCGTGGTCGGCGCCTCGTCGCCCGGCATGCGCATCGTCGGCGGCTCGGCGGGCGCCGGGACGTCGTCGAAGGCGCGGCGGTCGGTGCGCCGGCGCGGCGGGCGCGGCTCGCGGCGCTCGGCGGAAGGGCCGGTGGCGCGCGGCCGCCGGGGACCGCCCTCCACCCAGTCGCCCTCGGCCGCCGGCAGCGGCGGCTCGGGCACGTGGTCGCGGCGCATGCGGACCCCGGCGTAGGCGAGCAGCGCGCCCGCGAGGAAGGTCACGAAGATCCCCCAGCTCACGCCGGTCTCGGTGGCGATGCCGCTCACCGGGTCGGCGTCGGGCTGGTCGAACTGGCGCCAGAAGACCAGGAGACAGACCCAGATGCCCGCGGCGGCGATGACCGTCCCGTCGCCGCCCGGGAGGTGGAAGGCCTTTCGCTGCTCGCGTGCCCACAGCAGGTACAGGACCGCGAGGGCCACGAGCAGGACGGCGGCCTCGACGAACGAGAAGACCTGGAAGGCGTTGAGCGTGTCGTCGAGCTTCACCGGCTCGCGCGCCCGGGGGTCGAAGCCCACCGCGCTGCGCGAGTACCACGGCAGGAACATCGTCACGAACAGGGCGAGGCACGCGGCCGCGGCGAGGCGGCGGTGCTGGACGGCGGACCGGCTCACGCGCCGCGCATCGCCTGCAGGAGGCGCTCGGCGTCGGCGTCGGACACGGTGCGCAGCTGGCCCTGGAAGGCGAGCTTCCAGTGCTCGGGCGGCCACTTGCGGATGTGCTCGAGGTCATCCTTGACCACCGCGGCGTCGACCCAGGCGTCCTCGTCGAGCACGACCTCCGGCTCGGTGGGGAAGCGCCACGGGTACGGGTCGGGCGCGCCCGGCTTGCCCGGCCACACGGGCGTGCGGTCCTCGAACATCTCGCCGGCGATGCGCACGGAGCCGCCGAAGCGCCCGACCTTCGTGAGGTAGAAGACGATCCGGTCGCCGGGCTCCATCTGCAGCGCCTGGTTGCGCCGGCGCTCCTTCATCCCGATGAGGCGGAAGCCGTGGGCGCGCGTCGCCGCGAAGTTCTCCGGTGAGCCGGTGAGGACCCAGGTCGTCGCTGCCTCGGGCATCCGAGGCCGGAGTCTAGGCGGGTCCGTCGACGGGGATGTCCTCGAGCCGTGGCCCGGCGTCGCCCGGCGCCGGTCCCGGTCCGGCGTGGTCCTCGATGCGCTGCACCCACCAGTCCACGAGCGCCCGCACGAGCAGCAGCAGCTGGCGGATGACCTCGCGCAGCTGCTCCTGGAGGTCGGGCGGGACGAGGTCGCGCAGCGCCTGCAGCAGGGCCGCCAGCGCCTGCACCTCGCGCGTGGCCTCGGCGTGGTCCTCGGGCGTCGCCCAGCCCTGCGGCGGGACGCCCTCGGCGATGAGCTTCTCCGCCGCCGCCTGCGTCGCGCGCACGCGCTCGCGCAGCTGGTCGAGCGGGTCGTCCTCGTCGGTCACGCGGTGGCGGGCAGGCGGTCGAAGGTCACGGTGAGGGCCCCGTCGTCGAAGCGGGCGCCGGCGGGACGGTAGTCCTCGAGCGCCGGTGGCAGGGACAGGGTCCGCTTGTGCCCGGCGACGCGCACCACCAAGTCCGTCCCGTGGCGCTTGAGCGAGATCTCGTCCTGGCGGGCGAAGGGCAGCGCGAGGCGGAGGGTCGCGCGCTCGGGCCCGACCTCGAGGCTCTGGCCCTCGCCGCGGTGCAGCACGGCGGCGGGGTCGCGCTCGCCGAAGACCGCCTCGGCGAGGGCGTCGAGGCCGGCGTCGCCGCGCGGCTGGGCGGCCAGCCACGGGACCTCCAGGACCGGCGCGGGGGCGAAGGAGGCCCGCGCGGCCGCCAGCCCCTCGCGCTGGCGCGCGCGCAGGTCGTCGAACAGCGGGCCGGCGTCGTCGCCGAGCACGCGGTTGACGACCAGCGCGTCGCACAGGACGCCGTGGAGGCTGAGCGACGTCGAGGCGTCGCGCGCCTCGTCCACCGCCTCGGGATCGGCCGTCGTGACGAGCCGGACGCTGGCGCGGTCGTGGTCGCCCAGCACCTCGTTCATGGCGATGAGGTCGCGGACCAGCCGCTGGGCGGCGTGCAGCACCGGTCCCTGCCGGGGCGCCAGGCGCGCCAGCCACCAGCGGGTCTGGTCGGGCAGCGCCAGCAGCCGCAGCGCCGCGCCGGTCGGCGGCCCGTCGACGACGACGACGTCGAAGTCGCGCCCGTCGTGGTGGCGCTTGAGGACCAGCAGCGCGAAGAGCGCGTCGAAGCCGGGGGGCGCGGTGAGCTCCTCGGCGCTCACCGGCGGGACGCCGCGGGCCGCCAGCAGCGCCTCGAGCCACCGGGCACCGGCCCAGCGGCGCTCGAGCTCCTCCTGCGCGCGGACCTCCTGGACCCACAGCAGGTCGCCGGCCTGCTGCGGGTCGGGGCCTGGCTCCTGCCCGAGCGCGGGGCCGATCCCGTGGGACGGGTCGGCTCCCAGCAACAGGGTCCGGTGGCCGGCGGCGGCGCAGCGGCGCGCGGTGGCCGCGGCGACCGCGGTGCGGCCGGCTCCGCCCTTGCCCGTGTGGAGGATGGTCCGCGGCGCCACTGGGCGCCTGACCCTACGCGGCCGCGCGGGCTACCGCTTGACGCGCAGCGCGCCGCCGGCCCGCACCGCGCTGCCGTCCGCGCCCGTCGCCCGCAGCTGGACGCGGACACGGTCCAGCGAGCGCCGCAGCGCCAGGCGCACGGTGCGCGTTCCGTCCAGGCGGCTGATGCGCGCCTTGGCCAGGACGACGGTGCGCCCGCCGGCCCTGCGCACGAGCGAGACGGTCACGCCCCGCACGGCGCGCGAGGCGGTGACCGGCAGCAGCAGGCCGCGGCGGTCGCGCTTGGCCGCGGCGAAGCTCAGCCGCGCGCGGGCGGCCACGGGCGCCGTCGCGGCGCCGCCACCCGTGGTCGTGGTGGACGTCTGGGCGGTCGTCGGCACGCCGGCGGTCGCTCGGGGCTCGCGGCTGACGACCCAGTCGAAGAGCTGGCGGTCCCCCACACGGCTGTAGACGCCGTACTGGGTCGGGAAGCCGCAGCCGAAGCCGAAGGAGACGATGCCGACCTGGACGCGGCGGCCGTCGGCGCCCGTGACGGTCAGCGGCCCGCCCGAGTCGCCCTGGCAGGAGTCCTTGCCGCCCATCGCCTCGCCGGCGCAGACCATCGTCGCCGCGTCGTAGCCGAAGGCCGAGTTGCTCGCGCACTCCCGGTCCGAGCGGATGGGCACGTCGACCTCCTGGAGGTCGTTCGTCGCGCCGGAGGTGAAGAGGATGAGCGAGGCGTTGGCGCCCCAGCCGGTGACCGTCGCGCGCCTGCCGGGCGCCCACAGCGCGCGCTGCGTGACCGGGTCGGCCAGCGCGATCGGCGCGCCGGTCCTCACGGGACGGGCGAGGCGCACGAGCGCCACGTCGTTGCGCTGGGCCTCGTCGTCGTAGCCCTCGTGGACGAGGACGTCGCTGGCGGGGACGACCTCGCCGCCGGGGCCCTCGAGCTGGCGGCGGCCGACGACGAACGAGAGGCGGCCAGGGGCGGTGGGGGCGCCGCCCTCGCCGGTGGTGACGCAGTGCGCCGCGGTCATCACGCGGTCGGGGGCGACGAGGGAGCCGCCGCAGATGAAGCGGCCGTCCTGCAGCAGGCCCACCATGTGGGGCACGTCGCTGCCGACGCGGTGGCCGCCCACGACCGCGTCGGCCGCCGAGGGGGCGGCGAGCAGGCTCAGGAGGGCGAGTGCGGCGATCGTCCGTGCGCGCATCGTCGGCAGCAACGATGACGGCTGCCCGATCTGGCGGCGCCGATGGACCGGAACCCGGCGCGTGTCCGCTGCCGGTCAGCGCGGCTCAGCGCTTGGGTGCGACGCGCACGACGCGCTGGACCGCTCCGGCGTTGCCCGCCAGGTCGACCGCCCGCAGCCGGACGGTCAGCGGCCCGGCCTTCGACGGGCGCAGCCCGATCGCGCGCTGGCCGCCGCCGAGGCGCAGGGTGCGGGCCTCGACGACCCGTCCGCCGCGCAGGACGGTGATCGAGACCGTCGAGACCTTCGACAGCGAGAAGCGCAGCTTGCCGGTCACGGCCTCGCGCAGGCGCGTCGTGCGCAGCTCGAGCTCGGGCTTCTCGCGCAGGTAGCCGGTGAACCGGGTGGCCGTGTCGCAGTACAGCGCCGGGTCGGGGACCTCGGGCCGCGGGCCCGTGGGCGCGACCCCGCCCGTGTCCGGCGTGCCGGCCTCCGGGACCGCCGGCTGGCGGTCGCGGACGTCCGTGAGGCGCTGGCACAGACCGCGCAGGAAGTCGCGCACGAGCGTGTGGTAGCCGAGGTCGGACTCACGCGAGGTCGAGTACATCGACCACGCGCCGGTGTCGTAGCGCGGCAGCGCACGGCGCAGCTCGCGCTCGCCCTGCTCGAAGAGCGCGCGGCCCTCGGCGTCGTTGGCCAGGCGGGCGAAGTCCAGCAGGCCGTTGAGCGCCTGGACGAACGCGTTGAGGACCCGGAGCTTCGGCAGCGACGAGTAGATGAGGTAGTGCGCGCCGGCGTCGGTGGTGATGCGCACGCCCTGCGGCGGGGCGGTGCGGAAGATCCCCATCGCCGACCGGGCGACCTCGAAGTACCGCGGCTCGCGCAGCCGGATCGCCGCGCGGCTGTAGGCCTGCATCGCCGTGCCCTGGGCCATCGCGCTGGCCCAGGGCGGGCGGCCGCCGTCGAAGGGGAAGAGGTACTCCCACGCGATGCCGCC
Organism: Conexibacter sp. SYSU D00693; assembly: GCF_017084525.1. GTDB lineage: Bacteria > Actinomycetota > Thermoleophilia > Solirubrobacterales > Solirubrobacteraceae > Baekduia. The sequence continues at coordinate 4,142,508 of NZ_CP070950.1, forward strand.
GGCGCGCTGGGCGGCCAGCGGCGCGGCCTCGTCCAGGAGCTGGCGCAGCTCGGGGTCGTGCTCGGTGGACTGGAAGAGGCCGTTGGCCTTGCCGAAGGTCCCGAGCCACTGGATCTGCAGGCCGTGGCCGGGGTAGTGCTGCCAGACCAGGCGCGAGCCGGCGAACGAGACGCGGCGCCCGGCGGCGAGCAGCGGCCCGCCGCCCCACCAGGCGCGGTTTCGCTCGAGCGTGAGGAACAGCGCGGGGGCGCGCGAGGCGGTCAGCCGCCCGCTCGCCGCGACGTCCTGCGTCGTGCGGATCACCGAGCCGAGCGCGGTCCGCCGCGCCCCGCGCAGCCGGCGCCACGTGCGCCTGGCGTCGTCGAAGGCCGTGCGCCAGCGGTCGTGGTGGGCCTGGTCGATCGCCTGGGCGTCCAGCAGCCGCCGCAGCTCGCCCGGGACGGTCTTGCGCGCCGCGGCGACCGCGCCGGCGTGCGGGGCCCGGGCGGGCGCGAGCGCGCCCGCCGGTACGTCGACGGGGCTCGCCGGCGGCAGGTAGGGGTCCTCGCGCGTGACCGCCCGCCCGTCGCGCTCGAGGACGGTGATCGGCGAGGCACTCGCGGGCCCGGACAGCCCGGCAAGCACGACGACGGTGGAAAGTGCCAGGCACTTTCCACATCGCCCGAGGACGGCGGGAAGCGGCGTGGCGCGCAAGAGCCCGATGCTACGGTCGCCCTCCGCTGCCCCGCGCAGCCCCCGTTGCACCACCCTCGGAGAGCCGTCCCCACGTGCCCGACCGCCGCCTCGCCCGCCTGCTCCTGCTGATCTGCGCCGTCCTGCTGCCGGCCGGCCTGCTCGCCTCCTGCGGTGGGGACGACGAGCGCGACTCGAGCCCGCGCGGCGTCCTGGAGGGCGCCTTCGGCGAGGGCACGTCGCTCAAGAGCGGCCGGCTGGGCCTCGCGCTCGACCTCGACCTGCAGGGCCTCCAGGGCCTGTCGGGCCCGATCAAGCTCAAGCTCGACGGGCCGTTCCAGTCCCAGGGCGGCGGCAAGCTGCCGGACTTCGACCTCGACCTCGACATCACCGCGGGCGGCGACACGTTCACCGCGGGCGCCACGTCCACGGGCGAGAAGGGCTACGTCACGCTCCAGGGCCAGGCGTTCGACCTCGGCGACCAGCTCTACCGCCAGTTCCGCGACGGCTACGAGCAGGCCAACAAGGAGGCCGACGGCGGCAAGGGCGACAGCGCCGACGGGCCGACGTTCGAGTCGCTCGGCATCAAGCCGCTGACCTGGCTGCGCGACCCCGCGGGCGCCGGCGAGCAGCAGATCGGCGGGACGGCCACCAACCACGTCCGCGCGCGGGTCGACGTGCCCAAGCTGCTCGAGGACGTCAGCCGGCTGCTCGACAGGGCCGAGGGGCTCGAGCTCGAGGGCGCCGGCAAGGTGCCGGGCGGCCTGACCGCCGAGCAGCGCCGGGACATCGCCCGCTCGGTCAAGAGCGCGCAGGTCGACGTCTGGGCCGGCAAGGACGACGGCGCCCTGCGCCGCATGGCGGTCGACGTCGACGTCGCGGTGCCCGACGACGCGCGCGAGGGCGTCGGCGGCCTGCAGTCCGGCCGCATCGCCTTCACGTTCTCGGTCCGCGACCTCAACGAGGAGCAGACCGTCCGCGCGCCCACCGGTGCCCGGCCGTTCTCCGAGCTCCAGGCCGCGCTGGGCGGTGCGCTCGGGGCCACGGGCGCGACGGGCTCGTCCGCGGGCGGCGGCACCACGACCGCGCCGGGCACCGGCGCGGGCGGCGGCGGCGCGGCCGACGCGCCCAAGGCGTACCTCGACTGCCTCGCGAAGGCCGGTCAGGACGTCGAGAAGATCCAGGGCTGCGGCCGCTTCCTCTAGCGGCCCGACGGCACCCGCCGCCCGCCGCCCCGGAGGCGCCTCGGGGCGTCGGGCCGTAAGGTCCTGGGCACCGGATGGCGATGCGGCGCTTCCTCCTGAGCAGCCAGGGCTGGCCCTACCTGCTCGTCCCGTTCATCCCCATCGCCATCGCGGTGGAGCTCGCGCACGCCGACCCGGTGCTCGTCTTCTTCGCCGCGGCGGCGGGCGTCATCCCGACCGCCGCGCTCATGGGCCGCGCCACGGAGGAGCTCGCCGCGAAGTCCGGCCCCGGCATCGGCGGCTTCCTCAACGTGACCTTCGGCAACGCGCCGGAGATCATCATCGCCCTCTTCGCGCTCAACGCCGGCCTGCACGAGGTCGTCAAGGCCTCGCTGGTCGGCTCCATGCTCGGCAACCTGCTGCTCGTCCTCGGCGCCGCCATGTTCATCGGCGGCCTGGGCCGCGACCGCCAGCGCTTCGACCCGACCGCCGCCGGCGCGCAGATGACGATGCTGCTGCTGGCCTCGGTGGCGCTCGTGATGCCGGCGCTCTTCGAGCTCATCGAGGGCCGGGGCCTGCCGCTGCCCGGCACCGAGCGCATCGACTACGACTCGACGGTCGAGCACCTGTCGCTCGCGGTCGCCTTCGTCCTGCTGCTGAGCTACGGCGCCGGCCTGGTCTTCTCGCTCAAGACCCACCGCACGCTCTTCAACCCGCCGCACGCCGAGGACGAGGAGGAGCACGCGGGCAGCTGGTCCGTGCGCACCGCCGTCCTCGCGCTCGCCGGCGCCGGCGTCGCCGTCGGCGTCATGTCCGAGGTCCTGGTCGGCTCGATCACCGAGGCCTCGGAGTCCATCGGCCTGTCGGAGTTCTTCGTCGGCGTGATCGTCGTCGCGATCGTCGGCAACGCCGCCGAGCACTGGGTCGCGGTGCTCGTCGCGCGCAAGGACAAGATGGACCTCGCCGTCAACATCTCCATCGGCTCGAGCGCACAGATCGCGCTCTTCGCCGCGCCGGTCCTCGTGCTCGCCTCGTTCTTCCTCGGGCCCCATCCCATGGCCCTGGTGTTCAACGGGTTCGAGCTCGGGGCGATCCTGCTCGCGATGCTCATCGCCAACCACGTGACCCACGAGGGTGAGTCGCACTGGTTCGAGGGCGTCCAGCTCCTCGCCGTCTACGCCGTCCTCGCCATCGCCTTCTTCGCCGCATGACCCCCATCGCCAACGTCACCAGCCCCTTCGCCCTGGGTGGCCTCGTCTTCGTGGTCATCCTCCTGCTGCTCGTCGACCTCCTCTTCTTCGCGCGCGGACGGCACCCGTCGTTCCGCGAGGCGGCGATCTGGTCGGTCGGCTGGCTCGTGCTCAGCCTGCTCATGGCGTTCGTCGTCCTGGCGCTCGACGACTCGAGCGGCGCGGTCGAGTACACGACCGTCTACCTCATCGAGCGCACGCTCTCGCTCGACAACCTCTTCGTCTTCCTGCTGCTGTTCGGGTACTTCGCGGTCCCCGAGGAGCACCGGACGAAGCTCCTGTTCTGGGGCATCGTGCTCGCGCTCGTCCTGCGCGGTCTGGCGATCCTCGTCGGCGTCGAGCTCATCGACCGCTTCCACTGGGTCCTCTACGTCCTGGGCGCGACGCTGCTCGTCCTGGCCTACCGCATGCTGCGCGGCGGCCACGAGGACGTCGACCCGGAGAAGAACCTCGTCGTCCGGCTGACCAAGCGGGTCTTCCCGGTCACGACGACGCACGCGGGCGGCTCGTTCTTCGTCCACGAGGACGGCAAGCGCAAGGCGACGCCGGTCTTCCTGGCCTTCGTCTCCCTCGGCGCGGCGGACATCGCCTTCGCGGTCGACTCGATCCCGGCGGCGTTCGCGATCTCCGAGGACGCGTTCGTGATCTGGACCGCCAACGCGTTCGCGCTGATGGGCCTGCGCGCGCTGTTCGTCCTGGTCGAGGAGCTCATCAAGCGCTTCCGCTACCTGGACGCGACGCTCGCGATCGTCCTGGCCCTCGTCGGCTTGAAGATCCTGCTCGAGGACGTCATCCACCTGTCGCCGGCGGCGTCGCTGGCGATGGTGGCGGTCTGCTTCGCCGCCGGCATCAGCGCGTCGCTGCTGGCCGACAAGCGCGACGGCGGGAGCGCCCCCGCGCACTAGGCGCGGGGGCTCCCGTGGGGGGCTAGGCGAACTCGAGGACGGCGGCCTCGGCCGGCGGCGCGGCCGGGACCTTCGGCGCGCGGATCGCCACCGCGGCGACGAGCAGCGCCAGGACCGCGAAGCCGGTGCCGGCCACCAGGGCGCTGGACATGCCGTCGGCCAGGACCTCGGGCGCCGGGGCCACCTCGGCGCGCGCGGCGCCGTCGGGCATCGCGGTGCCGTAGACCGTCACGAGGATGGCGAGGCCCAGCGTGCCGCCGAGCTGCTGCACGGCCTGCAGCAGGCCGCCGACCGCGCCCGAGTCCTCGTCGCGCACCCCGGCGAGGATCACCGCGCTGAGCGGCATGAAGCTCAGCCCGGCGCCGAGGCCGAAGAGCGCCAGCGGCCCGGCGAGCGCGGTCAGGTAGGACGAGTCCGCCTCGACCTGGGTCAGCCAGCCCATCCCGGCCGCGATCAGCACGAGGCCGGCCAGCACGAAGGGCTTGGCGCCGAAGCGCGGCAGCCACAGCGGCACGAGCTGGCCGACGGCGAACAGCATCGCGGTGAGCGGGAGGAACGCCAGGCCGGTGGTCAGCGCGCTGTAGCCGAGCGCCTGCTGGAGGAACTGGCTCAGGAAGAAGAACATCCCGAACAGCGTCGCCGGCAGCAGGAGCATCGCCAGGTAGCCGCCCGGCGCGTTGGGCTCGCGCAGCAGGCGCAGCGGCAGCAGCGGCTGGCCGGTGCGCGACTCGTGGACGACGAACGCGGCGAGGACGGCGGCGGCCGCGGCGAAGATGACGTGCGCGGTCGTGTCGCCCCAGCCGGACTCGGCGACGCGGATGAAGCCGTAGACCAGGGCGCCCATGCCGAGCGTCGAGCTCAGCGCGCCGAGCACGTCGAAGCGCCCGGTCTGGCGCGGGGCCTCGGCGATGAAGCGGGGCGCCATCGCCATGACCAGCACGCCGATCGGGACGTTGATGGCCAGCACCCAGCGCCAGGACGCCCAGCTCGTGAGCATCCCGCCGAGGATCAGGCCGATCGAGCCGCCGGCGGCGGAGACGGCGGTGAAGACGCCGAGCGCGCGGTTGCGGGGCGCGCCGGCCTCGAAGTTCGTCATGAGCAGCGCGAGGACGCTCGGCGCGGCGACGGCGGCGCCCACGCCCTGCAGCGCGCGGGCGGCGAGCAGCAGCCCGCCGGAGGTCGCGATCGCGCCGAGCAGCGAGGCGGCGGTGAAGAGGCCGACGCCGGCGACGAGCACGCGGCGGCGCCCGAGGACGTCGCCGATGCGCCCGCCGAGGAGCAGCAGGCCGCCGAAGGCGAGGGTGTAGCCGTTGAGGACCCACGAGAGCGTCGTGGGGGAGAAGCCGAGGTCCTGCTGGATGTCGGGCAGCGCGACGTTCACCACCGTCGCGTCGAGCACGACCATGAGCTGGACGGTGACGATGACGGCGAGGGCGATGCCGGCGTGGTGCCTGCGGGGCTGCGGTGGCACGGGGCCTCCTTGCGTGGCGGAGTCTCGAGAAACGGGGACTGTCCCCGCTTGTGAGGCACGCTAGCATATGTGGAGGCGGTCCCCGGTTTGTACCGGAGACGGTCCCCGGTTTCCAGGAGGTCTGTCCCGAGCCATGGCCGATCTGCAGTCCCCCGCCGCTGAGCGCCCGCTCCGCGCCGACGCGCGGCGCAACCGCGACGCGCTGCTCGCCGCCGCCCGCGAGGCCTTCGCCACCGAGGGCATCGACGCGTCGCTCGACGACATCGCCCGCAGCGCCGGCGTCGGCTCCGGCACGCTCTACCGCCACTTCCCGACCCGCGAGTCGCTCGTCGACGCCGCGTTCCGAGACTCCGTCGAGGGGCTCGCGACGAAGGCCGAGGCGCTCCTGCAGGAGGACGACGCGGGGGAGGCGCTGGTCACCTGGCTCGTCGCGCTGCTCGAGCACGTCACGACCTTCCACGGCCTCGCGAGCCGGCTCGTCGTCTGCGTCAGCGACGCCAGCTCGCCGCTGCACGACGCCTGCCGGACCATGGACGGCGCGATGAACGCCCTGGCCGACCGCGCCACCGCCCAGGGCGCGCTGCGCGAGGGCGTCGACGTCTCGGACCTCGGGACGCTCGTCCACGGCATCGCCCTCGCGGCCGAGCGTCGCACCGAGGACCCCGAGCTGGCGCGCCGCCTGCTGCGCATGGCCCTCGACGGGCTGCGCGCCTAGCGACCGCCGCCCTCAAGGCGCCGGTCCGCCTGCCGACCACGCAGGTGATGGACGTCCGCGCCGTGATGGCCGCCTCGGGCACCACGCCGACCACCGAGTCGGACGCCAAGGCGACCCGCAAGCTCCAGCCGATCAAGGGCCACGAGTTCTCCAAGGTCCTCGAGGGCGCCCAGAAGGGCCACTACGTCAACCGCTCGGGCAACGCCCGCGACGGCGAGACCTTCCAGCGCGTCCACCGCGACGGCCGGCTCTTCCACGTCTACGGCGAGGGCAAGGAGCGCACGGTCGTGGAGCTCAAGACCGCCCAGACCGGCACCGACGCCCCGGGCGGCACGTCCGCGCCGTCGTCGACCACCAGGACGTCCGAGTCGTCGAAGCCGACGACGACGACCACCGGCGGCACCACGGCCAAGGGCTAGCCGGGCTCCGCGGGGCCCGCTCCAAACGGCATCGAGTGGCGGATTCTCAGGCTGGAGAGCGGAAGATCCGCCAACGGATGGTCCGGAGGGTGCGCTCAGGACGGCCCAGGACCGGGCTCAGCCCGCGCCCACGTCCCGCAGCCGCCGCGCCACCTCGGCCTCCACGTCCAGCGGCGCCTTGCCCTGCCGGACGAGCCGCCGGTTGCGCGACTCGACCAGCTCGCGGATCTCCAGCAGGAGCTCGCGGTCGACCGCCGGGCGGGTCAGGGCGGCCAGCTCGGCCTCGACGTCGATCGGCGCCTCGCCGCGGGCCACGCGGCGGCGGTTGCGGGCCTCGAGCATCTGCCGGACCTCGGCGTCGCGCTCGGCGATCGCGGCGGCGCCCGTCACGGCCGGACGCAACGGCACGTCGGAGCCGTCGCGCAGGCTCAGCCCGCCCTTGCCGATCTGGTCGTAGACCTCGTCGCGCTTGGCGAAGGCCCACAGCGCCAGGACCGCCGCGACGCCCGTCACGCCGACCACGACCCAGAAGAACGCCTCCTCCATCCGGCCGATGGTCGCACCACGCCCGAATACGGGCTACCATCCGCGTCATCCGGTCGTTGACTGACGAGTCAATCGCCTCGGTCGGACCGGGTCTCAACCTCTCTTCCCTAGGAGCACGAACGTGGTCGACTTCACGCTGACCGACGAGCAGAAGAACCTGCGCGAGCTTGCACACGACTTCGCGGAGAAGGAGATCCGTCCGGTCGCGTGGGAGTTCGACAAGGACGGCACCTGGCCGCAGAAGATCATCGAGAAGGCCCACGAGGTCGGCCTGATGAACACGCACGCGCCCGAGCAGTACGGCGGGCCGGGCCTCGGCTACCTCGACGGCTGCATCATCGAGGAGGAGCTCGCCTGGGGCTGCTCCGGCATCCAGACCTCCCTCGGCGCCAACGGCCTGGCCTCCGCGCCCGTCGCCCTCGGCGGCTCCGACGAGGTCCAGCGCGAGTTCTTCGGCGAGCTGACCGCCGAGCCGAAGCTCGCCTCGTTCTGCCTCACCGAGCCGGGCGCCGGCTCCGACGTCTCGTCGATGCGCACGACGGCCACGCGCAAGGGCGACAAGTTCGTCCTCAACGGCCAGAAGTGCTTCATCACCAACGGCACCTACGCCGACTGGTACACGGTCTACGCCAAGACCGACAAGGACGCCGGCCACCGCGGCATCTCCGCCTTCCTCGTGCGTCGTGATGACACGGTCATCATCGACAAGAAGGAGGACAAGATGGGTCAGCGCGCCTCCAACACGGCGACGGTGACCTTCAACGACACCGAGGTCGACGCCAAGTACCTCCTCGGCGAGGAGAACAAGGGCTTCAAGCTCGCGATGATGACCCTCGACCGCACCCGTCCGGGCGTCGCCGCCATGGCGACCGGCATCGCGCGCGCGGCGATGGAGTTCGCCATCGACTACTCGAAGGAGCGCGTGCAGTTCGGCGTGCCGATCGCCATGCACCAGGCGATCCAGTTCATCATCGCCGACATGGCCACGAAGGTGCACCTCGCGCGCCTGGCCACCTGGAACTCGGCCGTCCTGCTCGACCAGGGGTCGCGCAACACGATCGAGTCCTCGCACGCCAAGCGCTTCGCCGCGGACACCGCGATGGAGGTCGCCACCGAGGCCGTCCAGGTCTACGGCGGCTACGGCTTCATCAAGGAGTACCCCGTCGAGAAGCTGATGCGTGACGCGAAGATCATGCAGCTCTACGAGGGCACGTCGCAGATCCAGCGCCTCGTCATCGCGCGCGAGACGCTCCTGCCGCGCCGCGCCGAGTCGACGGTCGCCGCCTAGCGCAGCCGTTCCAGCTCGCCGGCGCTGAGCTCGAGCTCGGCGCCGGCGAGCAGGTCGCGCAGCTGGTCGGTGCGCGTCGCGCTGGCGATCGCCGCCGTGACGCCCTCCTGTGCGACGACCCACGCGACCGCGACGGCCGCCGGCGTCACGCCGCGCGCCGTCGCGATCTCGCGCAGCGCCTCGACGGTCGCCCACGCGGCGTCGTCGTCCTCGAAGCGGGAGACCGCGCCCGCCCGCGCGCCCTGGTGGGCCTCGCCGCGGGTGTACTTGCCGGTGAGGAACCCGCCGGCCAGCGCCGCGTAGGGCGCCACGCCGAGGCGCTCCTCCACGGCCAGGCGCTGCAGCTCGCCCTCGAACTCCCCACGGGCGACCAGCGAGTACGGCGGCTGCAGGACGGTCGGCCGCGTCAGGCCCTCGCGGTCGCAGATCGCCAGCGCCTCGCGCACCCGCCCGGGCGCGTAGTTCGACAGCCCGAGGTGCGCGGCGCCGCCGTCGCGCACGACCGCGTCGAGCGCCCGCAGGGTCTCCTCGAGCGGCGTCGACGGGTCGTCCTTGTGGGCGTAGAGGAGGTCGACGCGCTCGACGCCCAGGCGCTCGAGGCAGGCGGCCGCGCTGCGCCGGACGTGGTCGGCGCCCAGCCCGCCCTGCCAGCCGACCTTCGTGGCGAGCAGGACGGCCCCGCGGCGTCCGCGATCGCGCATCCACGCGCCGATCAGCCGCTCGGACTCGCCGCCCTCGTGGCCCGGCACCCACGACGAGTACGCGTCGGCGGTGTCGACGAGCCCAGCGCCGCCCGTCGCGTCGGCGAACAGGTCGAGGACGTCGAAGGCCTGCTCGCCGTCGACCGTCCAGCCGAAGACGTTGCCGCCCAGGCAGAGCGGGTGGACCTCGAGGCCGGTGCTGCCGAGTGCGCGTCGCATGCGCTCGACGCTAGCCACGCGGGTGGCCTGCCATCCTCTGACGCCGTGTCGACGTCCAGGCGCACCCAGGAGGCGGTAGCGGAGGCCGCCCCGCTGGAGCGCGCCGGGGAGGCCGTCGGCCGCGCGGCGCCGGGACCGGGGTCGGGCGACCCCCTCGTCGGCGAGCTGCGCCGGGCGGGGCTGGTCCCGCTGCTCGTCCTGCACTTCCTCGAGGGCGGCCCGTCCTACGGCGGGGCGCTGATGGAGCGCGTCGCGACGCTCACCGGCGGCCTCGTCGCCGTGAACCCGAACACGATGTACCCGCTGCTGCGCCGCCTCGAGGGCGAGGGCCTGGTGGCGGGGGAGTGGGAGCACCCCGAGCGCCGGTCGCGGCGCTTCTACCGGATCACCGAGGCGGGCTCCGCCGAGCGCGCGCGGCTGGCCGAGGCGCTGGCGCCGCGGCTGCGCGTGACCGCCCAGGCGCTGCAGGCGATCGACGCGGAGCTCGGCGGCTGATGGGCCGCGTGCGCGCGAGCATCGACGTCCCGGGCCGCCCCTTCGACGCCGAGGCGCTCTGGTACGACACCGCCCGCTGGCCGACGTTCGTCGACGGACTGCACCACGTCGCCCGTCAGGACGCGGGCTGGCCCCGCGAGGTCGGTGCGCGTGTCGTCTGGGACTCGACCCCCGGCGGGCGCGGGCGCGTCGTCGAGGTCGTCGAGGCCTTCGAGCAGCGCACGGGGCAGACGGCGTTCGTGGAGGACGAGCACGTCCGCGGCACGCAGCGCGTCGCCTTCACCGCCCTGGACGGCGACCGCACGCGCGTCGAGATCGCCTTCGAGTACACGATCAAGCGCCGCGGCGGATGGACGCCGCTGGTTGACATGGTGTTCGTCCGCCGGCCCTTCCGCGAGGCGCTCGAACGGACGTTGACGCGCTTCGCCAGGGAGCTGCGGGCAGACCGCGACCTCCTCGCCTGAAGCCCTACTGTGCCCGCCCATGTTCGTGTTCAAGGCCGCCGTCGTGGGCGCCGGGACCATGGGCGGCCAGATCGCGCAGACGATCGCCGCCGCGGGGATCCCGGTCGTCCTCAAGGACGTCAAGCAGGAGTTCGTCGACGCCGGGCTGGCCGAGGCCCGCGGCGTCACCCAGGGCCAGATCGGCCGCCTGGTCAAGAAGGGCAAGCTCACGGAGGAGCAGGCCGCCGCGCAGGTCGAGGAGGTCCTCGGCCGCATCCACGGCACGACGTCCTACGAGGGCTTCGGCGACGTCGACTTCGTCATCGAGGCCGTGCCGGAGCGCATGGAGGTCAAGCAGGCGGTCTTCGCCGAGCTCGACGCCGTCACGCCCGGCCACGCGATCCTCGCCTCGAACACGTCCTCGCTGTCGATCACCGAGATCGGCGACGCCACGCTGCGCCCCGAGAAGGTCGTCGGCTTCCACTACTTCTACCCCGCCTCGGTCATGCCGCTGATCGAGGTCATCGAGGGCGACGACACCGACGCGGAGACCACCCAGGCCGCCGTCACCTTCGCCCAGGCGATCAAGAAGCAGCCGATCACCTGCGCCGAGGTGCCGGGGTTCGTCGTCAACCGGATCCTCATGTCCGGGATGTCGGAGCTGTGGCGCGCCCAGGAGGAGCAGGGGCTCGACATCAAGGCGATCGACGCCGGCATCCAGCCGCGCAACGTCGTGCCGATGGGGCCGTACTTCCTCGTGAACCTGCTCGGCCTCGACACCGTCATCCACGTCGCCGAGCACCTGGCCGAGTCCTACGGCGACCGCTTCTACGTCTCCGAGGGCATCCAGAAGCTCGTCGCCGACGGCAAGCTCGGCGCGAAGACCGGCGGGGAGGGCGTCTACGACGCCGAGGGCAACGCCCAGCTCGCGGGCGACGCCGAGCCCGACGTCGACGAGCTCGTCGAGCTGCTCACGCTCAAGACGCTCGTCGAGGCCTGCTGGGTGCTCGAGGAGGGCGTCGCCACCCACCGCGACATCGACTTCGGGATGATGGCCGGCGCCGGCCTCGACCCCCGCCGCGGCCTGCTGCCGCCGTTCATGAAGGCCGACGTCGAGGGCCTCGACAGCGTCCTCGAGCGCCTCGAGCGCGCCCAGGAGCGCCACGGCGATCGCTTCGAGCCGCCGGTCGTCCTGCGCCGTCTCGTGGCCCAGGGCCGCCTCGGCCAGAAGAGCGGCCAGGGCTTCTACGCCTACCCGCAGGTCGACGAGGACCCGGTCGGCGAGGTCGTCAAGCTCGAGACCCGCGGCGACGGCGTGGCCATCGCGTGGCTGGCCAACGGCCAGATGAACTCGATCGCCCCGTCGGTCGTCGCGGACCTGCGCAAGGTCTGGGACGCCGTGCAGGAGCGCGGCATCCGCGCGCTGGTCATCGCGTCGTCCAACCCCTTCCTGTACAGCGCCGGCGCCGACATCAAGGCGTTCACGCAGATGGACGAGGCGCAGGGCGAGCAGCTCATCCACGAGGCGCACGCCCTGTTCCGCGAGCTGGGCCAGAAGGGCGTCGCCACGATCGCGGCGGTCAACGGCCTGGCCTTCGGCGGCGGCTGCGAGCTGGCCATGGCCTGCGACGTGCGCATCGCGGCGCGCTCGGCCCTCTTCGGCCAGCCGGAGGTCAAGCTCGGGATCATCCCCGGCTTCGGCGGCACCCAGCGGCTGCCGCGCCTGGTCGGCTCGAACAAGGCGCTCGAGATGAACCTCATCGGTGACCCGGTGGGGGCCGAGGAGGCCTACGAGTTCGGCCTGGTCAACCGCGTGGTGCCCGACCACGAGCTGCTCGACCAGGCGCTGCAGTGGGCGCGCAAGCTGTCCGAGGCGGCGCCGATCGCCCTCGAGCAGATCAAGCGCGTCAGCGGCGCCGGCGACCTCGACGAGGGCATCGAGGCCGAGAAGCAGGGCTTCGCGACCGCCTTCCGCTCGGAGGACGCCAAGGAGGGCATCAGCGCCTTCCTCGGCAAGCGCGCCCCGCGCTGGCAGGGCACGTAGCGCTCTACGCTGAGAGCCGATGACGCCCGCGACGACCGACCGCGTCCAGCAGCTCGCCTCGCTCATCCGCGAGGCGGAGTCGGTCGTCGCGCTCACGGGCGCCGGGATCTCCGTGCCCTCGGGGATCCCGGACTTCCGCTCGCCCGGCACCGGGCTGTGGGAGGGCGTGAACCCGATGGAGGTCGCGCACATCGACGCGTGGCGGGCCGACCCCCGGCGCTTCTGGGAGTTCTACGGCCAGCGCTTCGCCTCGCTCGAGGGCAAGGAGCCCAACGGCGCGCACCGCGTGCTCGTCGAGCTCGAGCGCCGCGGGAGGCTCGACGGCGTCGTCACGCAGAACATCGACCGCCTGCACCGCCTGGCCGGGTCCGCGAACCTCGTCGAGGTCCACGGGACGATCGACACGTCCTCGTGCCTGTCCTGTGGTGCGCGCTTCCCGCTGGACGAGGTCCGCGCGCGCCTGGCCGCGACCGGCCTGCCGGCCTGCGACTGCGGCGAGCCGCTCAAGCCCGACGTCGTCCTCTTCGGCGAGTTCCTGCCCGACGGCGCGCTCGAGCAGGCCTACGCGCTGGCGGGGACGGCCGACGTCCTGCTCTGCATCGGGTCCTCGCTGGAGGTCCACCCGATCGCCCAGTTGCCGGGGGTCACGAAGACCAACGGCGGCGAGGTCGCGATCGTCACCCGGGGCCCGACGCCCTGGGACCGCCACGCCGCGGTGAAGCTCGACGGCGACGTCGTCGGCGAGCTCGAGGCGCTGCTCGCGGCGCTGTGAGCGCTAGCTGATCCGCCGGGTCACGCGCCCGTGCGCGTCGCCCTGGAACGCGCCCTTGCCGTCCTTGAAGTAGACCATCCAGCTCGGGCCCTGCAGCGGCAGGTCCATGAGCACGAGGTAGTCCACCCGCGTGGTCGGCACCCGGAGGCGTCCGGCGGCGCTGCGCGTCAGCCGGTAGGGCGCCGCGGGGTCGATCGACGCGAACGGCACGGTCTCGAGCGCGCCGGTCGCGGGCGACTCGGAGTCCACCTTCGCGGCCGCGCCGGCGCCGGCGACCGACACGTGGCGCAGGGTGTCGCCCCGCACGAGCTGCGCGTTGATCCGGTCGGGGGCGAGGCGGATGAGGCGGACCTTGCCGTGGGCCTGCAGGCGCCCGAGCGCCGGCGACAGGGCCGACTTCGTGAGCAGGGAGCCGCGCTGGAGGCCGAGGACGGGGCCGTCGTCGTCGCCCCCGCCCGGGGTGGGCAGGCTCTCGCGCCCCTCGTCGATGGCCCGCTGGACGTCGTCGATCGCGTCGCGCGCGGTGTCGACGCCGCCGTCGACCGCCGAGTACACGCCGATGCCGACCGGGACCATGATCGCCAGGACGATGAAGACGGGGATGAAGCGCAGCAGCCACCACGGACCGCGCGAGACGTCGATCGAGGCGACCGCCGGGATCTCCGTGCGCTCGGGGGCGGGGAGGTCCCACGTCATGGCCACCGGCGTGCCGACGTCGGCCGGCGCGCCGGAGGACGAGGCCGGCGCCGTGGCCGTCGCCGCCTTCGGGATGAAGTCGTCGTCGAAGCCCGACGCCGAGGTCGTGGCGTTCGGCGCGCTGGCCGGCTGCTCGACGCTGGACGGTGCCGCACCGCGCAGCCCCGCCAGCGTGTCCTCCCCGATCTCGCGCCCGAACGCGTCGTGCTTGGCCCCCATGGACGCGACGGTACCCCGGCCCCGGCCGTCCGTGGGTGCGGTCAGCCCTCCGCTGCGCCGGGCGGCCTGCCACCGTCGACGACGCGCCCTCGGTCGGCGTACACGTTGACCGAGCCGCCCCGGGCGAAGCCGGCGAGCGTCATGCCGCGATCGCGCGCCAGCGAGACGGCCAGCGACGTCGGGGCGCCCACGCCGACGAGCACCGGGCAGCCCGCGAGCGCGGCCTTCTGCACGAGCTCGAAGGCCAGCCGGCCGCTCACGCACAGCACCCGGTCGTGGAGGGGGAGCAGGCCGTCGAGCAGCGCACGGCCGACGACCTTGTCCAGCGCGTTGTGGCGCCCGACGTCCTCGCGGACGAGCAGCAGCTCGCCCGCCGCGTCGAAGAGGCCGGTCGCGTGCAGGCCGCCCGTGGCGGCGAAGCCGGGCTGGCGCAGGCCGTCGGGCAGGGCCGCCAGCAGCGCCCGGTCGACCCGCGGGCCGTCGGGCAGCTCGGGCGCGTGGCGGGCGACCTCCTCGAGCGCGCCCTTGCCGCACACCCCGCACGACGACGTCGCGTAGAAGCGCCGGCTCGACGGCTCGAAGGCGAGGTCCGCCTCGACCTCGACGACGTTGGCAGCGAGGTCCGCGGGCAGGCCGACCGACCGCGGCGGGCCGGCCAGCAGCCCCTCACCGTGCAGGAACCCCACGGCGAGCTCCTCGTCGTGGCCGGGCGTGCGCATCGTCACCGCCAGGGGCTCGCCGCCGACCCGCACCTCGAGCGGCTCCTCCACGGCGACGCGGTCCTCCACGTCGCCGTCGCGGCGCACGGAGCGGGTCAGGCGGGCGTCGGAGGCCACGCGCTGAGCGTAGGCGTCAGGCGATGCCGGGGGCGGTCCGCGCGCGCAGCGCGGCCTCGGTGCGCCCGACCAGGCGCTCGACCTCGAGGATCGTCGCCTCGTCCAGGCCGCCCTGCAACGCCATGTTCGCGGCCGCGCCGACGGCACCGCGGCCCTCGCGCAGCTCGGCCAGCCGGGCGCTGAGGTCGGTCGTCGACGCCCACGGCTCGAGCTCGGCGATCGCCGCCTCGAGCGCGACGCGCAGCTGCAGCGCCGCCTCGCGGTGCCGGCCGCGGTCGACGTCGAGGCGCGCGCGCAGGACGAGCTCCTCGCAGGCCAGCGCGACGTCGCGGCCGCCGAGGAGCGCGGCGAGGCGCTCCTGCGGGCGCAGGGCGGCGGTCCGGCGGGCGAGCTTCCTGGGCGCCGCGCGCGGCAGCTCCTTGGCCACCGACCAGCGGCCGTGGGCGACGTCGTCGCCGACGCCCGCGCCGACGCGCACGACGATCGCCTGCTCGCGCGACACCTCGCGCACGAACGGGTCGGCCGCCGCGATGCGGTGCGCCTGCAGCACGTCGTTGAGGACCGCGATGCCCTCCTCGGCGCGGTCGTCGAGGTCCTGCTTCGCGAGCCACGCCTCGGCCTCGCCCTCGACGGGACGGGCGTCGATGACCGTGGCGCGCGCGGTGCTGACGGGCTCGACCGGCGCGCCCGCGGCTGCGGTCGCCGGCTTCTTGCCGCGCAGCAGCCGGCGCTGGGGTGCGCCGAGCGTCGCGAGCACCAGCACGTGCTCGGCCTCGCCGGCGTGGCCGCGCACGACGTAGCGCCCGTCCTGCGGCCCGAGGACGTAGGGCAGCTCGACCTGGACGAACCCGAACGCGCTCACCGGCGGGAGAGCGCGGCGAGCCCGCTCGGCGTCACTCGCCCTCGTGGGCGTCGCTGGCGCGCTCGGGCTTGGGGACCTCGACGGCGTACTTCGACGGCGAGGTGCGCACGGTCGGGTTGTCGATGTCGCCGAGGCGGTCGATCAGCTTGATCCACTGCGAGGGCTTGAGGACCGCGTCGAGCTTGCGCCCGTCGACGGTCTGCCCGAGCTGCGGGCGCCACCCGACGTGGATGTGGTCGGCGTGGTCGGGCAGCGACATCGTGTTGTCCGCGCCCTCGAAGGTCATCAGCGAGATGATCTGTGCCGGCTTCATCGACCCCTGCAGGGTCAGGAGGCGGCGGATGGTCATCTCGGTGATCGAGCCCGCGCCCTGGTGGCCGAGGATCGGGATGCCGTTGACCTTCGCGATGTCGACCGCGTTGCCCGAGCTGTGGTGCGAGACGTTGCCCGACGCGGTCATCAGCGAGTGGCCGCAGCGCAGCGAGCTGACCGACGGCTTGAGGCCGGAGGCCGACAGGAAGGACAGGGTGGCCAGCACGCGGCGGTCGATGTTGCCCGCCTGGACGTCGCGGCGGCCGCACTCGTAGAGCTCGATGCGCGGGTCCTCGGCGACCTGGCGCTGGAGCTGCTCCTTGCTCATGAGCAGGATCTGGCCGATCGACGGCGTCTTGGCGTCGGGGCCGAAGAGCGGGTTCTTGCCCTGGGCGCGGTACACCGACGTCGACTCGAGCAGCTTCCAGCCGTCGAGGATCGGCTTCGGGTCGATGCGCGGGGCGCCGCGGCCGGCCGGGCGGATCTCGAACTGGACGTGCGAGGCCTTGGTCGGCGACGTCTTGCCGATGCGGCCCAGGATGGTGCCGGCGACGACCTTCGAGCCGACCTGGAGCGGCTTGATGCGGACCTCGGACCTCTTGAGGCCGAAGACCTGCGTGAAGTACGACTTGAACGTGGTGTAGCCCGAGAGCAGGTCCTGGTTGAGGAGCTGCTCCTCGCCGCCCGCCTTGTACGCGCGCTTGCGCGCGGGGTTGGCGAACAGGCGCTCCTTCTCGAGCGTCTGGCCCGCGCCGTCGGCGGTGTCGGCCGCCTTGGGCTTGGCGCCCGTGGTGCGCGCCTTGGCCGGCGCCGACTCCTTGGCCGGCTGGGCGCCGGCGGTGGCCGGGGCGGTGGGCTTCGGGTCCTTCTTGGCCTGCTGGTCGAGGCCGAGCTCGTCCTTGACCTCGTCGCGCGAGACCGAGAGCTTCTTCGGGACCGGGTAGCCGGCCGCGAGCTTCTTCAGGTGCGCGTACGTGTACGTGTTGCCGTAGACGTCGCGCAGCTGGATGAACCGGCCGAGGCGCTCGGTCTTGCCGATCTTCACGATCTTGCCGTCCTGGACGGCGATGACCGGGGAGCCGGGCTTGGCGAAGATGTCGACGCTGCGACGGCCCGACTCGCTCTCGACCGGCAGCGCCGCGTTGCGGCCCTTGGCGATCCGGCGCTTCGTGTCGGCCTCGGAGACGTCGTTGGCGTAGCGCGCCTTGGCGTGGACCGGGAAGTGGCCCTGCGTGAGGCCGGTCAGCGAGCCGACGAGGTCGGCGGGCAGGCCGCCGATGAGGCGTGCGCGCAGCAGGACGGAGTCGACGTACCAGTCGGCGTGGTTGTAGGCGAAGATCGCGCCGCGCAGGTCCTTGGCGGCGTCGGCCGCCTTGAGGTAGCGCGCCGCCGCGAAGATCGCGTCGACCGGGTTGTACGGGTCCTTCTTGCCGTCCTTGTTGGCGTCAACGCCGTACTGGCGCCACGTCGACGGCAGGAACTGCATCCAGCCGACGGCGCCGGCGGACGAGACGTTCGTGTTGCGCCCGTAGTCCGTCTCGATCTCGTTGATCGCGGCCAGGACCTCCCAGCGCACGCCGTACTCGATGCCGGCGGCCTGGTAGATCGGCAGCAGGAAGGGCGGGATCCGGAACTTCTCGATGAAGAAGTTGGGGACGCCGACCGGCGCGGGGCCGAGGTCGGCGATCGAGAGGCCCGGGTTGTCGAGCGTGGGGACGCCGTCGGCCGTGCGGCCCGGGTCGGCCGGCGCCTGGTCGGCGTCGTCCTTGGCCTGCTGCTCCTCGTCCTGCGGCTGGCCGGCGGCCTGCTCCTCGCCGGCGGGCTGCTCCTTGCGCGCGGCGCGCTTGGCCTTGCCCGTGGTCTCCTGCTCGGCCTGCTCCTCGGCCTTCGGCGCATCCGGGAGGACGGCCTCGGGCTGCGTCTGGGCCGGCTGCTCCGTCGTGGGCGCCGGCTCGGGCGAGGTCGGCGTGGGGGCCGCGGCGGGGCCGCCCACCTCCTGGATCGAGACGATCGGGAGCTTGATCCCCGGGATCGGGACCTTGTCCAGCGGCGTGCCGGGCGGGACGTCGATCTGGACCGTGATCTGCTGGCCGCCCAGCAGGGTGATCACCAGCGTCCTCGGCTGCGCGGGGGCAGGGAGGACGGCGGCGCCGAAGCCGGCCGAGAACGTGCCGGCCACGAGCAGGCCGGCGGTCAGCTTCTTGCGCTTCGTCATCAGGTGTCTGCTCTCCTCCAGCAACCCGGGACCGCGGGCACGACCTTCCGGGTCGCGCCACCCTACCAGTGCAGGTGGGCGGGTCCGGCGACGCTAACCCGTCCACAACGCAGATTGCAACGCCCCGCGTGGGGGCCATGTCGCGCCCGTTCGGGGGAGGCGGTCCTGCGTCGTACCGCGCGGGCGCGCCGGGTACTGTGCCGCCCATGGCTGAACGCGGTGCGGACGGCGAGGGGCTGCGCGAGCGGCTCGGGCGCCAGGGCGAGGACGCGCTGGGCAAGCTGGCCCAGGAGCTGGTCGAGAACCCGATGGTGACCGGCGCGATCTCACGGATCTTCGAGGCGAGGG
Source organism: Conexibacter sp. SYSU D00693 (assembly GCF_017084525.1). Classification (GTDB taxonomy): domain Bacteria; phylum Actinomycetota; class Thermoleophilia; order Solirubrobacterales; family Solirubrobacteraceae; genus Baekduia. The sequence continues at coordinate 4,161,120 of NZ_CP070950.1, forward strand.
AGAAGGCGGTGCAGGCCCAGGAGGTCGCGATGGGGGCGCTCAACCTGCCGTCGGCCGCGGACCTCGAGCGGCTGACCCGCCGCGTGCGGTCCGTCAGCCAGCGGCTCGAGGGGATCGAGGACGGGGTGGACCGCCTCGACGAGCGGCTCGCCTCGGGCGGCGTGGAGGCGCGCCTGCGCTCCATCGAGGAGAAGCTCGACGGGCTCGCGACGGACCTCGCGGCGCTGCGTGCGGCCCTGCCGCAGGACGGCTCGCCGGCGCCCTCGCGCGACCAGGAGCGCCTGAAGGTCGGGGAGTAGGACCGTCGCGGAGGGGTGGCCACCGGCCGCCCCGTTCCATCGGGGCGACCGGGGCCGGAGGAGAGGCCCGCGCGACACAGACGCTTGCGGGAGAGCGGCGCACCGGGCTGGACGGGAGAGCGAGGGCCAGGAGCGCGTCGGCTGTCTCGATCGGGCACGGTGGATCTTGCGCTGCGCGAGGCCGCCGCGCCGCCGAGGTGGCAGGCATCCGCCGGGTGCGGCCTCCCGCACCGCCCGAACGGACTGGACGACCGGTCAGGCGCAGCCGAGGGCGTGCGCGGCAGCGCGGCCGACGGCCTCGCCCGCGGCCTCGAGGCCCTCGGGCGAGATGCGCTCGCGGCCGCCCTCCAGCAGGTCGGTCACCGCCAGCACGCAGCCGAAGCGCACGTCGCGCCGTGCGGCGACGGCCGCCAGCGCGGCGGCCTCCATCTCGACGGCGGCGGCGCCCTGGGCCTTCCAGGACGCCGCCCGCGCGTCGTCGCGGTCGTAGAAGAGGTCGGTGGAGACGACGAGCGCCGTCGTCCCCGCCGCGTCCGCCAGCGCGGCGGCCAGCCCGGCGTCGACGGCGACGCGCTCCCCGGCGCCCAGCGCGCGGCTGGTGCCGTCCGCGGCGAGGACCTCGCCGGCGGCCAGCAGCTGGCCGAGCGCGAGGTCGCCGTCCAGCGCGCCGCACGTCCCCACGCGCACCGCGACCTCCGCGCCGAGGTCGGCGAGCTCCTCGAGGACGATGGCCGCGCTGGGCCCGCCCATGCCGGTGCTCTGGATCGTCAGCGGCGCGCCGTCCGCGGCCGTGCCGCTGTAGCCCCAGAGCCCGCGGTTGTGGTTGAACATCCGGCGGTCGTCGCCCAGCAGGACCTGCGCGAGGGCCAGCGCGCGACCGGGATCGCCGGGCAGCAGCACGCGCGGCGCCAGCTCGGCGGTCGGGTGGACGTGGATCGGCTGGCTGGCCACGGCGGCGGAGGATAGGGTCCGGCCCGTGGCCAAGAAGAAGGACAAGAAGGACAAGGGCGCCTCGAAGCAGGAGTCGCGCTCCCGCGCCGACCAGGTGCGCAGCGCGGTCGAGCAGGCCTTCTCGGCCACGGCCGGCGGCGCCGCCGACACGCGCGGGCGCGCGCAGGACCTCGCCGAGGAGCTCCAGCAGGTCGCCACGCGCTTCCGCGACGCCGTCGAGGACCTCCGTCCGCCGACGGCCGACGAGCTGCGCGCGCTCTCCAGCCGGCTCGACGCCCTCGAGCAGCGCGTCGGCGAGCTCGAGGCCAAGCCCGCCCCCAGGCCGCCCGCCAAGCCGCGCGCCGCCGCCGCCTCGCGCACGCGCGCCGCGCGCGCGGACGCCAAGGCCACGCCGCCCAAGCCCGCCGCCAAGCCGGCGGCGGCCAAGCCCGCGCGCGGGACCGGCACGCGCGCCGCGGCCGCCAAGCCCAAGCCGGCCCCCAAGCCGTCGCCGCGCACCCCGCCGGCGGGCGACGCCTCCTCCTAGCCCGCGGCCCCGCGCGCGCCGGACTTGGCAGAGCGCATCCTCATCACCGGGGTCGCCAACTTCTGGGGCCAGCGCCTGGCGGAGCGGCTGCTGGCCGACGGCGCCTCGGTCGTCGGGCTCGACACACGCGACCCGGCGCCCGCGATCGCGTCGCGGATCGACCACGTGCGCGCGGACCTGCGCGCGCCCGACCTCCCCGACGTGCTGGCCGGCACGGGGATCTCGGCGGTCGTCCACAACGACGTCCCGCAGTTCCCCGAGCCGGGCCGCAGCGCGCGCCAGCTGCACGACATCAACGTCATCGGCACGCTCCAGCTGCTCGCCGCGCTCGGGCGCCTGCCCGAGGTGCGCGCGCTCGTCGTGCGCGGCAGCGCGGCGATCTACGGCTCCGAGCCCGGCGCACCGGCGTTCTTCACCGAGGACATGGACCGCCGCTACCCCCTGCGCACGCGCTGGCAGCGCGACGTCGGGGAGCTCGAGCGCCTCGTCGACTCCTTCGCGCGGCGCACGCCCGAGGTCGTCTGCTGCGTCCTGCGCCTCCAGCCGGTGCTGGGCTCGACCCTCGACACGCCGATCACGCGCCTCTTCCGGGCGCCGGTCGTCCCGACGCACCTCGGGTTCGACCCGCGCATCCAGGTCGTCCACGAGGACGACTCGATCGGCGCGCTGCACGCGGCGGTGCGCCACCCGGCGCGGGGCGCGGTGAACGTCGCGGGGGAGGGGACGGTCTCGCTGAGCCGGATGCTGCGCAAGCTGCGCCGCCCCGCGCTGCCGCTGGCCGGGCCGCTGTTCGGGCCGGCGGCCGGCGTCGCCAGCCGCGTGGCGGGCCTGCCGCTGCCCAGCGACGACGTCGTGCGCTACCTGCGCTACGGCCGCGGGGTCGACACGACGCGCCTCGTGCGCGACGTCGGCTTCACGCCGCGCTACTCGACCGCCGCGGCCATCGAGGCCGTCGCCGCCGACGTCCGCGACGAGGCGGTGGCCGCGTGATCGGCACCGTCCTGCGCGGCGTGCGCGCCGCCGCCGACCTCGCCGCCCAGCGCGTGCGCGGCGACTTCGACGAGGACGCCTGGGGCTTCGACGAGCAGTTCGCGCGCGGCGTCGACCCGGCCTTCGACCTCCTCTTCGACGTGTGGTGGCGGGTGAAGGTCACGGGCGTCGACCACGTCCCCGCCGAGGGCGGGGCGCTCGTCGTCGCCAACCACGCGGGGACGCTGCCATGGGACGCCGCGATGATCGCCACCGCGCTGCGCCGGCGCACCGCCGTGCCGCGCCGGCCGCGCTTCCTGGTCGTCGATCGCGCGTTCGAGCTGCCGTGGGTGAGCGTCATGGCGCGCAAGCTCGGCGGCGCGCCGGCCTCGCCGGACAACGCGCTGCGGCTGCTGCGCGAGGGCCACGTCGTCCTCGCCTTCCCCGAGGGCGCCAAGGGCGCGCAGAAGGCGTGGTCCGAGCGCTACCGCCTCGAGCGCTTCGGCCGCGGCGAGTTCGTCGAGCTCGCCCTGCGCGCCGGGGTGCCCATCATCCCGACGGCGGTCGTCGGCAGCGAGGAGATCTACCCGCGCGTGGGCGAGCTGCCGGCGATCGGGCGGCTGCTGGGCGCCGCGCCGCTGCCCGTCACGCCGACGTTCCCGCTGCTCGGGCCGCTGGGCGCCGTCCCGCTGCCGTCGCGCTGGCGCATCGAGTTCGGCGACCCGGTCGCCCTCGCGGGCCGCTACGGCCCGGCCGACGCCGACGACCGCGCGCTCGTGCTCGAGGTCGCCGACGCGATCCGCGACATCGTGCAGGCCAAGGTCCACGAGAACCTCATCCGCCGAGAGGGGTCGTTCGTCTGATGGGCACCGTCCACTGCTTCCGCTCGGCCGAGGAGGTCCGCGAGGTCCTCGACAAGGCGTTCACGCTCATGTCCGAGGACCCCGACGTCGGCCCGCGGCTGCGCGCCGCCGACGTGCCGCAGCGCTTCGAGCTGACCGACGTCGACCTCGTCGTGAACATCCGCCCGGCGCGCGACGGCGAGGAGGGCAACCTCCACTGGGAGTGGAGCGACGACGTCGACTGGGAGCCCAAGGTCGAGATGACGATGAGCTCCGAGGTCGCCAACCGGTACTGGCAGGGGCGCGAGAACATCGCGATGGCGATCACCCGCCGGCGGATCAAGGCCAGCGGCGACCTGCCGTCGGCGCTCGCCCTGCTGCCGCTCACCAAGCCGGTCTTCCCGCGCTACCGGGAGCTCGTCGAGGCCGACTACCCGCACCTGGCCCTGGAGGCCGTGGACCGTCCACGTTGACAACGACCGGGCGAACGCGGTACCCATGAGCCACACGAACAAGGCACCAGGCCGATGCGTGGGAGGGTCACCTCCCGCGAGGCGCCGCTCCCTCGGGGACGAGCGTCGACGGCCGGCGAGGCGGGGCGTCTTCCCCGCACGTGACGGGGCTCCCACCAGGGCCCCGTCGCAGCGTCCGAGGTGCGTGTGAGCGAGCAGCAGCGAACCGTCCCCGCCGTTGCCCGCGCCATCGGCGTCACGCCCGCGACGCTGCGCCGGTGGATCGCCGGCGGCATCGTGCCCGCGCCGGGCGACGACGGCCTGCTGTCGGCGAGCGCCGCGGCGCACGCCCGCGTCGTCGCGCGCCTGCGCGAGCGGGGTCACACGCTCGCGCAGATCGCCAAGGCCACGGAGAGCGGCCAGCTGGCGTTCTCGTACATCGAGGACCTGCTGCCGCCGGTCGAGGGGCAGCTGTCGATCGAGGACGTCGCCGCCGACACGGGGCTCGAGCCCGCGCTGATCCAGCGGATCCTCACCGCGCTCGGGTTCAGCGCCGGCTCGCTGGACCGCCTGGGCGAGGACGACCTCCAGCTCCTGCGCTACGCCGCGGCGGTCCTGGCGGCGGGCTTCCCGCTCGTCGCCTTCCTCCAGCTCGTGCGCGTGTACGGCCAGGCGCTGGCGCAGATCGCCGACGCCGAGGTCCGGCTCTTCCACCTCTACGTCCATGAGCCGCTCATGCGCGACGGCGTGCCGGGGTGGGAGATGGCCGAGGAGATGGAGGGCCTGGCGCGCGAGCTGCTGCCGCTCGCGTCGCCGATGATGGACCACGTCCACCAGCGCTTCCTGCAGCACTTCGTCGAGCAGGACGTCATCGGCCACATGGAGGCCGACCTCGGCGACGGGCCGCTCGACCTCGGGCGCCTGCGCGTCGCGATCGCCTTCGCCGACCTCGCGGGCTACACGCGGCTGACCGAGGAGGTCGGCGAGGAGGAGGCGGTGAGCGCCGTCGAGCGCTTCGTCGAGAACGTCGAGCACACGCTGCCCGACGACGCGCGCGTCATCAAGACGATCGGCGACGAGGTGATGATCGTCGGCTCCGACGCGGGCGCGCTGTGCGACTGGGCGGTCGGCTTCCAGCAGCTCATGGCCACGCGGCCGCTGCCGCGCATCGGCATCCACTGGGGCGAGACGCTCTACCGCGACGGCGACTACTACGGGCGCGAGGTCAACCAGGCGGCGCGCGTCGCGGCCCGGGCCGCCGGCGGCGAGGTCGTCGTGACGCGCCAGGTCGTCGAGCACGCCGGCAGGCACCTCGAGTTCCGGCTCATCGGCGAGGTGCGGCTCAAGGGCTTCAGCGCGCCGACCGAGCTGTTCCTCGCGCGGGCGCGCGACGAGGACTAGCCGGCGCGGGCGGCGCGGCGGACGCCGACGAGCGCGAGCGCGGCGTCCACGATCGCCTCGCGGACCTCGTCGCGCGTGATCGGGAAGGCGGTCGCCATGCCGGGCTGGATCTCCTTGACGCCGACGCCGAGCCGGGCGATGTGGAGGGTGCCCAGGCCCTGGGCGTACAGGACGTTGGCGGTGAGGTCGGGATCGTCGACCGCGAAGGCGCCGCTGAGCATCCCGGCGCGTAGGACGCGGGCGCTCGTGCCCAGGCAGGCGCCCATGGACTGGCCGAGGCGCAGCCAGGTGCCGTCGGAGACGACGTCGCGCAGCTCGTCGGCGGGGCGGCGCATGAGCGACAGGGCCGCGTCGGGGAACGCGGGGTGGTCGAGGCCGAACTCGGCGAAGGCGCCGCACAGGGCCTCGAGCGCGTCGGCGGGGTCCTGGTGGGCCGCCGCGGCGCCGCGCAGCAGGGCGGCGAGCTCGTCGAGGTACGTCGTGACCGTGCGGACGTAGAGCTCCTCGCGCGAGGCGAAGTGGCGGTAGATCAGCGCGCGGTTGAGGCCGAGCGCACGGGCGACCTCCTCCACGGGCGCGTCCTGGGCCCCGCGCTCGTCGAACAGCGCCCGCGTCGCGGCGACGATGTCCTCCTCGCGCTGGCGGCGCGATCCCTGGCGCGTGCGGTCCGGCGTCCCCATCCGTCCATGACCGTAACGCATGGGTGGACGACCGTGCAACGGTGTGTTACACATCCGTCCATGTCTGCCATTGACGAGGCCGTCCAGGCCCAGCAGGAGACCGCTCCGGAGTCCACGGAGCCGCAGTTCTCGATGGAGCTGTCGCAGGACCTCAAGGACATCCGCGACTGGGTCCACGGGTTCGCCGAGGACGTCGTCCGCCCCGCCGCCGCCGAGTGGGACGAGCGCGAGGAGACGCCCTGGCCCGTCATCCAGGAGGCCGCGAAGATCGGGCTCTACGGCTTCGAGGGCATGGCGCAGTTCTTCGCCGAGCCGTCCGGCCTCGGCCTGCCGGTCGTCAACGAGGAGCTCTTCTGGGGCGACGCCGGCATCGGCATGGCGATCATGGGCACCTCGCTCGCCGTCGCCGCGATCATCGGCCAGGGCACGCCCGAGCAGATCGGCCAGTGGGTCCCGCGCTGCTTCGGCACCCCGGACGACGTGAAGGTCGCCGCCTTCTGCTCCTCCGAGCCCAACGCCGGCTCCGACGTCTCGGCGGTCCGCACGACGGCGAAGTTCGACGAGGCCACGAACGAGTGGGTCCTCAACGGCCAGAAGGCGTGGGCCACCAACGGCGGCATCTCCGACGTCCACGTCATCATCGCCACGGTCGACCGCGAGCTCGGCGCTCGCGGCCACGCCGCGTTCGTCGTGCCGATGAGCGAAGCCAAGGGCATCGAGCAGGGCGCCAAGGTCAAGAAGCACGGCCTGCGCGCGTCGCACACCGCCGACGTCCACCTCGACGAGTGCCGCATCCCGGCCGAGTACGTGCTCGGCGGCAAGGAGAAGCTCGAGGAGCGTCTCGCCCGCGCCCGTGAGCGCGCGGCGGGCAAGGTCCCGGCCGGCAGCCAGACGAAGTCCAACGCCTCCATGGCGACGTTCGAGGCCTCGCGCCCGACCGTCGGCGCCCAGGCCGTGGGCATCGCCCGCGCCGCCTACGAGTACGCGCTGGACTACGCCAAGGAGCGCGAGCAGTTCGGCAAGCGGATCGTCGAGAACCAGGCGGTCGCGTTCACGCTGGCCGACATGGCGCTCGAGATCGAGGCCGCCCGCCTGCTCGTCTACCGCGCGTCCTGGATGGGCCGCAACCAGATCCCGTTCACCAAGGCCGAGGGCTCGATGTCGAAGCTCAAGGCCGGCGAGGTCGCGGTGAAGGTCACCGAGCGCGCCATCCAGATCCTGGGCGGCAACGGCTACACCCGCGAGTTCCCGGTGGAGCGCTTCCACCGCGACGCGAAGATCTACGACATCTTCGAGGGCACGGCCGAGATCCAGCGCCTGGTCATCTCGCGCGCCATCTCGGGGCTGCACATCCGCTAGTCCGCGCTCGCGGACCCGTTCGTCGTGGCAGGCCCGCGGCTGCGCCTGGCGCTCTTCGCGCTGGCGGTGGCCGCGGGCCTGCTCGCGTTCTCGGTCCTCGACGTGCTCGACACCCGCGACGTCCAGCAGGTCGTCGACGGCGCCGGGGCCTTCGCGCCCGTCGTCTACGTCCCGCTCTCGGCGGTCCTCGGCTGCCTGCTCGTCCCGGGCCCCGTCCTCGCCGGCGTCTCGGGCGCGCTCTTCGGCACGGCCACGGGCACGGTCGTGACCCTGAGCGCGTCGACCCTCGGCGCCGTCCTCGGCCTCTGGATCGCGCGCTGGGCCGGCCGCGACGCGGTCGCCGACCTCGGCCACGCCCGGGTGGAGGCGGTCTCCCGCGCGCTCGAGCGCCATGGCCTGGGCGCCGTGGTGGCCCAGCGCCTCGCCCCCGGCGTCCCGGACGCCCCGCTGACCTACGCCTTCGGCGTCCTCGGCCTGCAGACCTGGCAGATCGCCCTCGGCACGCTGGTCGGGTCCGCGCCCCGCGCGTTCTCCTACACCGCGATCGGCGCGTCGCTGGACGACCCGACGGGCGCGGGCGCGATCGCGGGGGCGGTCGTGCTCATCCTCGTGACGGTCGTCGGGGCCGAGGTGGCGCGGCGGTTGTTCGTGGGCGTCCGCGCGGCGCAGCGCGGCCGCTAGAACGCCACGGCGAGCGCCACCGGCACGACCGGCCCCCCGCCCGCGCGGCGCAGCTGCCCGCCCACCATGGCGAGCGTCCAGCCGGACCCGCGCAGGTCGTCGAGGAGCACGCCGGGACCGGGCGGCGGCGACGCCACGACGCGGAAGGCGCCGCGGACGTTGGCGGCCTGCGTCGCGGCGTTGGCCATCGCGCGCTGTGCGGGGCGGTCCTCCACGCGCTCGACCGCGGCGGCGGAGTCGACGCCCAGCCGGGAGGCGACCCGCGCGGCGAGCTCGCCGAGGCCGTCGCCCAGCTTGCGCGAGGGCACCCACGTCAGCCAGGTCGGCGCGACCACGGCGTGGTCGCGGATGAGCCTGGCCAGCGCGTCGGCGAGCTCGTCGCCCACCGACCCCGCCTGCAGGTCGCGGTCGATCTGCGGCCACCACCCGCCGTCGCCGATCCGGGCCAGGGCGAGGCCGTCCTCGGTCCGCGCGTCCTGGGGGATCTTGCGCATGGCGCCCGAGGCGTCGGGCGCCATCTTCTTGGCCTCGAAGACGTGGGGCTGGCTGCGCAGGAAGCGCTGGGCCTCCTCGACGAGCAGCGGGTCGGGCGCGGCGGCGAAGCGCGGGCCGGCGCAGACGGCGCAGCGCCCGCAGTCCTCGGCGCCGGGGTCGTCGAGCTCCTCCTGCAGCGCGCGCATCAGGCAGCGGCCGTCGGCGCCGAGGGCGGCCATCGCGCGCTGCTCGGCGCGGCGCAGGTCGGTGACGCGCGCGTAGCGCTCGTCGTCGTAGGTCCAGTCGCGATCGGCCACCGCGGCCCACTTCGAGCCGCTGCGGCGCACCGCGCCCTCGACGTCGAGGACCTTGAGCAGCGCCTCGATGCGCCCCGCGCCGAGGTTCACGATCGCCTGCAGCTCGCGCGAGGACCGGCCCGCGTCGCCGGCGCCGTCGAGCTCCTCGAGCACGCGGCCGACGAGCTCGGCCGACGGGAAGGCCTGGTCGATGAAGAAGTCCTGGATCGCGCGGTCCTCGCCGCCGCGCAGCAGCACGACGTCGGCGTGGTCGACGGCGCGGCCGGCACGGCCGACCTGCTGGTAGTAGGCGACGACGGAGCCGGGCGCCTGGAAGTGCACGACCCACCGCAGGTCGGGCTTGTCGTAGCCCATGCCCAGCGCGCTGGTGGCGACGACGGCCTTGACCTCGTCGGCGCGCAGGCGGCGCTCGGCCTCCTCGCGCTCCTCGGTCGGCTGCTCGCCGCTGTAGGCCAGCGCCGAGATCCCGCGGCGCTGCAGCCACTCGGCCACGCGCGAGGCGTCGCGCACCGTGAGCGTGTAGACGATGCCCGAGCCCTCCAGCTCGCCGAGGTGCTCGGCCAGCCACGCCAGGCGCTCGGCGGGCCGCGTGAGCTCGACGACCTCCAGGCGCAGCGACTGGCGCGCCAGCGGTCCGCGGTAGGAGCGCAGCCGCTCGGCCCGGCCGGAGGCCAGCTGCTCGAGCACGTCCTCGACGACGCGGTCGTTCGCCGTCGCCGTCGTCGCCAGCACCGCGACGTCGTCGCCGAGGCGCTCGAGCATGTCGCGCACGCGCCGGTAGTCGGGACGGAAGTCATGGCCCCAGTCGCTGATGCAGTGCGCCTCGTCGACGACCAGCAGGCCGATCGCGTCGCTGAACAGCGGCAGCAGCTCGTCGCGGAAGCGGGGGTTGTTGAGGCGCTCGGGCCCGACGAGCAGGAGGTCGACCGTGTCGCTCGCGAGCTCGTCGCGGATCGCGTCCCACTCCTCGCGGTTGGTCGAGTTGATCGTGTGCGCCCGCAGTCCGAGCCGCCGGGCGGCGCCGAGCTGGTCGCGCATGAGCGCCAGCAGGGGGGAGACGATCAGCGTTGGCCCGCTGCCGCGCTCGCGCAGCAGCGCGGTCGCCACGAAGTACACGGCGGACTTGCCCCAGCCGGTGCGCTGCACGCAGAGCACGCGCGCCCGGTCCTCGACGAGGTCGGTGATCGCCTCGAGCTGGCCCTCACGGAAGACGGCGTCCTCGCGGCCGGTGAGGGTCCGCAGGCGCTCGAGGGCGACCCCGGCGAGGGGCGTGTCGACGTCGGTGGGCACGAGGGCCATGGTGGCGCCTGGACCGGCGACCCCGCCCGACCGCCGCAAGGTCGGCGCAGCTTCGCGCCCGAGACGTGGCGATGCGTGCGTGAGACGGCACACCCGCGTCCGTAGCCTCCCCGCCGTGGACCTCCTCGACCGCATCCGCGCCACGGGCCTGCTCCCGCCGGGCGAGCCGGTCGTCGTGCTGCTCTCGGGCGGCCGGGACTCCACGTGCCTGCTCGACGCCGCCGCGCGGCTGGCCGGAACCGCGAGCACCACGGCGCTGCACGTCGACCACGGCCTGCGCGGGCCGCAGGCCTCGGCGCGCGAGCGTGAGCACTGCGCGGACCTCGCCGACCGCCTCGGGGTCGCCCTCGAGGTCCACGCCGCGCCGCCCCGCGACCCGGAGGCCGACGGCAACGTCCACGCGTGGGCGCGCGAGGTCCGCCACGCCGCGGGCCACGCCGCCGCGGCCGCCCGCGGGGCGCGCCTCGCGCTGGGCCACACGGCCACCGACCAGGTCGAGACCGTCCTCTACCGCCTCGCCACGAGCCCGGGCCGCCGCGCCCTGCTCGGCATGGCCGCGCAGCGCGAGGACGGGCTGGTGCGCCCGCTGCTGGCCGCCCGCGTCACGCGCGAGGAGACCGCCGCGCACTGCGCCGGCCGCGACCTGCCCGTCCTCGAGGACCCGAGCAACGACGACCCCGGGTTCGCGCGCGCCCGCGTGCGCCACGGGCTCGTCCCGGCGCTCGCGGCGGTCGACGCGCGCGCCAGCGACAACATCCTGCGCACCGCCGAGCTGCTGCGCGAGGAGGCCGCGGTCCTCGACGAGCTCATCGCCACGACACTCGCCGGGCGCGACCGGATCCCGCGCCAGGAGCTGCGGGTCCTCCCGCCGGCGCTGGCGCGGCTCGTGGTGCGCCACCTCGCCGAGCAGGCCACCGGTGCGCTGTGCCCGCGGGCGTCACACCGCCTCGACGAGCTGCTCGCCCTGGAGAGCGGGGCGCTCGACGTGGGCGACGGCGCGCGGCTCGTCGTCCGCCGTGGCGAGGTGCACGCCGAGCGCACGCCGCCGCTTCGCCGCTCGACCGCGTAGCGTTCGGCCGGCGCATGCGGGACCCCAAGATCGGCGAGATGCTCGTCCAGCCCGACCAGCTCAAGCACCGGGTCCGCGAGCTCGGGGCGGAGATCTCGCGCGACTACGCCGAGCGCGACCTCCTCCTGGTCGGGGTCCTGAAGGGCGCGGTGTTCTTCCTCGCCGACCTCATGCGCCAGATCGACATCCCGTGCGAGGTCGACTTCATGGCCGTCGCGAGCTACGGCAGCGCCACCGACTCCAGCGGCGTCGTGCGGATCCTCAAGGACCTCGACCGCCCGATCGAGGACCGCGACGTCCTCATCGTCGAGGACATCGTCGACAGCGGCCTGACCCTCCAGTACCTGCTGCGCAACCTCGGGGCGCGCGACCCCCGGTCGCTCGAGGTCTGCTCCCTGCTGACCAAGCCCGAGCGGCGCAAGGTCGAGCTGCCGATCCGCTACACGGGGTTCGAGATCCCCCACCGCTTCGCCATCGGCTACGGGCTGGACTCCGGGGAGCGCTACCGGAACCTGCCGTACGTGGCCGCACTGGCCGACTGAGAGCGGCCTGAGAGCCGCGCGCCAAGCGGGCGGGCGGTACGGGCGCCGCTGCTACGCTTGACCACCCTTGAGCAGGTTCTTCAAGAGCGCGGCGTTCCCGATCCTCATCGTCGTGGTGCTGGCGTTCTTCGCCCAGCGCCTCATCGGGGGCCAGGACAAGCAGGAGCCGCCGAGCCGCGGCGACTTCAACACCCAGCTGGCCGACGGCGCGGTCAAGACGGTGAACCTCCGGACCAAGGACCAGGTCATGGAGGTCACGCTCAAGGGCGGCAAGACCTACGAGACGGGCTACAACCGCGAGACCGCGGACACCCTGGAGAACCAGCTCCAGGCGGCCAAGGCCCAGGGCAAGATCACGGACTACGACGTCGAGCCGTCGAAGTCCAACGGCTGGCTCAGCCTCCTGACCTACGTCCTGCCGTTCCTCATCTTCATCGGGTTCTGGATCTTCCTGATGAACCAGGTCCAGGGCGGCGGCTCGAAGGTCATGTCCTTCGGCAAGTCCCGGGCCAAGCGCCTGAGCGTCGACTCGCCGAAGATCACCTTCCGCGACGTGGCGGGGGCCGACGAGGCCGTCGAGGAGCTCCACGAGATCAAGGAGTTCCTCGAGAACCCGAAGAAGTTCCAGGCGCTGGGTGCGCGCATCCCGAAGGGCGTCCTGCTCTTCGGCCCGCCCGGCACCGGCAAGACGCTGCTGGCCCGCGCGGTCGCCGGCGAGGCGGGCGTCCCGTTCTTCTCGATCTCCGGCTCGGACTTCGTCGAGATGTTCGTGGGCGTCGGCGCGTCCCGCGTGCGCGACCTCTTCGAGCAGGCCAAGCAGAACTCGCCCTGCATCATCTTCATGGACGAGATCGACGCCGTGGGTCGCCACCGCGGCGCCGGCCTCGGCGGCGGGCACGACGAGCGCGAGCAGACGCTCAACCAGCTGCTCGTCGAGATGGACGGCTTCGAGATGAAGGACAACATCATCCTCATCGCCGCCACGAACCGCCCGGACATCCTCGACCCCGCGCTCCTGCGTCCCGGCCGCTTCGACCGTCAGATCGTCGTCGACCGCCCCGACCGCAAGGGCCGCGCCAAGATCCTCGAGGTCCACACCCGCGGCAAGCCGCTGGCGCGCGAGATCGACGTCGACGCGCTCGCCGGCCAGACGCCGGGCTTCACCGGCGCCGACCTGGCCAACCTCGTCAACGAGGCCGCGCTGCTCGCCGCGCGCAACGGCAAGCGCGAGATCACCCAGGTCGAGCTCGAAGAGGGGATCATGCGCGTCGTCGCCGGCCCCGAGAAGAAGACGCGCGTGATGGGCGAGAAGGAGAAGCTCATCACCGCCTACCACGAGATGGGCCACGCGATCGTCGGGCACTTCCTCGAGCACGCCGATCCGGTGCACAAGATCTCCGTCGTGGGCCGCGGCCAGGCGCTCGGCTACACGATCTCGATGCCGCAGGAGGACAAGTTCCTCACCACGCGCGCCGAGCTGCAGGACACGATGGCGATGACCCTCGGCGGCCGCGCCGCGGAGGAGATCGTCTTCGGTGAGATCACGACCGGGGCGTCGAACGACCTCGAGAAGATCACCGCCACGGCCAAGCAGATGGTCATGCGCTTCGGCATGAGCGAGAAGCTCGGCCCCCGCGTCTTCGGCCACGACCACGGCCAGCCGTTCCTCGGCCGCGAGTTCTCCTCGGAGCCCGACTACTCCGACGAGCTCGCCCGCGAGATCGACGACGAGATCCGCCGCATCGTCGAGTCCGCCCACCAGCGTGCGAAGTCGATCCTCCTCGAGCACCGCGAGGCGCTCGAGACGATCAGCCAGCTCCTGGTCAAGCGCGAGACGATCGAGAAGCACGAGTTCGAGGCGCTCCTCGACGGCAAGTCGCCCGAGGAGGTCTTCGGGCCCGACGAGCCCACCGAGGCCGACGGCGGCTCCGCGCCCGAGTCCGCCGCCCCCGAGCGCCCGGGCCGTGAGGCCCCGCGCCCGCTGCCGCGTCCGGGTCTGGCCGGCGCCGAGGCGCGCGGGCTCGACTCGCCAGAGCGTCCGGGCCTCGCCTAGCCCGTCGCGCCGCCGCGAGGCGGGCGGGCTCCTGCGCGACCGATGACGTGTCGTGCATGGACCACATGCACGACACGTCTTCGGGAGGCCCGGCGGCGCGCCCCGACACCTCGTGCACGTGGTGCACGCTCGACGGGCCATGCGAGGCCGCCCGACGGCCCCGCGCGCTAGCGTCCCGCCGCGTGACGGCGACCACCGCCCCGTTCACCGTCATGGGCGTCCTCAACGTCACGCCGGACTCGTTCTCCGACGGTGGCGAGTGGTTCGGCCACGACGACGCGGTGACGCACGGGCTGGAGCTCGCGCGGCAGGGCGCGGCGATCCTCGACGTGGGCGGCGAGTCCACGCGCCCCGGGGCGCTGCCGGTCCCCGCCGACGAGGAGCTGCGTCGCACGGTCCCCGTCGTCGGGGCGCTGGCGCGCAGCGGCGCGACGGTCTCCATCGACACGAGCAAGCTCGAGGTCGCCGAGGCCGCGCTCGCCGCCGGCGCGACGTACGTCAACGACGTCACCGCCTTCCGCGCCGCCCCGGAGATGGCGGGCCTCGTCGCCGACCGCGGGGCGACGTGCTGCCTGATGCACATGCGCGGCGAGCCGCGGACGATGCAGGACGCGCCGCGCTACGACGACGTCGTCAGCGACGTGAAGGCGTTCCTGGAGCAGCGCATCGAGTTCGCGGTCACCGAGGGCGTGCGGGAGGACCGCATCCACCTCGATCCCGGCATCGGCTTCGGCAAGGGCCTGGCGCACAACCTCGAGCTCCTGCGCCGCCTCGACGAGCTGACGACGCTCGGGTTCCCGCTGCTCATCGGCACGTCGCGCAAGTCGTTCATCGGCCGGCTGACCGGCGCGACGGACCCGCACGACCGCGTCCCCGGCACGCTGGCGACCTGCGTCATGGCCCTCGAGCGCGGCGCGACGCTCTTCCGCGTGCACGACGTGCGCGAGGCGGTCCAGGCGCTGGCGGTGGCCGCTGCTACGTTGCGCGCCGATGGCGCCTGACCGCGACGACGACGAGCTCGACCCGCTCGAGGACGACGCCGACGACGAGGGCTTCGAGCCCGACGAGGACGACGACGAGGACGTCGCGGACCAGACCGAGGTCACGATCGAGGTCCGCGGCCTGTCGCTCTACACCCACCACGGGGTGACCGAGGCCGAGCGCGAGATCGGCCAGCGGCTGGTGCTCGACCTGCGCCTCGAGGTGGGCGACGTCGACGCGACCGTGACCGACCTCGTCGAGGACACGATCGACTACGGCGAGGTCTGCAACGTCGTCTCCCTCGTCGCCCAGCAGCGCTCGTACAAGACCCTCGAGCGGCTGTGCTCGGCGATCGCCGACCGCCTCCTGGACCGCTACGCCGCCGAGGAGGTGTGGGTGAAGGCCGCCAAGCCCGAGCCCCCGATCCCGCTGCCGGTCGAGGAGGTCGCGGTCGAGGTCTGGCGCCAGCGCGGCGGCAGCGAGGACTAGTGGGCGACCACGCCTTCGCCGCCGAGACCGCGGTCGGTCCCGGCGGCGCCGTCACGATCTCGGACGCCTGGAACGCGCCGACCGGTCCCAACGGCGGCTACGTCGCGGCCATCGTCCTGCGCGCCATGCAGGACGCCGTGGGCGACCCGGCCCGCTCCCCGCGCTCGCTGACCTGCCACTTCCTGCGCCCGCCCCAGCCCGGACCCGCCACCCTCGAGGTCACCGTCGAGCGCGCGGGGCGGTCGGTCAGCACCCTCACGGCGAGGCTCGTCCAGGACGGAAAGCCGATGGTCCTCGCCATCGCCGCCTTCTCGCTGGCCTTCGCGTCGCCGCAGACCTGGCAGCTCGACGGCCCGCCCGACGTCCCCCCGCCGGACGCGCTCGAGCCGTTCAGGCCGCGGCCGGAGATGCCGGCGGTGGCCCACCGCTTCGAGACCCGGTGGGCGCTCGGCGGCGTGCCGTTCAGCGGCGCCCCCGACGCCGTGTCCGGCGGCTGGCTGCGCCTCGCGCACGACCGCCAGCCGCTCGACGCGCCCCTGGTCACGCTGCTCACCGACGCGTGGATGCCCGCGTCCTTCAGCCGTCTCAGCGCCCCCGCGATGGCTCCGACGATCGACCTCACCGTCCACTTCCGGGCGCCGCTGCCGCTCGCCGGCCACGGCCCGGACGACCACGTCCTCGCGATCTTCCGGTCGCGCCACGTGCAGGACGGCTTCGTCGAGGAGGACGGCGAGCTCTTCGCCCAGGACGGCCGCCTGATCGCGATGAGCCGCCAGCTGGCGATCCTCCGATGAGCGAGCAGGTCGGCTTCCTCGGGCTGGGCTCGAACGTCGGCGACCGCCGCGAGCACCTCCAGGCCGCCGTCGACGCGCTGCCGGCCCACGGCGTGCGCGTCCTCGCGTCGTCCTCGACCTACGACACCGACCCGGTCGGCGAGGTCCTCGACCAGCCGAGCTTCCTCAACGCCTGCATTCGCATCGCGACGGCGCTCTCGCCCGAGGAGCTGCTCGACGCGTGCAAGGCCGTCGAGGCCGAGCGCGGCCGGACGCTCGCCGGCCAGCCCGGCTACGTGCGCCACGGGCCGCGCCCGATCGACGTCGACCTGCTGCTGCTCGGTGACGCGCCGCACCGCTCCGGGCGTCTCACGCTCCCGCACGCCCAGGTCACCGCGCGGCGGTTCGTGCTGGTCCCGCTGCTCGAGCTCGACCTCGAGCTCACCACGCCCGACGGCACCCGGCTGGCCGACGCGCTCGCCGCGCTGCCCGTCGACGAGGGCGTGCGCCGCGAGGGCCCGCCCCTCGCCGTCGCCGCCTGAGCCCGGCGCCGTCCTGCGCCGGACCGCCGGCGTCCAGACCGGCCTGGCCGGACCTCAAGGCCTCCCCGCCCGCGCCGACGTCGGAGGGCACGTCCGCCGTGCGCCGGCGCGCTCCCCTGCATGCCGTCCCACCTGCGCCGCACCCTCCTCGCGACCGCCGCCGCCCTGGTCGCGCTCCCCGCCGCATCCGGCCACGCCGCGACCGTCGAACGGTCGGGCGACGCGCTGCGCGTCGTCGCCGGCACGTGGGAGGCCAACACGACGACCGTGGCCGACGCCACCGCCGGCGCGGTCCTCATCACCGACGGCGCCGGCCTGAAGCTCGCGGCCGGCACCGGCTGCACCCTCGCGTCCGGGAAGGTCACGTGCCCGCTCAGCGGCGCCACCCGGCTGGAGGTCCTCGGCGGCGACCGCGGCGACACCCTCACCGCGAACGCCACGTCGGTCGCCGTCACGCTCGACGGCGGCGCGGGCGACGACCGGCTCACCGGCGCCCAGACCGCCGGGACCCTCGTCGGTGCCGACGGCAACGACACCCTCGACGGCCGCGGCGGCGACGACGTCCTCGGCGGCGGGGCGGGTGGCGACAAGCTGCTGGGCGGCGACGGCGCCGACCAGCTCGACGGCGACGACGGGGCCGACCGCCTGGAGTCCGGCACCGGCGACGACCTCCTGCGCGGCGGCGCGGGCGACGACGTCCTGAAGGCCGCCGACGGCGACGACCGCCTCGAGGGCCACGACGGCACCGACAGCCTCGACGCCGGCGCCGGCGACGACCAGCTCGACGGCGGGTCCGGCGACGACGACCTCCTGACCGGCACCGGCGACGACAGCGCCGAGGGCGGCCCGGGCCGCGACGGCCTCGACGGGGCCGACGGCAACGACGTCCTGCGGGGCGGCGACGGCAGCGACGTCCTCGACGGCGACACGGGCGACGACCAGCTCGAGGGCGGCGCCGAGAGCGACCGGCTGGAGGGCGAGGACGGCAGCGACCGGCTCGACGGCGGCGACGGCGACGACCGCCTGGAGGGCGACGCCGAGGGCGATCGCCTCGACGGCGGGCCCGGCGCCGACGCGCTCGCGGGCGGCGACGGCGCCGACCGCCTCGACGGGGGCGACGACGCCGACGAGCTCGGCGGTGGCAGCGGGGACGACGAGCTCTGGGGCGCCGCCGGTGCCGACGGGCTCGACGGCGGCGACGGCGCGGACCGGCTCGACGGCGGCGCGGGCGACGACGGCCTGCGCGGGGCGCAGGGCGACGACCGCCTCGCGGGGGCCGACGGCGCCGACCGGCTCGACGGCGGCGGCGGCGCCGACTGGCTCGACGGCGGCCTGGGGCCCGACGCGATGGAGGGCGGGGAGGGCCAGGACACCGTCGACTACACGGCGCGCCGGGCCGGCGTGCGGGTGACGCTCGACGGCAAGGCCGACGACGGCGAGACGGGGGAGGGCGACGACGTGCGCTCCTCCGCCGACGACCTCCTCGGGGGCGCCGGCAACGACGACCTGACGGGGTCCGACTGGCCCCAGCGGATCATCGGAGGCCCCGGCGACGATCGCCTCGACGGCAAGGGCGGCGGCGACGTCGTCGAGGGCGGCGACGGCAGGGACCTCCTCATCGGAGGCTCGGGCAAGGACCTCGTCGACGGCGGCGCCGGCGACGACCACCTCTCGACCGTCGACGCCACCGTCGAGGACCTGCGCTGCGGCGCGGGGGCCAAGGACGTGGCGGTGCTCGACAAGGGCGACAAGCCGTCAGGCTGCGAGACGCGCAAGGTCCGCACGCCCGCCCAGGCCTCCACCGCGACGACGGCCACCACCACGGCGACCGCCGCACGGGCGACGGGGGTCAAGCGCGTCGCCGGCCATGGCCGCTTCGTCTCGATCGCCGGCCAGCCGGGCGAGCGCATCGACTCGCGTCTGGCCGCCGACGTGCAGTGGCTCATCCGCACCTTCCACGTCCGCGTGACCGACGGCTTCGCGATGTCCGGCCACGCCCGTGACGGCGAGCACCCGGTCGGCCTCGCGGTCGACCTCGTCCCCGGGCCGGGCGGCAGCTGGGCCGACGTCGACCGCCTCGCGCGCTGGGCCGAGCCGCGCCAGGGGCGCCCGCGCCGGCCCTTCCGCTGGGTCGGCTACGACGGCGACGCGGGCCACGGCCGCGGCCACCACCTGCACCTCTCGTGGCGCCACGGCGCCGCCCGGCGCGGCCGGCCCGCGGCGTGGGTCGAGCGCCTGGTCCTGAAGTCCTCCGCGGCGTCGGCCGGGACCACCGCGCTGCGCACCGCCTCGCTCGTGCGCCTCGCCCGCTCGAACCGCGCCCTCGGCCGCCGGCCGTCGATCAGGACCGGCCTGCGCGCGGTCGCCCGCTGCTCGGGCGCCGGGCCACTGCGCGAGACCTGGCAGGCGGCGGGCCGCGCCTTCGGCCTGCGCTGGAGCGTGCTGGCCGCGATCACCGAGGTCGAGTCGGGCCACGGCTGCACCATGGGGCCGTCGAGCGCGGGGGCCATCGGCTGGACGCAGTTCCTGCCGTCGAGCTGGCGGATCTACGGGATGGACGCCGACGGTGACGGCAGGGCCAGCCCGCACTCGAGCGTCGACGCGATCTTCTCCACCGCGCGCTACCTGCGGGCCAGCGGCGCGCCGCGCTCCTACCGCCGCGCGCTCTACGCCTACAACCACGCGTGGTGGTACGTCGACAAGGTGCTCAAGCGGGCCAGGGCGTACCGCTAGGGCGCCAGCGCCGCCAGCAGCCCGTCGACGGTCCCCATCGCCTGGTCGCGCGCGGCCTCGCGGTCGGGCGCCCGGGCGACCCACATCGCCAGCTCGTCGAGCGCGCCGAGCAGCGCGTGGGCCAGCGGCTCGACGGGCTGCCCGCGCACCGCGCCGGCCTCCATGCCGGCCTGCAGCGTCGCCAGGACGATGCCCAGGCCATGCTGCATGCCGATCTCGCGCCAGCGCTCCCAGCCGAGGACCGCGGGCGCGTCGAGCAGGACGATCCGCTCGACCTCCGGGGTGGCGCAGGCGTCGAGGAAGACCTGCGCGCCGTGGCGCAGCGCGCTCAGCGGGTCGGCCGCGCCGGCGCCGAGCGCCTCGGTGGCCACGCGCTGGGTGACCTCCTGCTCGACGGCCTCGAAGACCGCCTCGAAGAGCGCGGCCTTGTCCTTGAACTGGTGGTACAGCGCGCCGCGCGTGACCCCGGCGGCGCGCACGAGCTCCTCGGTCCCGACCGCGGCGTAGCCACGCTCGCCGAAGAGGCCGCGACCGGCGTCGAGGAGGGCGCCGCGGGTGGCGGCGGAGCGTTCGTCCTGGGTTCGGCGCTTGCGTTCCATACAGACTGCATGTACGTTGCGTACAGGCTGTACGGAAACGTAGACGACGCGGAGGACGCCATGCCGGAGATCACGCTGTCGCAGGGGACGCTCGAGTACGAGGACGAGGGCAGCGGCCCGCCCGTCGTCTTCGTGCACGGCTTCCTCGTCGACGAGACCCTGTGGGCCCCGACCGCCAAGGCGCTGGGCAGCCGGGCGCGGTGCATCCGCCCGACGCTGCCGCTCGGGTCGCACCGGCGGGCCATGGGCCCCGGCTTCGACGCCTCGCCGCGCGGCGTCGCCCGCCTCGTCCTCGAGCTGCTCGACGCGCTGGAGCTCGAGGACGTGACGCTCGTGGGCAACGACACCGGTGGCGCCATCTGCCAGTTCGTCCTCGACGAGGCGCCCGAGCGCGTGGCGCGGGTCGTCCTCACGGACTGCGACTGCTTCGACCGCTTCCCGCCGCCGCCGTTCAACCTGGTCTTCGCACTGCCCAGGGTGCCGGGCCTCATGGCGCTGACCGGCGCGGCCCTGAAGCTCGCGCCGGTGCGCCGCCTGGGCTTCGGGGTCCTCACGACGCACAAGGTCCCGGCGTCCCAGCTCGAGCGCTGGTGCCGGCCCCTGTCCCAGGACCGCGCGGTGCGCGACGAGACGGGGCGCTTCCTGTCCAACGTCGATCCGCAGGAGCTGCTCGACGTCGCGACGCGGCTGCCCCGCTACGAGGGACGGGTGCTGCTGGCCTGGGCGCCGGCCGACCGCTTCTTCCGCCTCGAGGACGGGCGCCGCCTGGCGGCGCTGTTCGGCGACAGCGAGCTGGTCGAGGTGCACGACGCGCGGACGTTCGTGCCACTCGACCAGCCCGAGGTGCTCGCTGACCTGATCGGCCGCGAGCTCGACCGCGCCGCTACGCGGTCTGCAGCAGCCCCGCGGGCGTCGAGCCCTGCAGCGGGCTGAACCACCGGTGCGCGAGGTCCGCCGCAGGGCGGCCCTCGAAGAGGGGCTGGACGTCCCCGATGGTGATGAGGAGCCGCAGCGTCGCGCCGATCTGGAAGTCCGCGGCGTTGGGCTCCTCGCCGCCGATGACGCCCTGGGCGATGAAGGCGTCGACCTGGTCGAGCTGGGCGGGCAGCGCGGCGAGGGCGTCGCGCACCGCATCGTCGGTCGCGTCGTTGAGCTTGCGCTCGATGCGCGTGGCGACCGGCGCGATCGCCCTGAGGACGGGCACCGGCATCGCCGGCAGCTTCCCACCCTCCTGGTAGCCCTTCATCGACGCCGGGCTCTTCTGGAAGGCGGGCCAGAGGAACGTGCGCGCGACGGGCTGCAGGACCTCGTCGCCCCAGCGCTCGGCCTGCTCGACCTCGCCGCGCTGCTCGGGCGAGTGGCCGTAGAGCGGCGGCTCGGGGCGCAGCTCCTCGAGGCGGCGCATGATCGCTCGCGAGCCCTGGACCTTCTCGCCGTCGTCGAAGCGGATCGCCGGCACCGTCCGGCCCGGGAACAGGCGCGGCATCACCGCTGCGTGCATCGGCGGCGGGAGCTCGACGGTGCGGTAGGGCAGGCCCTTGCGCTGGAGGGCCGCCTCGACCGCCGCGCAGGGGTGCGAGCCGTGGACCACGTAGAGCTTCGTCGCCATGGGCCGCGAGCCTAGTGGGGCACCACGGCGGGTGTCCCACCGCCTACGCTGCGGCCGTGCTCCTCGTGGTCGACGTCGGCAACACGCAGACCCACTTCGGCACGTGGGACGGCGAGCAGCTGGTCGAGCACTGGCGCTTCGCGACGGTGCGCACGTCGACCGCGGACGAGATCGGCGCGGCGCTGCGCAACCTGCTCGAGCTGCGCGGCGTGGGCATGGCCGACCTCGACGCGTCGATCGTGTCCTCCAGCGTCCCGCAGCTCGAGCCCGAGTGGGTCGAGATGGGCCGGCGCTACCTCGGCCACAAGACCTTGGCGGTGGGACCAGGGCTGCGCACCGGGATGCCGATCCGCATCGACAACCCGCGCGAGCTCGGCGCCGATCGCCTCGTCAACGCCGTCGCCGCGTTCGAGTTCCTCGGCGGGCCGTGCGTGAGCGTCGACTTCGGCACGGCGGTGAACTTCGACGTCGTCAGCGCCCAGGGGGAGTTCCTGGGCGGGGTGATCGCGCCCGGGGTCGAGGTGTCGCTCGAGGCCCTGACCAGCCGCGGCGCGAAGCTCCCCCGCATCGACCTGGCCGCGCCCCGCAGCGCAATCGGCAAGTCGTCGGTCGACGCGATCCGCTCCGGCGTGATCTACGGCTTCGCCGCGCAGGTCGACGGCGTCATGGAGCGCATCCAGGAGGAGCTCGGCGAGGAGGCGACGACGATCGCCACCGGCGGGCTCGCCAACCACATCGTCCCGCACTGCACGTCGATCGACTCGGTCGACGACCTGCTGACGCTCAAGGGGCTCAAGCTCCTGCACGAGCGCAACGGCGCGTAGGACGCACGCGCTTCGTCGCAGGACTGCCGCGAGGACGTTGCGGACCTGCACCGCCGCGCCCGACGCGGCGGGTGCCGGGGGAGGGTGGCCGCATGCCTCCGCGCCTGCGCCGCCTGCCCCACCGCTCCGCCGGGCCGTTCACGCTCGCCCTCGCGCGCACGCCCCGCGCGCGCCTGCTCGGGCTCGCCGGTCTGCGGGGCGTCCCGCCGGGGACCGCGCTCGTGCTCGGTGGCACGCGGTCGGTCCACACGTGCGGGATGCGCTTCGCCCTCGACCTCGTGTGGCTCGGACGGCGCGGCGAGCCGCTGCGCGTGGACGAGGGCGTGGGGCCGCGGCGGCTGCGGGCCTGCCGGGGCGCGCGGGCGGTGGCCGAGTGCCGCGCCGGCGAGGGGCGGGCGCTGGCGGCCACCCTGCGCGCGGGCGGCTCTACCCTGTCGTGACCGATGCCGTCGCTGACCGACACCTGGCGCCTGGGGCCGCTCGAGGTCCCCAACCGCGTCGTGCTCGCGCCCCTCGCGGGGATCGGGACGTGGTTCGTGCGCCTGCAGGCCAAGCGCTACGGCGCGGGCCTCGCCGTGTCGGAGATGGTCTCGAGCTTCGGCATCCACCACGGCAACCAGAAGACCGTGACGGAGATGCTGCGCCTGCACCCCGACGAGCACGTGGGCGGCCCGGTCGCCCTGCAGCTCTTCGGCCAGGACCCTGACGTCATGCGCTCGGCCGCCGCGTACGTCGCCGAGCACACCGCGGTCGACGTCATCGACCTCAACATGGGCTGCCCGGTCCCGAAGGTCTGCAAGACCGGCGCGGGCGCGGCGCTCATCAAGGACCCCGACACGGCGGTCGCCGTGGCCCGCGCGGCGCGCGAGGGCAGCGGCCTCCCGGTCACCGTGAAGCTGCGCTCGGGGCAGCGGCCCGGGGAGACCGACGGCTTCGGCCTCGCCCACCGCCTCGTCGACGAGGCGGGGGTGGCGGCGATCGGCTTCCACCCGCGCTCGGCGGCGGTCCACCACAAGGGCACGCCGGACTACGACCTCGCGGCGCAGCTCGTCGCCTCGCTGGGGGCGCCGGTGGTCCTCTCGGGCGGCCTGCGCAGCGCCGAGGCGGTCAAGGCGGCCTACGAGCACACCGGCGCGGACGCCGTGATGCTGGCCCGCGGCAGCCTCGGCAACCCGTGGCTGTTCGAGGAGGTCCTCGGCCGCCGCGCCGCCGCGCCGACGGTCGAGGAGGTCCTCGCCGAGCACGACTGGGTGATGGACCGGGCAGTGGAGCATCTCGGCCCTGAGCGGGCTGGGCGCTTCCTGCGCAAGTTCCACCCCTGGTACGTCGAGCGCCTCGGGCTCGACCCGGTGCAGGCCAAGGCGGTCAACGCCGCGCTGCAGCAGTCGAGCACCGTCGAGGAGGCCCGTGCCGCTCTGGCGCCGGTCCGGCCGACGGTGCTTGCGGCCTGAGCTATCCTCCCGCGCTCGCTGCAGCCGGAAGCAGCGACCCACACCATGCCTCGCGACGTCATCCTCACCCCCGAAGGCCTCCAGAAGCTCAAGGACGAGTTGGAGCACCTCCAGACCGAGAAGCGGCGCGAGGTGGCCGAGCGCATCAAGGACGCGCGCGAGTTCGGCGACATCTCCGAGAACTCGGAGTACGACGACGCCAAGAACGAGCAGATGATGGTCGAGGCCCGGATCGCCCAGCTCGAGGAGAAGATCCGCGCCGCGCAGGTCGTCGACGCCTCCGAGCTCTCCAAGGACGTCGTCGGCGTCGGGTCGGTCGTGTCGGTCAAGACCGAGGACGGGAAGTCCGACAAGTTCACGATCGTCGGCTCGGCCGAGGCCAACCCGGCCGAGAAGAAGCTCTCCAACGAGTCGCCCGTCGGCCGCGCCCTCATGGGCCACAAGCGCAACGAGACCGTCACGGTCCAGCTGCCCAACGGCAAGACGCGCGAGTTCAAGATCACGAAGATCGACGTCGGGCTCTAGCCCGGCAGGCCGTGAGCGACGACGCGCAGGCCGCAGCCGGCGGCGAGGAGGAGATCCTCGCGGCCCGGCGCGCCAAGCTCGAGCGCCTGCGCGCCGAGGGGCTCGACCCCTTCCCGCACGCGTTCCCGGGCGTCGAGGCGATCGCCGACGTCCGCGCCGCCCACGACGGCCTCGAGCCGGGCGCCGAGACGGCGTCCCGGCACCGGATCGCCGGGCGGCTGGCCGCCCGTCGCGGCCAGGGCAAGATGGCGTTCCTCGACCTCGTCGACCGCTCGGGCCGGATCCAGCTGCAGTCCCGCCTCGACGTGCTGGGCGAGGAGCTGCACGGGCGCCTGCTCGAGCTCGACCTGGGCGACCTCATCGGGGTCGACGGGACGGCGTTCATGTCCAAGCGCGGCGAGCTGAGCCTGCGCGTCGACGGCTTCGAGGTCCTGGCGAAGTCCCTGCGCCCGCCGCCCGACAAGTTCCACGGCCTCCAGGACGTGGAGACCCGCTTCCGGCGGCGCGAGCTCGACCTCATCGGCAACGAGGAGTCGCGCCACCTCTTCGTCGCCCGCGCGCGGATCATCGCCACGGTGCGCCGCTACCTCGACGACGCCGGCTTCGTCGAGGTCGAGACGCCGGTGCTGCAGCCGCTGTACGGCGGCGCCATGGCCCGCCCGTTCACGACGCACCACAACGCGCTGGACCGCGAGCTCTACCTGCGCATCGCGACCGAGCTGTACCTCAAGCGGTTGATCGTCGGCGGCCTGGAGCGCGTCTACGAGCTCGGCAAGGACTTCCGCAACGAGGGCATCTCCTACAAGCACAACCCCGAGTTCACGATGGTCGAGTTCTACGAGGCCTATGCGGACTACGAGGACATGATGCGCCGGGTCGAGGAGCTCCTGCCGCGGGTGGCCGCCGCGACGGCGGAGGTGCTCGGCAGCGCCCGCGACGACCTCGACTTCACGCCGCCCTACCGGCGCGTGTCGCTCGGCGACGCCATCGCCGAGGCCACGGGGATCGACATCTACGCCGTGCGTGACCGCGACGCCCTCGAGGCCGCGATCCGCGAGCGGGCGATCGACATCCCCACGGCCGACCTCACCTGGCCCCAGCTCGTCGACGACCTCTTCTCGAAGGTGGTCGAGCCCACCCTGCAGCAGCCCACCTTCGTCGTGGACTACCCGAAGGAGCTCTCGCCCTTCGCCAAGGACCACCGCTCCGAGCCGGGGCTGGTGGAGCGCTTCGAGGCCTTCGCGGGCGGCATGGAGGTGGCCAACGCCTTCACCGAGCTCAACGACCCCGACGAGCAGCGCGCCCGCTTCGAGGCGCAGGTCCGGTTCGCCGCCGAGGGCGACGAGGAGGCCCAGCCCTACGACGAGGTCTTCGTCGAGGCCCTCGAGCACGGCATGCCGCCCACGGGCGGGATCGGCATCGGCATCGACCGCCTGGTCATGCTCCTCACCGGCCGGCGGTCGATCCGCGAGGTCGTGCTCTTCCCCGCGATGCGGGACTGAGCGCGCCCGCGCGTCGAAGCCGCTTCGACAGCTCGTCGGAACCTCCTCCAAGGCCCCCGGCGGGGTCCAGGCCCGTTGGTAGACTGCCCCATGGCCGCCGAACGGAGCCTGGTCCCCCTCAGCAATCGACCCCGAACGGTCGATGAGGTGGGTGGACCGGGTAGGTCGGTGACCCCGTACCCACCCCGTCACCAAGTCCAGACCACCACCTGACCCACGCCCTCGGGCGACGCCCAAGCAGGAAGGACTTACGCCACATGTTCGAGCGATTCACGGAGCGAGCCCGCCAGGTGGTCGTTCTCGCGCAGGAGGAAGCGCGGACGCTCAAGCACAACTACATCGGGACCGAGCACATCCTCCTCGGCCTCCTTCGGGAGGAGGAGGGGCTTGCCGCTCGCGTCCTGGAGAGCCTCGACATCACGGTCGAGCGCGTCCGCGCGCAGGTCGTCCGGATCGTCGGCTCCGGCGAGGAGGTGACCTCGGGCCAGATCCCGTTCACCCCCCGCGCCAAGAAGGTCCTGGAGCTCGCGCTGCGTGAGGCGCTGAGCCTGGGCCACAACTACATCGGCACCGAGCACATCCTGCTCGGCCTCGTGCGCGAGAACGAGGGCGTGGCCGCACGCATCCTCCTCGACTTCGACGCGGACTCCGAGAAGATCCGCAACGAGGTCATCCGGATGCTGTCCGGTCCCGGCGGCCGCCGTTCGGGCTCCGGCTCGGGCGCCGGCACCCAGGGCTCCGGTGCCGCCCAGGGCGAGGGCAAGAAGTCCTCGAAGCTCCTGGACCAGTTCGGCCGCAACCTCACGAAGCTCGCCTCCGACGGCAAGCTCGACCCCGTCGTCGGTCGCGAGACCGAGATCGAGCGGATCATGCAGATCCTCTCGCGGCGCACGAAGAACAACCCGGTCCTCATCGGTGAGCCCGGCGTCGGCAAGACCGCCGTCGTCGAGGGCCTCGCCCAGCGGATCACCGCCGCCGACGTGCCGGAGCTGCTGAAGGGCAAGCAGATCTACACGCTGGACCTGGCCGCCCTCGTCGCGGGCTCGAAGTACCGCGGCGAGTTCGAGGAGCGCCTCAAGAAGGTGATGAAGGAGATCACCCAGCGCGGCGACATCATCCTGTTCATCGACGAGATCCACAACCTCGTCGGGGCGGGTGCCGCCGAGGGCGCGATCGACGCCGCGTCGATCCTCAAGCCGGCCCTGGCGCGCGGTGAGCTGCAGACCGTCGGCGCGACGACGCTCGACGAGTACCGCAAGTACCTCGAGCGCGACTCCGCGCTGGAGCGCCGCTTCCAGCAGATCCGCGTGGAGCAGCCCTCCGTGGACGAGACCGTGCAGATCCTCAAGGGCCTGCGCGACCGCTACGAGGAGCACCACAAGATCGAGATCACCGACGAGTCGCTCGAGGCGGCCGCGGAGCTCGCCGACCGCTACATCTCCGACCGGCAGCTGCCGGACAAGGCGATCGACCTCATCGACGAGGCCGCGTCGCGCATGCGCATCAAGTCGATGACCTCCCCGCCCGTCTACCGGGAGCTCGAGGAGGAGATCGAGACGACGCGCCGCGCGAAGGAGAACGCGATCGAGGCGCAGGAGTTCGAGAAGGCGGCCAACCTCCGCGACAAGGAGCGGCGCCTGACGAACAAGAAGCGCGAGCTCGAGGAGCAGTGGGAGTCCGGCGAGGCCGAGGGCGCTGAGCGTCCGGCCATCGGCGAGGAGGAGATCGCCGACATCGTCTCGATGTGGACCGGCATCCCGGTGTTCAAGCTCACCGAGGCCGAGACGCAGAAGCTGATGCGCATGGAGGACGAGCTCCACAAGCGCGTCATCGGGCAGCACGCCGCGGTGGAGGTCATCTCGAAGGCCATCCGTCGCTCCCGTGCCGGCCTGAAGGACCCGAAGCGCCCGACCGGCTCGTTCGTCTTCCTCGGCCCGTCGGGCGTGGGCAAGACCGAGCTGGCCCGCACGCTCGCCGAGTTCCTGTTCGGCGACGAGGACTCGATGATCCGCATCGACATGTCCGAGTACATGGAGAAGCACGCGGTCTCGCGCCTCGTGGGCTCGCCCCCCGGCTACATCGGCTACGACGAGGGCGGCCAGCTGACCGAGGCCGTGCGGCGCAAGCCGTACTCGGTGCTCCTGCTCGACGAGATCGAGAAGGCCCACCCGGATGTGTTCAACATCCTCCTCCAGATCCTGGAGGACGGGCGCCTGACCGACTCGCAGGGCCGGACGGTCGACTTCCGTCACGCCATCGTGATCATGACCTCGAACATCGGGGCCTCGGAGATCGCCCGCAACACCCCGCTGGGCTTCTCCGTCGGCGACGAGGACCAGGGCATGACCTACGACGACATGAAGTCGCGCGTCATGGGCGAGCTCAAGAAGGTCTTCCGGCCGGAGTTCCTCAACCGCATCGACGACGTCATCGTCTTCCACAAGCTGCAGAAGGACGAGATCAAGACGATCGTCGAGCTCCTGCTGCAGCGCATCCGGGAGTCGCTGGCCGAGCGTGAGCTGCAGCTCGAGCTCACCGACGACGCCAAGGACCTCCTGGTCGACAAGGGCTGGGACCCGGCGATGGGCGCCCGCCCGCTGCGCCGGGCGATCCAGCGCTACATCGAGGACCCGCTCGCGGACTTCGTCCTGCGCGCGGAGCTCATGCCGGGTGGCACGGTCATGGTCGACCGCGCGCCGGAGGGCGAGGAGCCCGAGGTGACGCTGTCGGTCGTCGCGCCGGAGAAGGTGCCGGCCGCGGTCGGCGCCCGCTCGGAGGACGAGTCCTCGGAGTCCTCGCCGGAGGAGCAGGTGCTGCCGGGTGAGCCCGACCAGCCGCGCTCCGAGGGCGGCGACGTCGAGTAGCGCGTCGCGCACACCACTGATGTGATCGAGGGGCGGCCTGCGGGCCGCCCCTCGTGGTGCACCACCCCTCGGTGCGATGCGTCACGCGGGCGTTGCATGCCCCGGCGCGTTTGGGGCAGGATGGGCGCCGTGGACGCCTCCCGCCTGAAGAGCATCTCCGTCTTCGCCGACCTGTCGGACGAGGACCTGAGCCACATCGCCGCGCTGGCCGCGGAGGTGTCGGTGCCCGAGGGCAAGGAGCTGGTCCGCGAGGGGGACTACTCCTACGACGTGCTGGCCATCGAGGAGGGCACCGCCCGCGTGGAGCGCGGGGGCGAGACCATCGCGGAGCTCGGCGCGGGCGACGTCATCGGCGAGATGGGCGTCCTCGAGCGCTCCCAGCGCTCCGCCACGGTCATCGCGACGTCGCCCATGCGGCTCGTCACGCTCACGTCGTGGGACGTGCGCAAGCTGCGCAAGAACTCCCCCGAGGCCGTCGAGCACCTGCGCCAGCTCGTCGAGCGCCGGCGCGACCACGCCTAGCGCCTCACGGTCGCCTCAGACGGGGAGGGCAGGATGTGCGGCGTGCTGCTGCGCCCGCGCTCGTGCCTCGTCCTCGCCTGCCTGGTCCTCGCCGCGCTGCCGGCCCCGGCGTCGGCCGTCTTCGGCGGGCGCGTGGCCGCGCCCGGGGAGGCGCCGTGGGCCGCGACGCTCGTCAGCCCCGGCCGGCCGGTCGTGGCCGGGGAGCGCTGCAGCGGGGCGGTCATCGCGCGCGACCGGGTGCTCACCGCGGCACACTGTGTCCTGGGCACCGCGCCGGGGTCGCTGCGCGTGCTCGTGGG
Organism: Conexibacter sp. SYSU D00693; assembly: GCF_017084525.1. Taxonomy (GTDB): domain Bacteria; phylum Actinomycetota; class Thermoleophilia; order Solirubrobacterales; family Solirubrobacteraceae; genus Baekduia. Next base: position 4,190,747 of record NZ_CP070950.1, read on the forward strand.
AGAGGGGCGGCTGACGGCGCTCGCGACGGCCGACGCGCGGCGCGCTCGGGCGGTCTGGTTCCCGCCGTCCTTCCGCGAGCTGCCCTCGCCGAGGTTCCCGGACTCGCCGTCGGCGAGCGCCTCGGTCGACGACGTGGCGCTCGTCCTGCTCGCGACGCCCCTGCCGGCCGGCACGCCGGTCGCGCCGCTGGCCGAGGCCGAGCCGGCCGTCGGCGCCGCCTCGCGGACGTTCGGCCACGGCTCGACCGGGACGGGCGAGGGCGGCGGCCCGAGCGACGACCTCAAGGTGGCCGAGCAGGTGGTCCTCGGCGCCGAGGACTGCCGGCGCGACCACCCGCAGCTCCTGCGCCCTGCCGACCACCTGTGCACGCTGGCCGCGTCGCGCGCGCAGAGCTGCGGCGGCGACAGCGGCGGGCCGGTCGTCGTCGACGGCCGGGTCGCCGCCGTCGTGACGTGGGGCGGCGAGACGCAGGGGCGCGGGTGCGGCGAGGGGCTCGCCGACGTGGGCGAGCGGCTGCTCGAGCACCGGTCGGCGCTGCTGGCGCCGTCGCCGCCGGCGGCGCCGTGGTCGCGGCGGGCGCCGCGCATCACCGTCCGCGACGGCGTCGCGACGTGCCGGCGCGGGGCGTGGGGCGGCGGGGACGCCCGGTTCTCCTACGCGTGGGTCCGTCCCGAGCGGTTCGTCGCCGTCGAGCGCACGCCGGGCGGCGCGGTCAAGCGGGTGCGGCGCATCCCCGAGCGCCGGGTCGCCTCCGGCCCCCGGCTGCGCGTCCCGTCCAGCCGGCGGGTGTGCGTCGTGACGGCGCGGGGCGCCGGCGGCTGGGCCGTCGCACGGTCGTCCAACGCCGTGCCGGCCGGACGCGGATGAGGGAGGCGCCTGGGCTCGGGTGAGGGAGGCGGCTCCGGGTCACCCCGAGAGGCAGCCGCACCCCGGGACTGGGGAAGGCCCCGATGACCCGGAATCCGGCCCTGGGGAGGATGCTGTCCATGGCCACGGCCGGCGACGTCTTCCACAACCCCACCACCGGTGAGCGCGTCACCGTCCTGCTCGGCGCCGACGACACCGACGGCCGCTACCTGGCCGCGAGCATGGCCGTCCCGCCCGGCGACTGCCGGCTGGGCGAGCACCTGCACCCGGGGCTGGTCGAGGCCTTCGAGGTCCGCCGCGGCCGCCTGACGTTCTCGCTCGACGGCGAGGAGCGGATCGCGCGGCCCGGGGAGCGGATCGTCGTCCCGCGCGGCGCCCGCCACGACTACTGGAACGACGGGCCGCAGGACGCGGAGATCCTGCTCGAGGTGTGGCCCGCCAAGCGCTTCGAGCAGCTCGTCGGGACGCTGATGGGCCTCGCCCGCGAGGGGCTCGTCGACGAGCACGGCTCGCCGGATCCGCTGCAGGCCGCCGTCACCGCCCGCGAGTTCCGGCGCGAGCTGGTCCTCTGCTCGCCGCCGCGCTGGCTGCAGCGGGTCGTCAACCCGGTCCTGGCCGCCATCGGCCGGCTCTGCGGGATGAAGGGCTCCTACGCCCGCCACGCGGTGCCGGTCGACCGCGTCACCGTCGAGCACTGGGACGAGCGCCCGGAGCCGGCCGCCGGCGAGCAGGCCGTCGCGGCGGTGCTCGGCCCGGTCCCGGTCGTGTCGGCCGGCGGCGGTCCCGCCGTCGTCTAGCCGCGCCCCCGCCGCCCGTGCTTGCATGGGCACATGGCCGACGGCGCGCCCCTCGTCGAGATCAAGGTCCGCGACGACGGGCCCTACAAGGTCACGGGCCCGGTGCGCCTCGTCGACCCCGACGGCGGCACGTGGGAGGTCCCGCCCGGGGAGTCCATCGTGCTGTGCCGCTGCGGCGCCTCGCAGACCAAGCCGTTCTGCGACCGCTCGCACCGCGAAGCAGGCTTCTCCAGCTGCGAGCGCGCGCCTTCGTGACGCCTTCGTGACGGGACACGATCGCGTCCGGGACGGCACCTACCGTCCACGGGCCCGATGCCCCGCCCCGCCACGCACTTCGTCTGCTCGGACTGCGGCGCGAGCCACGCCAAGTGGTTCGGCCAGTGCCCCTCGTGCAGCGCCTGGGGGACGCTGGTCGAGGAGCGCGCACCGGCGGCGGCGGGCAAGGGCGGGCGGTCGCGTGCCGGCGCGGGCGGTGGCGGCGCCGGCGGTGCGCCGGCGCCCAAGCCCCAGCGCCTGCGCGACGTCCGTGCGGAGGCGGCCGACCGGCTGCGGACCGGCATCGGCGAGCTCGACCGCGTGCTGGGCGGCGGGCTCGTGCCGGGCTCCCTCGTCCTGCTCGGCGGCTCGCCGGGCATCGGCAAGTCGACGCTCACCGGCATGGCCCTCGGTGACCTCGTCGGCGCGGGGCGCTCGGTGCTCTACGTCTCGGGTGAGGAGTCGGCGGCGCAGATCCGCCTGCGCCACGAGCGGCTGGAGGCCGCAGACCGCCGGGCGCTCGACGTCCCGGTGCTCGCGGAGACCGACCTCGACGCCGTCCTCGCGGCGATCGAGGCCGAGCGGCCCGACGTCTGCGTCGTCGACTCGGTGCAGACCCTCCACGCCGCGGAGCTCACCGGCGCCCCGGGCTCGGTGGGCCAGGTGCGCGAGGTCGCGGCGCGCGTCATGGAGGTGGCCAAGCGCGCCGGCACGGCCGTGGTCCTCGTCGGCCACGTGACCAAGGAGGGCGCGATCGCCGGCCCGCGCGTCCTCGAGCACCTCGTCGACTGCGTCCTGCAGTTCGAGGGCGAGAAGGAGCGCACGTACCGCACGCTGCGGGCGTTGAAGAACCGCTTCGGCTCCACGTCGGAGACCGGCGTGTTCGAGATGCGCCAGGGCGGTCTTGTCGAGGTCCTCGACCCGAGCGCCCGCTTCGTCGGCGAGGCGACGGGCAAGCCCGGCAGCGTGGTGCTCGCCGCCATGGAGGGCTCCCGCCCGCTGCTCGTGGAGGTGCAGGCCCTCGTCTCGCAGTCCGAGCTCGTGCCGCCGCGGCGCGTCTGCACCGGCATCGACCGCAACCGCCTCGCGATGGTCCTCGCCGTCCTCGCCCGCCACGCGGGCGTCGGGGTCGGCCAGGCCGACGTCTTCGTCAACGTGGTCGGCGGCGTGCGCGTCGACGAGCCGGGCGCCGACCTCGCCGTCGCCCTCGCCGTCGCGAGCGCCGCCCGCGGGGTGGCCCTCGGCGCGCCGGACAAGCCGCTCGCCGCCTTCGGCGAGGTCGGGCTCACCGGCGAGCTGCGCACCGTCGCGCATCCCGACCGCCGCCTCGAGGAGTCCGCGAAGTTCGGCCTCGCCCGGGTCGTCTCGCCCGCCTCTGCGACGTCGCTGCGCCAGGCGGTGCGGCTGGCGCTCGGCGCGCCCGAGCGACACGAGCGGGCCGCGGCCTAGCGTGAGGAGGTGTGTGACGTTCGAGGTCTTGGGGACCTCGGACGTCACAGACCTCGCCCGGAGCCCCGCCGAGACCCGCTGCGCCTTACCCCTCGACCGGCCCCGACCCCGCCGCCAGCCGCTCCCAGAAGGCGATCCACGCCTCCTGCATCGCGATGCCGGCGTCGAGCGTGTGCAGCGGCCCGGTGGCGTTGGGGAGTCCGCGGACGCGGTCGCGGATCGCGGTGAGGGTCGCGAGGCGCTCGCGGTGGGCCTCGACCTGGCGGACGGCGACGTCCGTGGGGTCGGCGCCGAAGAACACCTTCAGCAGCGCCGGCTCGCGCAGCTCGCCGCGGGGCAGGTCGGCGCCGGCGAGCCAGGCGTCGAGGGCCGCGACCCCCTCGTCGGTGATCCGGTAGTGCTTGCGGCGCCGGCCCCGCTCCTCCTGGCGCACGGTGGCGAGGCCGCGGGCGACGAGGCGGTCGGGCTCGGCGTAGAGCTGGGAGTGGGGGACCGCCCAGAAGAAGCCGACGGAGCCCGCGTGGGTGGCCTTGAGCTCGTAGGGCGTCGCCTCGCCGGCGAAGCGCAGGAGGCCGAGGACGATGTACGAGGTCGGCGTGAGCCCGGGGTGCGGCATTGACATGCTCCGATCAGGACGGTACGACTCGGGCACGTCACACCGGCACCGAGGGGACGCACGATGACAGCGACGGCGACGAAGGGCGCTGTCCTGGGCTTCCAGGACGCCGACGCGGAGGTCACTCCGACCGAGCTGGCGGTCGAGGGCGAGCTGCCGCCCTGGCTGCGCGGCAGCCTGCTGCGGACCGGTCCGGCGCGCTGGGACGTCGGCGGACGACCGGTCAACCACTGGTTCGACGGGCTCGCCAAGCTGCACCGCTTCGCCTTCGCCGACGGGCGCGTCGACTACGCGTCGCGCTTCCTGCGCAGCCGGGCCTTCGAGGCGGCGCAGGCCGAGGGCCGCATCGCCTTCCGCGAGTTCGCGACCGACCCGTGCCGCAGCGCGTTCAAGCGCGTCACCACGCTCTTCGACCCCGCGAAGGACTTCAGCGACAACGGCGCGGTGAACGTCATGGCGCTCGGTGACCGCTGGCAGGCGCTGACCGAGACGCCGATGCCGGTGGCCTTCGACCCCGACACGCTCGAGACGCTCGGGGTCGGCCAGCCGCCGCCGGCCGGCCACCACACCACCGCGCACCCGCACGCCGACGGCGACGAGCTCTGGGGTCACGGCGTGCACTTCGGCCCGCGCTCGAGCTACGTCGTCTACGCCCAGCGGCCCGGCGGCGACCAGCGCGTCGTGGGGCGCCTGCCGGTCCGCCGCCCCGCCTACCACCACGCGTTCTCGCTCACCCCGCGCCGCGCCGTCCTCGCCGAGGGGCCGTTCACCGTCGACCCGCTGCGCCTCGCGCTCGGCGGACGCTCGTTCGCGGCCTCCTTCGCCTGGGACGGCGCCCACCCAAGCCGCTTCCTCGCGGTCGACCGTGCCACGGGCCGGCCCGCCGGGACGTGGGAGGCCGAGCCGTTCTTCTGCTTCCACCACGTCAACGCCTTCGAGGACGGCGAGGACCTCGTCGTCGACCTCCTGGCCTACGACGACGCCGCGATCGTCGAGGCGCTGGCGCTCGAGCGCCTGCGCGCGGGCCAGGCGCCGCCCACGCCGCAGCTGCGCCGCTACCGCCTGCGCCCCGGCGAGGACACCGCCACCGGCGAGCCGCTCGCCGAGGTCCGCTTCGAGCTGCCCGTCATCGACTACGGCCGCGTCAACGGCCGGCCCTACCGCCACGTCTGGGGCGTCGGGGCCTCCGAGCGGTCCGGGTGGTTCGACCGCATCGTCCACACCGACGTGACCACCGGCGAGCAGCGCGCATGGCACGAGCCCGGGCTGCACCCCGGCGAGCCCGTCCTCGCCCCACGCCCCGGGGCGACGAGCGAGGACGACGGCGTCCTGCTCACCGTCGCGCTCGAGCCCGCGGCGGGCACCTCCGCGCTGGTCGTCCTCGACGCCGCGACGCTCGAGGAGCGCGCCCGCGCGCGGGTCCCGCACCACATCCCGTTCGGCTTCCACGGGCAGTTCGCCCGCCGGGAGGACCGCTAGGACGGCAGTACCGTGGACGGGCATGGCACGCTCCGCCACGCGCTCGTTCACCGCGGAGCTGGCTCGGGCGCTGCCCGACCGGCCCTTCGCCGTCGAGCTCTGGGACGGCACGCGACTGGATCCCACCACCGGCGACGGCGGCGGCCCGGTCTTCCGCCTGCGCGGCCCGGACGCGCTGGCCCACGTGCTGCGGGCGCCGGGCCAGCTCGGCGTCGGGCGCGCGTACGTCAGCGGCGCGCTGGAGGTCGACGACCTCGACGCCGTCCTCGAGCTGCTCAACGGCTGGAAGCCGGCGCCGATCGACGGCCGCGAGCAGCTGCGCCTCGGGGCGCTCGCCGCCCGCGCCGTCGGCCTGCGCCGGCCGCCCCGCCGCCCGGTCTCGGAGCTGCGCCCTCGTGGCCGGCGCCACAGCGTCGAGCGCGACGCCCGCGCCGTCCGCCACCACTACGACGTCTCCAACGACTTCTTCGCGCTCTTCCTCGACGCGTCCATGACCTACAGCTGCGCGGTCTTCTCGCGCGGCGCGACGACGCTCGAGGAGGCCCAGCACGCCAAGCGCGAGATGGTCTGCACGAAGCTCGGCCTCCAGCCCGGGGAGCGCGTGCTCGACGTCGGCTGCGGCTGGGGGAGCTTCGCGATCCACGCGGCGCGCGAGCACGGTGCCCGCGTCGTCGGCATCACGCTGTCCGAGCCGCAGGCCCGCCTGGCGCGCGAGCGGGTCGCGCAGGCCGGCGTGGGCGACCGGGTCGAGATCCGCGTGATGGACTACCGCGCGATCGACGACGGCCCGTTCGACGTCATCGCGTCGATCGGGATGGTCGAGCACGTCGGCAACGTCCAGATCGACGCCTACGCGCAGCAGCTGCACCGCCTCCTGCGTCCCGGGGGCCGGCTGCTCAACCACGGCATCGCCCGGCTGCGCCACACCGACCCCGAGGCCGGGCCGTTCTCCGAGCGCTACGTCTTCCCCGACGCGGCGCCGCTGCACCTCAGCCGCGTCCTGCACGCCCTCGAGCGGGCAGGCTTCGAGCCCCACCACGTCGAGGACCTGCGCCACGACTACGCGCAGACGCTCAGCCACTGGATCGCCAACCTCGACGGCCGTCTGGACGAGGCGGTGCAGCTCGCGGGCGCCGAGCGCGTGCGCGTCTGGCGGCTGTACCTGCGTGCGGCGCGCAACGGCTTCCGCTCGGGCTTCACCTCGATCTTCCAGGTGCGGGCGAGCCGCCCCTGACGCGGCGTCCATGCGCCGTCGGTCGCAGGGGGATAGGCTGCCGCCACCCGGAAGGACCGACCCTGAGCAGGATCCGAGGCGGACCGCTGGAACGGGGGGTCCCTGGTACCATCGGTGTCGATGGTGCAGCGTTCCGGGGACGAGCTCACCGAGCTCGAGAGCCGTCAGGAGCCCCGGCTCGTCAAGGCGCTGGAGATGGTCGCTCCTGGTAGTGCCCTGCGCGAGGGGATCGACAACATCCTGCACGCGCGCACCGGCGGCCTGCTGGCCATCGGCGACCCCGAGGAGCTCGGCTTCCTCTTCTCCGGCGGCATCAAGCTCGACGCCGACTACTCGCCCGGCCTGCTCTACCAGCTGGCGAAGATGGACGGCGCGCTGGTCCTGAACGCCAACGCGACGAAGATCGCGATGGCCAACGTCCAGCTCATGCCGGATCCCACGATCCTCACGCTGGAGACCGGCACCCGCCACCGCACCGCCGAGCGCGTGTCCAAGCAGACCGACGCGCTCGTCATCGCCGTCTCGCAGCGTCGCGAGGTCGTCTCGCTCTACGTCGACGGCGCGAAGTACATCCTCGAGGACATCCCCGTCGTCCTCGCCAAGGCCAACCAGGCCCTGGCGACGCTCGACAAGTACCGGACGCGGCTCGACCAGGTCTCGACCCGCCTCACCGCCCTCGAGTTCGAGGGCGGTGCCACGTTGCACGACGTCCTGACGGTCCTCCAGCGCTCCGAGCTCGTGACGCGCATGGCCGTCGAGATCGAGCGCTACATCGTCGAGCTCGGCACGGAGGGCCGGCTCATCGAGATGCAGCTCGAGGAGACGATGGTCGGCGTCGCCGGCGACAAGGGCGCGCTCCTGCACGACTACCTGGCCGAGGACGCCGACGAGGCCTTCGCCGCCTCCCTCGACCAGCTGGGGCGCATGCCCCACCAGGACCTCCTCGACTTCGGCCGCCTCGCCGAGCTCCTGGGCTACGACCGCAAGCTCAACACGCTGGACTATCCGGTCAGCCCTCGCGGCTACCGGATCCTGGGGCGCATCCCGCGCCTGCCGAAGCTCGTCGTCACGCAGATCGTCAAGGAGTTCGGCGGTCTGGACGAGCTGCTCGCCGCCACCGACGCAGAGCTGGAGACCGTCGAGGGCGTCGGCGAGATCAGGGCGAAGGACATCCGCGAGGGCCTTCGCCGCCTGCAGGAGATCAACCTCGTCGACCGCTACCTGCAGACGTAGGCAGCGGTCGGCGCGACAAGGAGGAACACCATTCCCGAGGCAACGGAAGACCAGATGCTCGAGGACCTCGAGGCCCCGGTCATCGAGAACATCCTCTTCGAGGTGGGCGACAACGTCGTCTACCCGCACCACGGGGCGGGCAAGGTCCTCAAGAAGGAGCTGCGCAAGATGTTCGGTGAGGAGAAGGAGTACCTCACCATCAAGATCCTCCACAACGACATGACCGTCATGGTCCCGTGTGCCAACGCCGGCATCGCGGGCCTGCGCCGCGTCATCGACGAGGAGACGGTCAAGAAGGTCCTGGCGGTCCTGCAGGACGACGTCTCGGAGATGCCCAAGAACTGGAACCGCCGGTTCAAGCACAACCGCGACAAGATCAAGACCGGCGACATCTACGAGCTCGCCGAGGTCGTGCGCAACCTGGCGCTGCGCGAGCACGAGAAGGGCCTGTCGACGGGTGAGAAGCAGATGTTCACCCGCGCGAAGAAGATCCTCGCCTCCGAGCTGATGTACGCGCTCGAGAAGGACGAGGAGGAGGCCGAGGCCTACCTCGACGACCTCCTGACGACCTCCGCCGAGGAGAAGCTGGCCAAGGCCGGCTGAGCCTTCGAGGACACGGAAGTGGCGGTCGCGCTGCTCGTGGCCGCCGGACGCGGCGAGCGCCTGGGATCTTCGGGTCCCAAGGCGCTCGTCGCGTTGAGGGGCCGTCCCATGCTCGAGTGGAGCCTGGACGTGCTGCGCGCGACGTGCGACGAGGTCGTCGTCGCGCTCCCGGAGGGCGTCGAGCCCCCGCCCGGGACCGTCGGCGTGCGCGGCGGTGCGGAGCGCTCGCACTCGGTGCGCAACGCGCTGGCCGCGGCGAGCGCCGGGGGCCCGGTGCTGGTCCACGACGCGGCCCGGCCGCTGCTCGAGCCCGGGACGGTCCACGACGTCCTCGCCGGCCTGGACGGCGCCGACGCCGCCATCGCAGCGGCGCGCGTCGTCGACACGACCAAGCGCACCGACCCCGGCGGCGACGTCGTGCGCGAGACGCTGGACCGCGCCACGCTGTGGGCCGTCCAGACGCCTCAGGCCTTCCACCGCGACGTGCTCGAGCGCGCCCTGGCCCAGGACGACGCCGTCCTGGCCGCCGCCACCGACGATGCGTCGCTCGTCGAGGCGCTCGGCGGGACCGTGCGCCTGGTGCCCGCCCCGCGCACGAACCTCAAGGTGACGACCCCCGAGGACCTCCTCTTGGCAGAGTCCCTGCTCGCCGCCCGCGCCGCCGCGGGCTGATCCACCACCTCCGCCACGAGCCTTGCTGACCGACCTCCACGTCCACCTGCGACCGGACGGCCCCGACACGCCGGCCGAGCGCTACTTCACCGCCGCCAACGCCGAGCGCTACCGGACCGTCGCCACCGAGCGCGGGATCACCGAGCTCGGCGTGAGCGAGCACGTCTACCGCTTCACCCGCGCCCTGGACGTGTGGGACCACCAGTACTGGCGCGAGAGCGCCCGCGACGACCTCGACGCCTACGCGCGCTTCGTGCGCGAGGACACCGACCTGCTGCTCGGCATCGAGGCCGACTTCATCCCGGGCCGCGAGGACCGGATGGCGTCGCTGCTCGAGGAGCAGGAGTGGGACTACGTCGTCGGCTCGGTGCACTTCCTGGGCGACGGCGCCGTGGACTACGACCGCTTCGACGTCTGGACGTCGGGCCGGTCGGCCGACGAGGTCTGGCGCACGTACTTCACCTGGCTCGGCGAGGCCGCCGCGAGCGGGCTCTTCGACCTCCTCGCGCACCCCGACCTCGTGAAGCACTGGGGCAAGGAGCGGCCGGTCCCCGAGAAGGACCCGCGCTTCTACTACGACCTGGCGATGGACCAGATCGCGGACTCCGGCATCGCCGTCGAGGTCTCGACCGCGGGCCTGCGCAAGCCGGTGGGCGAGGTCTACCCGTCGTCGCCGTTCCTCGAGATGGTCGTCGACGCGGGCAACCCGATCGTCCTGAGCTCCGACGCCCACACGCCCGACGTCCTGGGCCACGGCTACGAGCCGACGTTGCAGTGGCTGGCCGACCACGGCGTCACCGAGCTGGCGACCTTCCGCCGGCGCGAGGTCCGCCGGGAGCCGATCGGATGAGCGTCGTGCGGACCGGGATCGGCTACGACAGCCACCGGTTCGCCGCGGGCCGCCGGCTCGTGCTCGGCGGCGTGGAGGTCGCGCACGACGAGGGGCTCGCGGGCCACTCCGACGCCGACGTGCTCACCCACGCGGTCATCGACGCGCTGCTCGGCGCCGCCGGCCTCGGCGACATCGGCCAGCACTTCCCCGACACCGACGAGCGCTGGCGCGACGCCGACTCGATGGCGCTGCTGCGCCACGTGCTCGGCCTCGTGGGCGACCGCGGCCTGGCCGTCGAGCACGTGGACACGACGCTCGTGCTCGAGCGCCCGAAGGTCGGGCCGCACCGCGACGCGATCCGCGTCTCCCTGGCGGCGGGTCTGGGCGTCCCTCCGGAGCGCGTGAACGTGAAGGCGACGACGGGCGAGGGCATGGGCTTCGTCGGCCGCGGCGAGGGCGCCGCGGCGATGGCCGTCGCCACGCTCACGACGCGCGAGTAGCGAGGCCCGCCCGGCGTGCACGGCGAGCTCCTTGTCCTGGCGCTGCTGCTCGGTGCCGGGCTGCTGCTCCTGCTGAGCTCGCGGACCGGCGTCCCGTACCCGATCCCGCTGGTGGCGGGCGGCGTCCTGCTGGCGTTCCTGCCGGGCGCCGAGGACGTCGAGCTGCCGCCCGAGGTCGTCCTGCTCGCCTTCCTGCCGCCGCTGCTGTACTCGGCGGCGTTCTTCTCCTCGCTGCAGGACCTGCGGGCCAACGCGCGGCCGATCGCCCTGCTGGCCATCGTGCTGGTGGTGGTCACGGCGCTCGGCGTCGCGGCGGTCGCCCACTGGGTGGTCGGGCTGCCGTGGGAGGCGGCGTTCGTGCTCGGCGCGATCGTCTCGCCCACCGACCCGGTCGCGGCCGTGCAGATCGCCCAGCGCACGCGCGCGCCGCGCCGGCTCGTGACGCTCGTCGAGGGCGAGGCGCTGGTCAACGACGCCTCGGGCCTCATCGTCTACTCGTTCGCCGTCGCCGCCGCGGTGTCCGGCAGCTTCTCGCTGGCCGACGCCACGTTCGAGTTCGTCTACAGCTCGCTGGCGGGCATCGCCATCGGCCTCGCGGTCGGCTGGCTCATCGGGCAGCTGCGCGCGCGGCTCGACGACCCGCCGGTCGAGATCGCGATCTCGCTCATCACGCCGTACTTCGCGTACCTGCCGGCCGAGGCGCTGCACGTCTCCGCCGTGCTCGCGGCGGTCACGAGCGGCTTGTTCCTCGGCTGGAACTCGCCGCAGCTCATCACGCCCCAGACCCGCATCCAGGCCTTCGTGTTCTGGGAGCTGCTCGTCTTCGCGATGAACGCCGTGCTGTTCGTGCTCGTCGGCACGCAGGTCCACGCCGCGCTCGAGGCGCTCGACGAGCGCTCGATCGGCGAGCTGCTGGGCTACGGCCTCGCGGTCTCGGCGGCGGTGACGCTCATCCGGATGGTCTTCCTGTTCCCGTGGGCGTGGCTGGCCCGGATGCTCGAGCGCTGGCGCGGCGTGCGCGAGCCACCGCCCGACGCGCGGTTCCTCGGCCTGCTCGGGTGGTCGGGCATGCGCGGCGCGGTCTCGCTGGCCGCGGCGCTCGCCCTGCCGCTCGAGACCGACAGCGGCGCGCCGTTCCCCGAGCGCGACCTCATCGTCTTCTGCGCCTTCGCGGTGATCTTCGTCACCGTCGTGGGGCAGGGCATGACGCTCGGGCCGCTCATCGAGCGCGCGCGGATCTTCGACGACGAGCAGTCGGTCGCCGAGCAGGAGGCCGAGGCGCGGCTGCGCGCGGCGCAGGCGGCGCTCGACCGCCTCGAGGAGCTGCGCGAGGAGGACTGGGTGCGGGACGGGACCCACGAGCGCATGCGCGGGCTCTACGAGTTCCGCGTCCGCCGCTTCGAGGCCCAGCTCGACGAGGCCGACGACGGCGACATCGAGCGCGGATCGCAGGCCTACCAGCAGCTGCGCCGGCAGGTGCTGCAGGCCGAGCGCGCCGAGATCATCCGGCTGCGCAACCGCGGCCTCATCACCGACGACATCATGCGCCGCATCGAGCGCGACCTCGACCTCGAGGACGCGCGGCTCGAGATCGACTAGCGCTTCAGCGTCGCGCTGCGCACGAGGCGGCGGCTGTTCGACGAGCCGTCGCGGACGCTCACGGTGAGCACGAGCTTGACCGAGCGCTGGCGGCGCAGCTTCGTGCGGGCCGCCTTCGAGAGCTTGAGGACGACGACCTTCGTGCCGGCCCGGGACAGCCGGCCCGTGGCGCGCCCGACCGTGCTGCGCAGCCGCAGCCGCTTGCCGGCCTTCGTCTCGAGGCGCGTGGTGGCGCTGATCGTGCACGCCTCGTCGCAGCCCACGGGGACCCGCAGCCCGCGTCGCAGGACCGTCGCCAGCCGCTGGCGGCCCAGGCGGATCGTGACCGTGGGCGCGCGGCGGTCGGCGCTGACGGCCGACACCGGCGGCGGCGGGGGAGCGGGCGGGGCGGGCCGGCGCAGCGCGAGCGTCAGCGGCTCGTCGTCGCGGGTCCAGGCCCAGTCGTCGACGTCGGGGCGGAAGCCCGCCGTGCCGCTCTCGCCGTTGACCACGACGGCGGTGATGCGGCCGAAGCGCGCCGGGTCGGGGAGCGTGGCGGAGGCCCGGCCGTCGGCCCCGGCGCGCCCGATGGCGGTCGTCACCTGACCGGCGCCCTCGTCGCCGCCGGTGCGGCCGACGAGCGCGACCCCGCCGGCGAACGCGCCGCGTCCCGAGGCGACCTCGAGGGTGATCGACGGCTCCTGCGCCACGGGGACGTCGAACAGCAGGGCGCCGGTGTGGTCGAGCTGGAGGCCGACCTCGGTGCCCACGGGCAGCGAGCCGCGGCGGCGCACGGCGGCGTAGCCGTCGGGGAAGCCGGCCCCGGGCGCGCGCCACTCGGCGCTCGCGGCGGAGAAGTCGAGCAGCGCGTCGGCGAAGGAGCCCGCGCCGCGGGCGCCAAGGGCGCGGTCCAGCGCCGCGGTGGACAGGTGGCCCGCCGCGCGCGAGCCGGCCCACGCGTCGCGCAGCAGCGCGTCGCCGCCGCGGTGGGCGCGCAGCCAGTGCAGGAAGACCGCCGCGGCGTAGGCGTGGCTGTCCTCGTCGGACGGCGGCGTGGTGAGCGGGAGCTCGGGGTTCCAGGCGGTGTCGACGTAGCGGACGTAGTCGTCGATGGTGGGGAAGACGAGGTCCTCCATCACCACGGCGGTCGCCTCGAACAGCCAGCTGTCGGCGAGGCGGTCCAGGCCGAACTGGATCGCGTGGTGGTGCTCGTGGGCGGCGGTGACGCGCAGCGCCTCGAGGCCCGTCTTGCCGCGGTACTCGGTCGGTGAGAAGTCATCGTCGATGAGCTCGAAGGCCGGGGCCGGGGCGTCGCTGGTCGCCTCGACGATCGTCGCGCCGTACAGCGCGCCGTCGAGGTCCAGGACGTAGACGTCGGTCGCGTCGCGGTTCGGGCCGGCGGCCCCGCGGCCGTCGGGCAGGGGCGTGGGCCAGCCCAGGCCGGAGGCCGTGCCGGGGCCGCCGGTGGCGGGCCGGCCGCAGACGCCCGGGGCGGTCGTGCTCTCACACGGTCCGACCTCGTCGGCGTAGACGCTGAGCGCGGTGGCGACGTAGTCGGGCACGCCGTCGAGGTCGCTGTCGGTGAGGTCGGGCGCGGCGGGCTCGACCGTCGTCCAGTGCACGCAGAAGCCGCCGCGGCAGACCCACTTGAGGCCCGCGCGCTCGGCGGGCGAGTAGACGAGGCCGCCGGGGACGCCGGCGCTGTCGTCGGGGCGGGCGAGCAGGCGGCGGGCCTCCCGGCGCTCGTCGGGCGGCAGTGCCCTGGCGGTCTCGGCGACCTGGGCGAGGGCGACCGTGGCGTCGACGTGACGCGCGCCGGGATCGCCCGCGACGACGTCCTGCGCCAGCGCGACGGCCTCGCGCGCCTCGGCGACCGTCGGGGCGGTGCGCGGGGCGGCCTGGGCCGCGGCGCAGCCGGCCGGCACGAGGGCCAGCGCGAGCACGACCGCCAGCCGGAGCCGCTGCATCTGCTGAGCATCGCAGGGGCTGCAAGGCGGCGCGCCGACTACGCTCCACGGCCGTGCTGACCGAGGACCCCGCCGCGCGACCGGTCGCCGAGGCCGGCCGCCGCCCGGGCCCCGGCCCGCTGCCAGACGTCCGCCGTCCCGGCGTGCTGCTCGTCGTGGTCGCGCTGGCGATCGGCGCGCTCTCGCTGCTGGGGCCCTCGGCCCCGACGTACGACCCGTGGGCGTGGATCGTCTGGGGTCGCGAGGTCACGCACCTCGACCTCATGACGACCGACGGTCCGTCGTGGAAGCCGCTGCCGGTGATCTGCACGACCGTCTTCTCGCTCTTCGGCGACGCGGCGCCCTCCCTGTGGCTCGTCGTCGCCCGGGCGGGCGACGTCCTGGCCGTGGTGTTCGGCTTCCGCGTGGCCAAGCGGCTGGGCGGTGGCGTGCCGGGGGGTCTGGCCGCGGCGGGCGCGCTGCTCGTCGCGCCGTGGCTCGTGCGCAACAGCGCGCTGGGCAACTCCGAGCCGCTGCTCGTGGGCCTGCTGCTGGCGGCGGTCGACCGCCACCTCGCGGGCGACCGGCGCGCGGCGTTCCTGCTCGGGGTGGGGACGGGCCTCCTGCGTCCTGAGGCGTGGCCGTTCCTCGGCCTCTACGGCGCGTGGCTGCTGTGGCGCCGCTACCTCGGTCCGCGGCTCGTCGTCGGCCTGGGCGCCTTCACCGTGGCGATCTGGACGCTGCCGGAGTGGTGGGGCTCGGGCGATCCGCTGCGGGCGATGTCGCGCGCGCAGAACCCCAACCCGGGGGCGGCGACGTTCGCCGACGACCCGGTGCTGCGGATCCTCGAGGACGCCGAGAAGATGCTCGTCGTCCCCGCCGAGGTCGGGCTCGTCCTCGCGCTCGTGGCGGTCGTGGTGCGCCGCGACAGGCAGCTCGCGGGCCTCGTCGCCCTCGGCGCGGCCTGGCTGGCGATCGTCGCGCTCATGACCTCGGGCGGCGGCTTCTCGGGCAACCAGCGCTACCTCATCCCGCCCGTCGTCCTGGGCATCGTCCTCGCGGGCGCCGGCGCGGGCTGGGCGCTGCAACGGCTGCGCGTCCCGGTCGTCGTCGCGGCGGTGGCGCTCGGCGCGCTGTTCGTGGCGTCGTCGACCTCGCGGCTGGACACGGCGCTGGACTCCGTCGAGTACCAGGCCGACCTGCTGGGTGAGCTCGAGGGGCTCGTGGACCGGGCGGGTGGCGCCGAGGCGCTGCGCGACTGCGGTCGCCCGTACACCGGCCCGTTCCTCGTCCCGTCGGTCGCGTGGCACCTGCACGTCCACACGACGGAGGTGGCGCTCGAGCCGCGCCCGCCGGCGGTCGTCTTCCGGGTGAACACCATCGAGGGCGCGCGGGCGGTGCCGACGCTGCGCGGGCTCGACGGCGTCGCGCAGCGGACGCTGGCGACGGCGCCCGGCTGGCGCGTCGTGGCGGCGTGCGAGGGCGGGCGGTGAGCGCGGCGCTGCGCCGGCTGCCGGTCGCGGTCCTCGCCGGCCTCGCGCTGGTCGCAGGGCTGTCGCTGGCCCTGCGCACGCAGGCCCTCGACGCGAAGTTCTGGATCGACGAGGGCCTGTCGGTCGGCATCTCGTCGCACGGCTTCTTCGACATCCCGGGCGTCCTGCGCCAGGACGGGTCGCCACCGCTGTACTACCTGCTGCTCCACCTCTGGATCGAGGTCGTGGGCGACGGGGAGGAGCGCACCCACGCGCTCTCGCTGCTCTTCGCGCTGACCACCATCCCCGTGGGGTTCCTCGCCGGCCGGGCGATCGCCGGCGTGCGCACGGGCTGGGCGGTCGCGGCGCTCGCGGCGTTCAACCCGTACCTGACGTACTACGCGCAGGAGACGCGGATGTACGCGCTGGTGGCGCTGCTGTCGCTCGCCACCTGCGCGACGTTCGCGCTGGCCTACGGGGCGCGTCGCCGGGGCGCGATCCCGCTGTTCGTCGCCTGTGCCGCCGCGCTCGCCTACGCCCACAACTGGGGGC
Organism: Conexibacter sp. SYSU D00693; assembly: GCF_017084525.1. Lineage (GTDB taxonomy): Bacteria > Actinomycetota > Thermoleophilia > Solirubrobacterales > Solirubrobacteraceae > Baekduia. The sequence continues at coordinate 4,206,833 of NZ_CP070950.1, forward strand.
TCTTCCTCCTGGTCGGCTGCGCCGGGGCGGTGGTCGTGCTCGCGCTGCAGGACGACCGCGAGGGCCGGCGCGCGCTGCTGCGCGACGGCGTCCTGGGCTTCGGCGCGCTCGGCGTCGTCTACCTGCCGTGGATCCCGTCGCTGCTCTTCCAGGCCGCGCACACCGGCGCGCCGTGGGCCGAGCGGCCGGGGTTCGACGCGGTCATCAACGGGCTGGGCGGGCTCATCGGCGGCGAGGGCTCCGGGATCCTCGGGGTGTTCGTCGGGCTGGCGGGGCTCGGGGTCGTCCTGCGGCGACCGGGCGCGCGGCGCGATCCCACGGCGCGGGCGATCAAGGCGATCGCGCTGGCGGGCGGGCTCGGGCTGCTGGTGGCCTTCCTGGCCTCGCAGGCGTCGCCCGCGTGGGCGAGCCGGTACTTCGCGACGTTCGTCGGGCCCGTCCTGCTGCTGCTGGGCATCGGCCTGGCGCGCTACGGGCGGCTCGGGCTCATGGCGCTGCTCGTCGTCCTGCTCCTGTGGACCGACGGCCGCGAGCGCCAGCTGCGCGGCAAGAGCGACGCCTACCGGGTGGCGCGCACGCTCGAGGAGTCCCACTACGTGCGCGACGGCGACGTCGTGCTGTCGACGCACCCCGAGCAGGGGCCGCTCATGCGCTACTACCTCGGCGACGGGCTGCGGTGGGCCGACGCGCTGGGCTGGGTCCCCGACCCGCAGGTCTTCGACTGGCGCGACGCGCTGGAGCGCCTCGAGGAGACCGGGCCGATCGCGGTCTCCCGCGAGGTCCTGCCGCAGCTCGAGACGGGCCAGCACCTGCTGCTCATCCAGCCGATCATCCGCACGAGCCAGTGGCGGGCCCCGTGGACGCGGCTCGTGCGCAAGCGCGCGGCGCAGTGGGAGCGGGCGCTGGACCACACGGGCGGCCTGCGGCGCGTCGAGGCGCTGCCGAAGTTCGAGGACCGGCGGCTGCCGCGCGGCGTGCGCGCCGTCGTCTACCGGCGCACGGCCAGGCCGCTCGTCCTGCCGCCGCCGCCCCCGCCGGCGGCAGTCGAGGTCCGAGCGCCGGCGCGCCCGAGCACCGAGGGGCCGTTCCAGCGGCCCTAGCGCCGGGCACTGCACCGCTTCCCGGAGGACCGAGCGGTCCGTGTTAGCGCGTGTTAGGACCGGTTGGGAGGCGTTAGACGCGTGTCGCGTCGCGCGCGCGACCGGGCAGTGTGCGGGGACGTATGACGCTCGCTGACGCCGTCCCGCCCACCCTGTCGTCGGACGACGAGGGCCCGGACGCCCGCCCCTACGTCGTGATCGGCGGTGGCCCCGCCGGCCTCACCGCCGGCTACCTGATCGCCAAGCGCGGCCGGAAGGTCGTCGTCCTCGAGGCCGAGGACCAGGTCGGCGGCATCGCCAAGACGGTCGTCGACCCCGACGGCTACCGCTTCGACCTGGGCGGGCATCGCTTCTTCACGAAGAACCAGGAGGTCGACGACCTCTGGCACGAGATCATGGGCGACGAGTTCCTCAAGCGCCCGCGGATGTCGCGCATCTTCTGGCGGGGCAAGTACCTCGACTACCCCCTCAAGGGCACCGACGTCATCAAGAAGCTCGGCCCGGTCGAGCTCGTGCTCTGCGGCCTCTCCTACCTGTGGGCGGCGGTCAAGCCCAAGGGCAAGGAGGAGAACCTCGAGCAGTGGGTCTCCAACCGCTTCGGCTGGCGCCTCTACCAGCACTTCTTCAAGGGCTACACCGAGAAGGTGTGGGGCGTCTCGACGACCGAGCTGCGCGCCGAGTGGGCCGCCCAGCGCATCAAGGGCCTGTCCTTCATGTCGGCCGCCAAGGCCGCGTTCTTCGGCAACAAGGGCAACAAGATCAAGTCGCTGATCGACGCCTTCAACTACCCGCGCTTCGGGCCGGGGCAGATGTGGGAGACGATGACGACGCGCATCGAGGAGATGGGCGGCGAGGTCCGGCTCAACTGCCCGGCGACGAAGATCGAGGTGGAGGACGGCCGCGTCGTGCGCGTCCACACCCCCGACGACGTCCTCGAGCCCCGCGCGACGATCTCGTCGCTGCCGCTGCGCAACACCGTCGGCATGGCGTCGCCGACGGCGCCCAAGGAGGTCCGCGAGGCCGCCCAGGGCCTGCGCTACCGCGACTTCCTGACCGTCGCGCTCATCCTCGACGGCAAGGACCTCTTCCCCGACAACTGGATCTACATCCACGAGGACAGCGTCGAGGTCGGGCGCATCCAGAACTTCCGCTCCTGGAGCCCGTGGATGGTGCCCGACCCGGACACCGCCTCGATCGGCATGGAGTACTTCTGCTTCAAGGGCGACGAGCTCTGGGACTCCTCCGATGAGGACCTCATCGCGCTGGCCACCCGTGAGATCGAGCTGCTCGGCCTCGCGAAGGCGCAGGACGTCCGCCGCGGCTACGTCGTCCGCGTCCCGAAGGCGTACCCCATGTACGACGCCGAGTACGCCGACCGCGTCGCCACCATCCGCTCCTGGCTCGACCCGCTCCAGGGCTTCGTCCAGGTCGGCCGCAACGGCCTGCACCGCTACAACAACTCCGACCACTCGATGCTCAGCGCCATGCGCGCCGTGGACAACGTCCTCGACGGCGAGCGCCACGACATCTGGGCGGTCAACGTCGAGTCCGCGTACCACGAGGAGCAGACCGACGCCGACTCCGAGAACCCGTACCGCAACACGCCGTCCACGCAGTACGAGCGCGAGGCGCTCGAGGCGGCGTAGGGCACGGGCGCCCACCGCGCGTTCGTCCCGACGGGCGGCCCTCCGGGGCCGCCCGTCGTCGTGAGTGGGGAGTTGCGCTCGCATGTCGAGCGCAAGTCCCCACTCACGTGCGCAGCCGGTCGTCCAGGGCAGTGAGGAGGGCGGTTCGGCCGGCGTGGACGTCTCGCCATCGAACGCGCCAGACCTCCCAACCACCGGCCTCCAGGTCGCGCTGCTTCGCCGCGTCGCGCTCACGTGCGCTCCGGGTCCCGTGGTACGCGCGGCTGTCGGCCTCGACGACGAGCCGCTGGACCCGCCAGAGCACGTCGACCTCCCAGAGCGTCCCCGACGATCCCGCCACGTGCTGGTTGAACCGAGGCGCCTTCCTCAGGGAAGCACCCCCGAGCAGCGCCTTGAGCCGTCGTTCGAGCTCGCTGCGCAGGATGTCGGGGTCGTCGGTGAGCTCGCTGACGGCACGCCGCAGGCGTCCGGCGCCACGGTTGCCGCGGCAGCGGTCGAGGACCTCCGCAAGAGCCGCGCCATCGAAGAGCCGCTCGCGCACCGAGGCCTCGCACGCTGCGACGAGCAGCGACGGCCGCGTGTCGGCGATGTCGAGCAGCGTCCGTGCCACCGAGGTGCACGGGATCCCGTCTCGGCTGGTGCGATCCTGCGGTGCCAGTCGGCGACGGTGCGGCGTGATCCCGTCGCAGTCACGTCCGCAGTCGCCCGTGACGGTGATGTGGACCGTCGTCTCGGGGTTCGGCGCGATGCTCCAGAGCGCGCCGCAGGAGGTGTCGCTCAGCACCGCGTGCGCGCCGCCGGCGAGGACCGCCGCCATCCACGGCGCACGGGGGTGGAGCGCCCCGTGCCCGACGACGTACACGCCCCGGTGGACCTCCCGCAGGCGGCCCGCCTTGATGCGGCGCCGGATCGCGGGGTCCGAGAAGCCGAGCTCGGACAGCTGGGCGTGGGAGACCACCCCCTTCTGGATCGTCGCCAGGCCGGCGAGCGACCCCTCTCGCACGTGAGTGGGGAGTTGCGCTCGGCATTCGAGCGGAAGTCCCCACTCACGGTCCACGCGGCGATCGTGGCGCCGCGCGCGTCACGGATCACCACCGCCGCGTCACGCCTTCGCGCCCGCGCGCGCCCGCGCCAGCACCCGCGCGCGCCCGCGCCAGCACCCGCGCGCGCCCCCGGTCACCCGCCCGGCGGCGCGGGCGGAAGCGCGAGGACGAAGCGGGCGCCCGGGGCGCCGCCGTCGGCGTCCGCGAGGACGAGGGTGCCCGACATCCCCGTGGCGAGCTCGCGGCCGATCGCCAGGCCGAGGCCGAAGCCGCCCTCGCCGCCGGTGCGGGTGCCGCGGCGGAAGCGCTCGAAGATCGCGTCGCGCTCGTCGTCCGGGACGCCCGGGCCCTGGTCGGTCACCTCGAGCGTCGCGCGGTCGCCGTGGTAGGCGGGCTCGACGCGGACCGTGGTGCCGGCGGGGGAGAAGCGCAGGGCGTTGTCGAGCAGGATCCGGACGACGCGGGCGACGGCGCTGGCGTCGGCGCGGGCCCAGACCGGCGCGGGCGGCGGGACGGCCTCGACCGTGACGCCCGCCTCGCGGGCGCGCAGGACGAACTCGGCGCTCACCGCGCGGACGAGCTCGCCGAGCTCGACGGGCTCGGGATGCAGCTCGACGCCGGCGTCGAGGCGGCTGAGCTCGAGCAGCTCGGTGGCCAGGACGCCGAGGCGCCGCAGCTCGCCGCGCGCCGCGCCGATCTGCGTGCGCGCGTCGCGCACGTCGACCTCGTCGAGCGCGAGGTCCTCCTCGAGCAGCTCCATCGTCCCCTGCAGCGAGGTCAGCGGCGTGCGCAGCTCGTGCGACGCCGTGGCCACGAACGCGCGGCGGGCCGCCTCCTGGCGGCGCAGCGCGACCTGCATCGCCGTGAACGCGCGCGCGAGGTCGCCGATCTCGTCCTGGCCGCGGTCGGTCGGCGGCGGCGCGTCCGGACCCTGCTCGGCCAGGCGCAGCGCGACCGCGCGCAGCCGGCCCAGCCGCCGCGACAGCGTCGACGACAGCGCCGCGCCCAGCAGCAGCGCGACGCCGAGGCCGACGAGCGCCGCGGTGAGGAACGCATCGCGCACCTCGCCGAAGACGGCATCGATGTCGCGCTCGGGCTTGCGGACCGCCAGGACCCACAGGTCGCGGTCGCGGACCCGCAGCGGCACCGCGATGCGCGTGCCCTCGTCGGTGACCGACTCGACGGTCCGGGGCGGGTCGCCGATGAAGACCTCGTAGACGTCGTCGAAGCGGGGGCGCGACGTCTCGGTGTCCAGCCGTCGATCGGTCTGCACGAACGGCGTCGCCGGGATGAGCATCGCCCGGGAGTTCGTGCGCGCGGCGAGGTCGAACACGGCGTCGGTGACGTCCGCGCCGATCCCGCGCTCGCGCGCGAGCAGGTCCTCGAGCTGCGGGCGCAGCGAGAGCGTCGCGGCCCGCACCGACTCGCGCGACTGCTCGCGCAGGCGGTCCTGCAGCGGGGACAGCAGCGCGAGGGCGGCCACGGCGAGGGTCGCGATGGCCGTCGCGACGAGCGCGAGCGCCAGCCGACCGCGCAGGCCGAGCAGCGCGCCGCGCCTCACCGGTCGCGGAAGCGGTAGCCCGCGCCGCGCACCGTGAGGATGAGCTTCGGGTCCTCCGGCGTCGCCTCGAGCTTCTCGCGCAGGTGGCGGATGTGGACGTCGATCGCGCGGGGGTCGCGGAACGCGCTGTCGCCCCAGATCGACCGCAGCAGCTCCTGGCGGTTGAACAGCCGCCCGGGCCGCGACATGAGGCACTGCAGCAGCTCGAACTCGCTGAACGTCAGCCGCACCGGCTTGTCGTCGACGGAGACCTCGCGCAGGCGCTGGTCGAGCACGACCGGGCCGATGCGGATCGTCGCGTCGTCCAGGACGCGCCCGGACGAGCGCCGCAGCACCGCCCGGATGCGCGAGCGCAGCTCGGCCAGGCCGAACGGCTTGGTGACGTAGTCGTCGGCGCCGGCCTCGAGGCCCTGGACCGCGTCGGCCTCGGAGTCCAGCGCGGTGAGCATGATGATCGGCACGACGTTGCGCCGGGCGCGCAGGGTGCGCGCCACGTCGTGGCCCGTCGGTCCCGCGCCGAGCGCCACGTCGAGCAGGACGACGTCGAACCCGCGGCCCGCCGCCTCCTCCAGCGCGGCGTGGCCGTCGCCCACCGCGATGACCCGATGGCCCTCGCGCTCGAAGGACCGCGTGAGCATGTCGCGCAGGGGCGCGTCGTCGTCCACGACGAGGATGTCGAGCGCCGACCCGGCGACCATCAGGCGATCCAGCGTATAGGCCGCGCCCGCGGCAGCTAGGCGACGCGCTGGCGCGCGGCACGGCGCTGCGCGGCGGTCGCGCGCAGCTGCTCGGACTCGACCTGGCGCTTGAGCTGCTGCAGCGACCGGCGCAGGTGGCCGCGGATCTGCGGTGCCGCCAGGCGCTCGGCGATCGCGCCCAGCAGCCCGGAGCCGGCGACCCCGTAGGCGAGGCGCAGCTCGACGGTCGTGCGGCCCGGACGCCTCGTGCGCAGCCGCCAGCGCCCGCGCTGGTCGGCGCCGGTGATGGACACCCACGACAGCTCCGAGCACGGCACGTGCTCGACGACCTCGACGAGCCCGCCGACCTCCGCCGAGCCGACCTGCAGCAGCGTGCGCACCCGCGTCCCGCAGCCCGAGCGCTGCTCGCCGACGACCTCCCAGCGCGTCACCCCGCGCATGAACTCGAGGTAGCGGGTGGGGTCGTCGACGAACGCCCAGACCGCCTCGGGCGGCGCGCTGACGTCGATCGACGCGGTGACGCGCATCAGCCGACCACCGGCAGCCGGCGCTCCGCCGCGAGCGCGTCCAGCGTGTCCTGCATGAGTCGCGTCACGTGCTCGTAGACCTCGTCGACGTCGGGCTCGGGCCCGAACTCCTCGCGCAGGTGGATCGGCGGCAGCGCCTCGACGACGATCTTCGACGGCAGCGGCACGTGGCCCGTGAAGTCGCCGACGACGAGCCCCCACGGCGGCGCCAGCAGGATCGGCAGCGACTTCAGCCGCGCGGTGCGGTCGAGCATGAGCGCCCGGGCGAGGCCCTTGCCCTGCGAGAGGAACAGCGCCGTCTCCTGCCCGCCGATCGACACGAGCGGGACGATCGGCACGTCGTGCTCGAGCGCGAGGCGCACGAAGCCGCGGCGGCCGTCGAAGTCGACGCGGTGGCGCTGCCAGGACGGGCGGAAGACCTCGTGGTCGCCGCCGGGGTAGACGAGCAGCGCCGCGCCCGCCTCCAGCGCCTGCCGCGCGTTCTCGGGCGACGCCGCCACCACGCCGTACTTGCGCAGGAAGCCCAGGCCCGGGAAGGAGACCACGAGGTTGTGCGCGAGCTGGTGGAAGCGCCGCTCGACGCCGAAGTACGCGGAGAACGCGAGCGTGAAGACCCCGGTGTCCGGCGTCATGTTGCCGCCCGAGTGGTTGCCCACGATGAGGACGGGGCCCTCCTCCGGGATGTTCCCCAGCCCGCGGACCTCCGCCCGGTGCCAGAGCGACGCCAGCAGCCACAGCCCGGGCAGCGACTCGCGGATGTAGTCCGGGTCGCGCTCGTCGAGGTCGGCGCTGGGCACCCGCGCCTGGACGGCGCCGGCGACGCCCTTCAGCGCGCGGGCGGGCAGCGCGGCGGCCCGTCCCACCACCGCGCCGAGCAGGGCCGACGCGCCCGACGGGCCGGCGCCGGACGGGGCGCCGTCGTCCTCCGCGGCCGGGTCGAGGCCGCCGGGGTGGTGGCCGTTGCGCGCGGCGCGCCTGGCCGTGGAGGCCTCGGGCATGGCCGGATGCTACCCGCAGGCGGTACGGTGCCGACCCCGTTGTCCGCCGCAGCCCCCGACAGGATCGCCAGTCCCCTGCGCGTGCTGCTCGTCGAGGACGACGAGGGCGACGCGCTGATCGTCGAGGACCTCCTCGAGGACGCCCCGCTGCCGCTCGAGCTCGTGCGCGCGCGCACCGCCGCCGAGGCGGCGCGGCTCGTCGCCCGGGTCGACTGCGCGCTGGTCGACCTCGACCTGCCCGACGCGTCGGGCCTCGAGGCCCTGCACCGCCTGCGCGCCGCCGCACCGTCGACCGCCACGATCGTCCTCACCGGCCTCGCCGACGAGTCGCGCGGCGTCGACGCCGTGGGCGCCGGCGCGCAGGACTACCTCGTCAAGGGCTCGGTCGACGGTGCCCTCCTCGCCCGGGCCATCCGCTACGCCGTCGAGCGCCGCCGGGCCGACGGCCAGCGCCGCGAGCTCGAGGCCGCCCGCCTGGAGGCCCGCGAGAACGCCCGCCTGGAGCGCGGCCTGCTCCCCAACCCGCTGGTCACGGACCCCGGCGTCCACCTGGCCGCGGCCTACCGCCCGGGCCGGCGCCGGACCCTGCTGGGCGGCGACTTCTACGACGCGGTGCAGACCGGGGACGGCGCCGTGCACCTCGTCATCGGCGACGTCGCCGGCCACGGGCCCGACGAGGCCGCCACCGGCGTCGCGCTGCGCATCGGCTGGCGGACGCTCGTCCTCAGCGGCACGCCCGACGACCAGGTCCTGCCCACGCTGCAGGAGGTGCTCGTGGCCGAGCGCCAGTCCGAGGAGGTCTTCACGACGCTCGCCGCGGTGACCATCGACCCGGACCGGCGGCGGCTGCACCTGCGCCTCGCCGGCCACCCCGCGCCGCTGCTGCTCGGCGTCGGGGGCGCCGCGGTGCCGGTCACGCCGCTGCGCAGCGGCCTGCCGCTCGGGGTCCTGCCCGACGCCCGCTGGGACGCGAGCACCGTCGACCTCCCGCGCGACTGGGCGCTGCTGCTCTACACCGACGGCATCGTCGAGGGCCAGACGACCGCCGGCGACGGCGCCCGGCTCGGCGACGCGTGGCTGGCCGCGCAGCTCACCCGCCACGTCACCCAGGAGCCGGGCTGGCGGCGGATGCCCGAGACCCTGCTCTCGGACCTCATCGCCGCCGCGGAGCGCGAGAACGGCGGCCCGCTGGCCGACGACGTCGCGATCCTGCTGGTCTCGTGACGACCCGCCGCCTGACGGTCGGCGGCTGGTTCGCCGCGGTGGTCGGCGTGGCGACGCTCGTCGCCCTCGCGGCGATCGTCGCGTGCCTGCTGGCCCTCAGCCGGCTCTCCGACGCCCGCAACCTCGTGCTCGACCAGCTCGACCCCGCCGCCTTCGCCACCCAGCGGCTGCGGGCCGGCCTGCTCGACGAGGAGACCGGCGTGCGGGGCTTCGCCCTCGTGCAGCGCGACGACTTCCTCACGCCGTTCACCCGGGGCCGCGTCCGGACCGGGCGGGCGCTGCGCGAGCTCGACGGCCTCACCCGCGACGAGGACCTGGAGTCGCTCGCGACGGACGTCGCCCGCGTGCGCACCTCGGCGTTCCTGTGGCGCGTCGGCTACGCGCAGCCGACCGTCGATCGCGTCCGCGCCGGCGGCACGAGCCAGGCGCGCGGGCTCACGGCGGAGGAGGGGCGCCGGCGCTTCGACCAGGTGCGCCGCAACCTGGCGACCCTCGACCGGCGCGTGCTCGCGCTGCGGGCCGAGGGCCGGGTCGACCAGCGCGACGCGGCCCGCGACCTCAACCGGCTGCTCGTGCTCGCCGGCGTGGTCATCGTCCTCACCCTCGTGCTCGCCGGCTTCCTGCTGCAGCGCGTCGTGATCCGCCCGGTCAACCGGCTCGGCGAGAGCGTCCGGCGGGTGTCCGAGGGCGGCTTCGGCCTGCCGGTGGAGCCGACCGGCCCGGCGGACGTGCGCCGGCTGGGCGCCGACGTGGAGGCGATGCGCCAGCGCATCGAGGACGCACGGGCGATGCTCGAGGCCCAGGCCACCGACCTCCAGCGCTCCAACGCCGAGCTCGAGCAGTTCGCCTACGTGGCCTCCCACGACCTCCAGGAGCCGCTGCGCAAGGTCGCGAGCTTCTGCCAGATGCTCGAGCGCCGCTACGGCGACCAGCTCGACGAGCGCGGTCGCCAGTACATCGACTTCGCGGTCGACGGCGCCAAGCGGATGCAGCAGCTCATCAACGACCTCCTCGCGTTCTCCCGCGTCGGGCGCGTCACGCGCCCGCACGAGGAGGTCTCGCTGGCGGCCGTCGCCGAGCGCGCGCTGAGCTCGCTGGAGACGGTGGTCGAGGAGACGGGGGCCACGATCGAGCTCGCCGACGACCTGCCGACGGTGCACGGCGACGCCACGCTCCTGGCGCTCGTCCTGCAGAACCTCATCGGCAACGCGATCAAGTTCCGCCGGCCCGACGTCGCGCCGGTGGTCCGCGTCACGTGCGAGGGGCGCGACGACGGGCACTTCGAGCTCGCGGTGGCCGACAACGGCATCGGGATCGAGGAGCAGTACGCCGACCGGATCTTCGTGATCTTCCAGCGGCTGCACGCGCGCGAGGCCTACGAGGGCACGGGCATCGGGCTGGCAATGTGTCGCAAGGTGGTCGAGTACCACGGCGGCGAGCTGTGGCTGGACACCACGCGCGACCCCGCCGACGGGCCGGGGTCGACGTTCCGCTTCACCCTGCCCGTCGAGACCCCAGACGACGGACAGGAGGGCCCCGCATGAGCGAGGCGAGGGAGATCGAGGTGCTGCTGGTGGAGGACGACGCGGGCGACGTCCTGCTCGTCCAGGAGGCCTTCGAGGACCACAAGGTCCGCAACCGGCTGCACCACGTGTCCGACGGCGAGGAGGCGCTGCGCTTCCTGCGTCGCGAGGGCGACTTCGCCGACGCGCCCCGGCCCGACCTCGTCCTGCTCGACCTCAACCTGCCGCGCAAGGACGGCCGCGAGGTGCTGCGCGAGGTCAAGGGCGACGACGAGCTGCGCTCGATCCCGGTGGTCGTCCTGACGACCTCGGAGGCCGAGGAGGACGTCCTGCGCTCCTACGACCTGCACGCCAACGCGTACGTCACCAAGCCCGTCGACTTCGAGCGCTTCATCGAGATCGTCCGCAAGGTGGACGAGTTCTTCGTGACGGTGGTCAAGCTGCCGGGCGGCGGGCCCGGGGGCGGCGGCCAGGTCTAGCCGCCGCGTAGGCTGCCGGGCGTGCGCGACGTCCGCCTGCACGACACGAAGACCGGGGCGCTCAAGGCCCTCGAGCCGCGCGAGGGCCACGTCGGCATCTACGCCTGCGGCCCGACGGTCTACAACCGCATCCACGTCGGCAACGCGCGGCCGTTCGTCGTCTTCAGCCTGCTCAAGCGCTTCCTCGAGCGCGAGGGCCTGCGGGTCACGTTCGTCGCCAACGTCACCGACGTCAACGACAAGATCTACGACGCCGCGCGGGCGCGGGGGATCGGCTCCGAGGAGCTCGCGCGCGAGATGACGGCCCACTACGTGGCCGACACCGACGCCCTGGGGCTGGGCCGGCCCGACCACGAGCCCAAGGCGGCCGAGACGATCGACGGGATCGTCGCGCTCATCCAGGCGCTGCTGGACCGTGACGCGGCCTACGTGGACGCCGCGGGCGACGTCTGGTTCCGCGTGCGCGCCGACGGCGCCTACGGGTCGCTCTCGCACCGCGACGTCGAGCAGATGGACCAGGGGGAGGGGCTCGAGGGCGCCGACCGCAAGCAGGACCCGCTCGACTTCGCGCTGTGGAAGGCCCAGAAGGCGGGCGAGGACACGGCGTGGGACGCGCCATGGGGCCGCGGCCGGCCCGGCTGGCACATCGAGTGCTCGGCGATGGCCGAGGAGCTGCTGGGCCTGGGCTTCGACATCCACGGCGGCGGCAACGACCTGACGTTCCCCCACCACGAGAACGAGGCCGCGCAGACGCGGATGGCGCGGGGCACGGAGCTCGCGCGCATCTGGATGCACAACGGCATGCTCGAGGCGCGGGCGCGCGAGAAGATGGCCAAGTCGGTCGGCAACATCGCGCTGCTGCCCGACGTCATCGGGCGCTGGGGGCGCGACGCGCTCGTGCTGTTCTTCGCCGGCGGCCACTACCGCCAGCCGCTCGTCTTCGACGACGAGACGCTCGCCCAGGCCGCCGCCGGCGTGCGGCGGCTGCGCGAGGCGGGGCGCCGGCTGGTCGACGGCCCCTCGCCCGAGGACCTCGCGGGCCACAAGGACGCGTTCTTCACCGCGCTGGCCGACGACTTCAACACGCCGCGCGCGCTCGCCGAGGTGTGGGCGTGGGTGCGCGAGGCCAACAAGCGCGAGGACGTCGGCGCGGACGACCTGCGCGAGATGCTCGACGTGCTCGGGCTCGCGAACCTCCTGGACGCCGAGGACGCGGCGGGCGCCGACGACGAGGCGCTCGCCCTGCTCGAGGCGCGCCAGGCCGCGCGCGCGGCCAGGGACTTCGCGGAGGCCGACCGGCTGCGCGACGAGCTGGCGGGCCGCGGCTGGGTGGTGCGCGACACGCCCCAGGGCGCGGAGCTCGTGCCCGCCGATGGCTGAACGCCGCCAGGGGCGGGGTCGGCCGGGCGGCGAGCGCCGCGGCGGCGAGCGCCCCGGACGGCGGGGCGACGCGCCGGCCGAGCGCGGGCTGCTGTACGGGCGCAACCCGGTGCACGAGGCGCTGCGGGCCGCGCGCCGGCCGGTGCGGCGGATCTGGGCCACGGCAGCCGCGGCGCGCGAGCCGTGGCTGGCAGGGGCCTCGGTGCCGGTGGAGGTGGTCGACGCCGAGGAGGTCGAGGCGAAGGCGGGCACCACGGCCCACCAGGGCGTCTGCGCCGACGTCGCGCCCTACCCGTACGCCGACGCGGCGCGGCTCCTCGCGGCGCCCGACCCGTTCCTCGTCGTCCTCGACGAGGTGCAGGACCCGCAGAACCTCGGGGCGATCGCCCGGACGGCGGAGTGCGCCGGGGTCACCGGCCTCCTCATCCCGGAGCGCCGCAGCGCCGAGGTGACGCCCGCCGCGTGCAAGGCCTCGGCCGGCGCGGTCGAGCACCTGGCGATCGCCCGGGTGCGCAACGTCGCCGACGCGCTCCTCGAGGCCAAGGAGGCGGGCTGCTGGGTGTACGGCGCCGCGGCCGACGGCGTCGACCACACGACGCCGGACTACCGCGGCGGGTGCGTGCTCGTGCTCGGGGCCGAGGGCCGCGGGCTGCGCCCGCGGGTGCGTGACGCCTGCGACGAGGTCGTCGGCCTGCCGCTCCGGGGGCGGATCGACTCGCTCAACGTGAGCGCCGCGGCGGCGGTGCTGATCTACGGAGCCCTGCAAGCCCGATTGCGTGCTTGACAGGCGTTCTGGACCCTGGCACAGTCGCCCGCGACATAAGGCTCGACCCGAGGTCAAGACTTTCGGGGCCGAACCGACTCTCATGCAGTTGGCGCCAGGGGAGGAGTGCGTCACTGAGCCAAACCGCCTGCAAACAGGCGGAGGAAGGTTGCGCTCGTGGCACGTCTCTCCCTCAACTCTCAAGCTCAGGTCCAGGTCGACGACGGGTACCTGATCGCCCTCGCCAAGCAGGGGGATCCCACCGCGTACGACCGGATCGTCCGCCGCTACTACGGCTTCGTCCGCCTCAAGGCCTCGTCCTACTTCCTGACGGGCGGCGACAGCGACGACCTCATCCAGGAAGGGCTCGTCGGCCTGTACAAGGCCGTCCGCGACTTCCGCTCGGACCGCGAGTCGAGCTTCCGCAACTTCGCGGAGCTTTGCATCACGCGCCAGATCATCACCGCGGTCAAGACGGCCACGCGCAACAAGCACACGCCGCTGAACCAGTACGTCTCGTTCTCCCAGACGCCCGCCACCGCGACCGACGGCGAGCCGACGCTCGACGAGGTCATCGCCGGCCCGGCGGTCCACGACCCGGTCAACCAGGTCATCTCCAGCGAGGAGCTGCGCTCGCTGGTGGGCTGCCTGTCGACGGCGCTGAGCGACCTCGAGTCCCGCGTGCTCGCGCTCTACCTCGACGGCCGCAGCTACGAGGAGGTCGGCGAGCGCCTGGGCGTCGACACGAAGACGGTCGACAACGCCCTCCAGCGCGTCAAGCGCAAGGTCGGCGCCCACCTCACCCAGCGCAACGTCCTGAACTAGCGCGGTGGCGGGTGCCAGGCACCCGCCACCGGCCCCGATCCAGACGGGGCCGGTACGTGCAGTGGCTTAGAGTCCGCGCCCGTGAGCGTCCTCGCCATCGTCCTGCTGGTCGTCGTCGCCGTGCTCGTGCTGCTGTTCGTCGGCGGCTACGCGGGCAACGCCCGGCGGCGCGCCGCCCGTGCGGCCGACCTGCGCCGGCGCGTCGCCGCCGCCAACGAGGCGCTCGCCGCCGCCCACGCCGAGGACAACGGCTGGGCGCCCTCGACCGTCGAGGCCGCCGCCCGCGAGGCGTTCGCCGCCCAGCACCCGGGCGCGCCGATCGACGAGCTGCACCTCGTCCAGGTCGTGGACCTCCCGGGCACCGACGCCGACGAGGCGGTCTTCCGCGTCGTCAGCCACGGCGCCGACCACGACATCCGCCTGGGTCGCCAGGGCGGTGCGTGGGTCCCCGCCGCGCCCAGCGGTCGCTAGTGACCGCCCAGCGGCGCTCGCGGTCCGCCGCCTAACCGGTCCCACCCGAAGGGACAGGCCTTCGCCTACCTTGCGCACCGCATTGCGGCGCGTCTGTGGGGGGTGCTCCGCGCAGACCACGTGGGCCGTCTGAGGGGCCGGCCCACGTGGTCCAGCGACTTGAGGGGATCGTCTCGGGGGAGACGAGGAGGTGTGCGCCGGGGCGCGCCGGCGGGAAGGCCGCCGCGCCCCGGACGCTGCCGCCTAGCGCTTCGTGAGCGTCAGCGCGCGCTTGACCGAGCCCTTGAGCCCGCTCCCGTCGCTGGCGCTGGCGGTCACGCCCACCGTGCCCCCGCCCGCACGGGCCAGGGCCCGGCGTGCCGCGGTCGACAGGGTGGCGCTCAGCGGCGTCGAGCCGCCGCTGGTCAGCGACGTCGTGCGCTTCGTCGTGAACGTGCGCCCCGCGATCCGCACGCGCGCGGTCAGCTCCACCGAGCAGGTCGCCCCGGCCCGCACGCAGCGGAAGGAGCCGAGCGCGATCCGCGTGGACCGGGTCGAGGCAGCCACCCGACGCGAGAGCGTCACCAGCCCCGGACCGACCTGGACGACCAGGCTCTTCTCGGTGCTCTTGTCGGCGCGCTTGACGCTGAGCCCGTCGGACGTCGCCGCGGCTCCGGCGCCGCCGGCGTTCGCCGCGACCACGGCGCACGTCAGGGTGGACCCGAGGTCGCCCTGCGTCACCGCATAGCTGCTGGAGATGGCGCCCTTGATCGCGGCGCCGTCGCGCAGCCACTGGATCGCGTAGCTCGTCGGCGCGCCGCTCCAGCTGCCCGGCGTGCAGGTCACGCGCGAGCCGACCATCGCGCTGCCGCCCAGCGTCGGCGGGGTGAGCGCGGCGGGGACGGCGACCGGCGTCGGCGGCGTCACGGCAGGCGGCGGCGGCTCCTCCGCCGGCGGAGGCTCCTCGGTCTTGGGCGCCGGGACGACCACCGAGACCGTGGCCGTCGACGTCTGGCCGGCGGAGTCGGTCACCGTCGCGGTCAGCGGCACGGTCCTGCCCGCGTCGGCGGCCGTCGCGGTCCACGAGAACTCGTAGGGCGCGGTGGTCTTCGTCGTCGCCCCGAACATGACGGCCTTGACGCCGAAGTCGTCGGCGGCCTGCACGACCGGCTGGATCGTCGCGCCGACGGGCACCACCAGCCCGTCGACCGGGTCGGCGATGGTCGCCGCCGGCGCGGCGTCGGGCTGGGCCTTGGGCAGCTCGAGCGTGGCCGGGCGCTCGGTCAGGTACCCGGTCGTCGTGACGCTGGCCGCGCCGCCCGGGTCGTTGCCCGACACCGGCTGGCACGGGTCGCTCGAGGACGGCGTGGTGAGCGGGCCCGCCGGACAGCCGAACCAGTCACCGACCGACGGCAGCGGCGAGGCCGTGCGGACGGCGCTGTTGTCGGCGGTGGCGTTGAAGATCGCCGTGCCGTTGCGCTCGAACACGTTGCCCGTGCTGCGCACCGCCTGCACGCCCGGGTTGGACGGGTCGTCGCCCGTGCCCGCGTCGGTCAGCAGGAGGCCGACGTTCGCCCGCAGGCCCGCGGCGTTCGTGCTCTGGCGGTGGTCGAGGACCTCGCTGCCGCTCACCAGGCCGCGGTGGCCGGCGGCGTAGCGGATGCCCGTCTGCGGCCCGACGGCCGAGCCGCCGGCGCCCTGGATGCGGCTCCCGAGGACGTTGCCGTAGGCCACGATGCCGGAGCGCACGAGGTTCGCGGGATCGCCGTCCGGACCGCGGGCGTCGTCGAAGAGCACGCCCCCGGTCTGGTAGCCGGTCACGACGCTGTCCTGGACCGTCACGGTGCGACGCACGCCGGCCTCGGTGCCCTGCAGCGAGTTGGACTGCACGACGCCGTAGCCGTAGGGCGAGATGCCCGCCGGGTCGGCCCCGGAGGCGCGCCGGAACGGCCCGACGACGCTGTTGGAGATCCGGCCGCCGGTGTTGAAGAACGCCACACCGGCCTCGGCGAAGGCCGACGGCGACGTGATCGTCACGCCCGAGATGTCGACGAAGTTCTCGTTGTCGTCCGACGAGCCGTTGGACTGCCGCGAGACCGTGACCACGTTGCCGCCGCCGTCGCGCAGGTACGGCACGGTGCCCGCGAGCGTCGCGCCGAGCGCGACGTCGGGCATGATCGTCACCTTGCCCGCGCCGGCGCCCTTGATGGTCAGGGGCTTGGTGATGGTCAGGCCGTTGCGCGAGCCGACGGCGGCCGGCGTCTGGGCCGAGTTGAACGGGACGGAGACCTCGCGGTAGGTGCCGTCGCACACGACGACGGTGTCCCACGGGGCGGCCTGGTCGACCGCGGCCTGGATCTTCGAGAACGCCGCGTTGGGGCACTGGGCCTTGTCGTCGTCGACCGTCCAGGTCGACGCCGACGCCGCCGCCGGCGTGGCGGCGAGCGCGGCCGCGACGGCGAGCGCCGCGGGGCGGAGATGGAACCTCATCAGTGGTACCTCGTGGTCATGAAGCGGGGCGCGACTCGGGCGCACCGGGACATGCCCTCGAAGCGGCACCGACGAGGACGCCGACCACGGTAGACCGCGGACCGCCCGGTCCTCCTCGACCGGTGGTCGAAGCCGGGGGCCCGCGAGCTTGGCCCGGCGGTCGGCATGGAGCTCGCCGGTCCGGACCTACGATCCACGGCGTCCTCCCGGGCAGGGAAACGATCGGCCGCGAACTCGGCGCGGCCGGCCCACTGGAGGACCTCAGGGGGAAGGGGGTCTCACATGCTCCGCCGGCACGCGGGCGAGCGATCCGTCCCTCGCTCGTCCCATCTGACACCACGGAGACCCGGTGATGACCACCGCCACCACGTACGCCCGAGTGCTCGCGGCCGTGCTCGCCCTGGCAGCCGCCATGGCGATCGCCCCCGCGCTCGCGTCCGCCGCCGCCCCCGACCCGATGGCCCGCGGGCCCGAGCCGGTCACGACGCTCGACCCCTTCACCGCCGGCACGGTGGACCTGCAGGAGCCCAACGCCGCCGGTGGCGCGCCGGTCAACCAGGCCGCCGCCGCGACGGTGCAGCTGCGCGGCTCGCTCTACTTCCCGGCCGCGCGCTCGACGCCGTCGCCGATCATCGTCCTGGTCCACGGCAACCACGGGTCGTGCGACACGGGCTCCGCCCCGAACTGCACGGCGTTCAAGCGCAACGACCGCGGCTACGCCTACCTCGGCGAGAACCTCGCCTCCTGGGGCTACACCGTCCTGTCGCTCGACCAGGACCAGCTCATGTACTACCAGGACCAGTCCCAGGGCAAGGGCATGCACCAGCGGCGCACGCTCATCGCCGGGGCGCTGGACATGCTCTACGCGGCCAACCAGGCGCCGCTGGCCGACGAGGGCCCCAACGGCATCAACGGCCGGCTCGTCGGCAAGCTCGACTTCAGCCGCATCGGCCTCATGGGCCACTCGCGCGGCGGTGACGCCGTCACGAGCTTCATCGACTACAACCGCACGCGGCCGGAGCCGGGGCGGCGCTACGCGCTGCGCGGCGTGATCTCGCTCGCGCCGGTCGACTACGAGCGTCGCGCGCCCTACGGGGTGCCGTACCTGTCGATCCTCCCGCGCTGCGACGGCGACGTCTCCAACCTCCAGGGCGCGCGCTTCTTCGAGCGCTCGCAGTACGTCGTCCCGAACGACCCGTTCCCCAAGATCCAGATCTCCGTCCACGGCACGAACCACAACTGGTTCAACAGCGTCTGGGCGGCCGACGGCGAGGACAGCAACCCCAACGACGCCGCGTGCGCCGTCTCCCAGCCCGACAACCTCCGCTTGAGCGGCGGCAAGAGCGTCGTCGGTCCCGACGGCGCGGGCTCGCCCGAGCGGCCGAACACCGGCTCGAGCAACGGCGGCACGTACACCTTCGCCAACCGCGGCTCGGGCGACCCGGACCTCATGGGCGACCAGGAGCGCGTCGGCCTCGCGCTGATGTCGTCGTTCTTCCGGCGCTACGTCGGCGGTGAGGCGCCGTTCGACGAGTACCTCACGGGCGAGCGGTCGGCCAGCGACCCCAACGCCTACGAGCTGCCGGCCACCGCCTGCCCGAACCAGCAGGTCTCGGGCACCAACGGCACGCCGGGCGGCGTCGACGGCACGCGGATCGACTGCTCGGAGCGGATCCTCACGAACTACTTCGCCCCCGCGGCGGAGCGGCTCGACCTGATCCGGCCGGAGCCCGACACCCCGCTGACCGTCAGCGCCCTGGGCACCACGCTGAGCGGCGCCGGCTTCAGCAACCCGTACACGGCGGCCCCGGGCGTCATGCCGACCCCGGCGAAGACCGCCGGCGGCTACGACTGGTGCAACCCGGAGCCCGACCACTTCCAGTACCCGCAGATGGGGCTGACGGGCTACCCGACCGCGGCCAAGCCGTGCCCGCTGCCCGCGGTCAACGACCTGGGGGGGCAGCAGGGCGTTCGCGAGAACGGGCCGGTCAACCAGTCCTACGGGCTCCAGCTGGCGCTGGCGTGGGACGGCCCGGCGGTCCTCGGCACCTCGGTGCCGGCGACCCAGGGCGACGCCTCGAGGTTCAAGGCGCTGACGCTGTCGGCCGCCGTGAACTTCTTCGACCCGCGCAACCCGGCCCGCACCGGCGCGGCGCTGTACGACCCCTCGGTCACGACGCAGGACTTCGCGGTCGTGCTCACCGACGGGTCGGGCAAGGAGGTCGCCGTCAAGGCCGGCGACCAGCGCTACGGCAACGCCCTGCACCCGACCCCGGGGACGACCTCGTCGAAGGTGCACGTCGTCACGGAGCAGATCCGCATCCCCCTGAGCGACTTCGCCGCCCAGGGCCTGGACCTGCGCACGGTGCGCCGGGTGGACCTGCGCTTCGGCGAGCCGGGCTTCCCGGCCTCGGGGTCGATCCAGCTGTCCGACGTGCGCTTCTCGGAGGCTGCGGCGGGCGCGACGGTGTTCGCGGACACGACGGCGGCCGACGGCCCGGCCCAGCGGCACTCGGCCGCCGGCCCGGACCCGGAGGCGATCCTCGCCGGCACGCCGCGTGAGGCGCCCTCGGCGGCCAACCCGGGCCCGGTCCTGCTGACGGGTGCCGCGAAGGCCTGCGCCGGCACGCCGGCGCTGGCGGCCGTCAAGGTGGGGCTGGCCAAGGGCAGGCTCACCGCGCGGGGCAAGGCCAGGGCGTCGGCGTGCGCGAAGCTGCGCTCGGTCCAGGTGGCGGTCTCGAAGGCCGCCGGCAAGGGCACGTGCCGCTTCGTCACCGCGAGCGGGCGCCTGACCAAGGCGCTCACCTGCGCGACCCGCGCCGCGCTGGTGGCCAAGGGCACGACGTCCTGGAGGGCCGCGACGACCGGCCGGCTCGCGAAGGGCCGCTACCGCGTGGTCGTCCGCGCCATCGACGCGGCGGGCGGCGTCACGCAGGTCACGAAGGTCCTGCGCGTGGCCTAGCCCGCGCGCACCGCTCGAGCAGCACGCCTGCGCCCGGCCCCGTGCCGGGCGCAGCGCGTGCTGCGACCAGCGCGAGGCAGGAGCCGGAGGCGGGGCTCGAACCCGCGACCTTCGCTTTACAAGAGCGGTGCTCTACCAGCTGAGCTACTCCGGCGCGCGGCGCGAGTCTACGCGCGCGAGGCGGCGCCGGAGGCTAGGACGGGGTGCCGGAGAGGGCGCGCTCGAGGTCGCCGTGGCCGTTGGTCGAGGCCACGTGCTCGTAGGAGGGGACCTCGTCGTCCTCCTCGGCGTTGAGGCGGCGCTCGAGCTCGCCGAGGACGAGGCCGAAGAGCAGGTGGCGCCAGGTCGCCTGCGCGAACGCCGCGGCGCTGCCGCCCAGGCGGGGCAGCTCGTCGCGGGCGGGGTGCAGGCGGTCGGTGACGAGGACCAGCGGCCAGGAGGCGAGGTGCTCGGCGAGGGCCGCGGCCGGCCCGCGCGCCCACGAGGGCAGCGGCATGCGCGGCGACAGCGCGCTGTAGGCGGCGCCGAACGCCGCGCCGTTGCCGAGGTGCATCGCGAGGCCCACGGCCGGCCACGCGCGCCCGCGCGTGACGAACTTGCCCAGCAGCTCGGTGTCGTCGTAGGGGACGCCGAAGACGCGGCGGTCCAGCGGCTGGGTGGCGGCCCAGGCGCCCGCGGCGACGGCGCCGGCCAGGGCGCCACGGGCGGTGCGGGCACGGTCGAGGGCCATGCGCGGCACTGTAACCACGGACACCGAGCGTGGGTATGCCTGGCGATGGACCGCTCCGCGTACCTCGACCGCGCCCGCCACAAGGGCGTCAACCCGCTGGTCTACTGGCTCGTGCGGGCGGTCCTCCAGCCGTTCTTCCACCTCTACTTCCGGATGAGCCGGATCGGCCGGGAGCACATCCCGGAGTCCGGCCCGGTGATCTTCGCCGCCAACCACCGCTCGTTCCTGGACCCGTTCGTCATCGGGACGATGGCCCGCCGGCCGCTGTACTACGTGGCCAAGAAGGAGCTGTTCAGCCATCGCCTCGCCGCGTGGTTCCTCAACAGCCTCGGCGCGTTCCCGATCGACCGCGGCAACGCGGACGGCGACGCGATGGCCACCGCCCGCGCGATCCTCGAGCGCGGCGACGCCGTGCTCATCTTCCCCGAGGGCACCCGCACCCGCCCGGGCGCGCTGGGCCGTCCCAAGCGCGGTGTGGGCCGCCTCGCGCTGGAGACCGGCGCGCCGGTCGTCCCGGTCGCGGTCATCGGCACCGAGCGCGTGCGCCGCGGCTGGCGCATCCGCCCGCACAAGGTCCGCATCCGCGCCGGGGCGCCCCTCACCTTCCCGCACGTCGCCGAGCCCTCGCCCGAGCTGGCCGCCGCCGTCACGAGCCGCATCTGGCCGTGCGTCGAGCTGCAGTGGGAGTGGCTGGGCGGCCTGCCGTCCGTGCGGCGCGCCGCCGTCGTCGGCGCCGGCTCGTGGGGGACGTCGGTCGCGGTGGCGCTCGCCCGCGCCGGCGTCGCCGTCCAGCTCGGCTGCCGCACCGCCGGCCAGGCCGCCCTGCTGGCCGAGGGGCGCTGCAACGACCGCTACCTGCCCGGGCTCGAGCTGCCCGCGGGCGTCACGCCGGTCCCGGCCGAGGAGCTCGAGCTGGCCGGCACGGACCTCGTCGTCCTCGCCGTCCCGTCCCGCGCGCTGCCCGAGGCGCTGGCCGCCCACGGCGCCGAGATCCCCGAGCGCGCGGGCGTCGTCGTCCTCAGCAAGGGGCTCGTGGCGCCGATGGGCACGCTGCCCGGCGCGTACGTCGCCGAGCGCACCCGGGCCCGTGCCGTCGCCGCGTTCGGCGGTCCGGGGCACGCCAACGACGCCCTGGTCAACGGCGCGGCGCTCGTCGTCGCCTCGACCGACGCGGCCTTCGCCCGGCAGCTCGCCGAGCTGCTGCAGCAGGCCGGCCTGAGCGCCGAGACGTCGACCGACGCGGTCGGCGTCGAGCTCGCGGGCGCCGCCAAGAACGCCGCCGTCCTGGCCGCCGCGACCGCCTCGGGCGCCGGCCCCAACGCCGCGGGCGCCGCCGCCGGGCGGGTCTTCGCCGAGGTCGACGCGTACGCGCGCGGGCGCGGTGCGCGCGCCGAGACCTTCGCCGGGCTCGCGGGCGCGGGGGACCTCGTGGCGACCGTCGTCGCCGAGGGCAGCCGCAACCGCCGCGCGGGCGAGCTGCTGGGCCAGGGCGTCCCCGCCGACGAGATCCAGCCCGCGCTGGGCCAGGCCGCGGAGGCGCTCGACGCGCTGCCGCTGCTGGCCCGCGCCCTGCGCGACGGCGGCGTGAGCGCGCCGTGCGTGAGCGGCCTCGCCGAGGTCGTCGAGGGCCAGCGCCAGGCCGGCGACTGGGTCGCCGAGGTCACCGCTCCGCAGCGCCGCGCGCTGGCGCGGGCGGCCTAGGGGGCGGTCCGCGGCGTGCGGCTAGGGTGCCCCTGGTGGACAAGGCGTCCCTCGACCGCGAGTTCTCCGAGCTCTACCGCGCGCACCTGAGGGACGTGTACTCCTACGCGTACTACCGGGTGGGCGACCACCACGACGCCGAGGACCTCACGGAGCAGACGTTCCTGCAGGCCTACCGGCACTTCGAGCGCGCGTTGGCCGAGTCCGACGGCCGGCCGCTGCGCCCGTGGCTCATCCGGATCGCGCACAACCTGGCGGCCAACCACTACCGCGACCGGTCGCGCCGCCCGCAGACGCACCTCGACGACTCCGACACGCTGCGCACGACGCACACGACGGAGGACCTGGTGGAGGGCCGCGACGAGCTCGCCCGCGTCCTGGCCGGGGTCGCCGAGCTGCCCGACGACCGCCGCGAGGCGCTGATCATGCGCTTCGCGCTCGGGATGGACAACCGCGAGATCGCGCGGGCGATGGGCAAGACCGACGGCGCCACGAAGGTCCTCCTGCACCGCGCCATCAAGCAGCTGGAGGAGCGGCTGCGCAAGCAGGGGGCGCTCACGTGAGCGGCGGCGCGGACCAGGCCCGACCGCTCGGGGACCTCGAGGGGCTGCTGCGCCAGGCGCTGGCGCCGGTCGAGCCGCCGCCGGACCTCGCCGAGCGCCTCGAGGGCACGCTCACCGAGATCCACGGCCTCGCGACGGGAGAGCTCGAGGGCTGGGAGCTGTCGGCGATGCGCGACCCGAGCCGGTGGCCGCAGATCCCGCGCGCCGTCGCGGCCGCGGGCATCGCCACGGGCGCCGGCGCGGCGCTGGTCGTCCTGCGCGTCCGTGCCCAGCAGCGCAAGCGCACGGCGACCGACCCGCTCGACCTGGTCGAGAGCACCATGCGCGCCGCCGTCGACGAGACCCGGCGCCTGCTCGATCGCTGATCCGGGAAGCCTCCGGCTGCGAAGAAGGTCGCAGCCGATGCCCCGCCGCCCGCCCGACGACCCCGCCGCCGACCTCCGCGCCCTCGCCGACGAAGAGCTCATGCAGCTCGTGCGCAAGGGGGAGCCGCGCGCGTTCGAGGTCGTCTACGAGCGCCACAGCGGTCCCGCCTTCTCCCTCGCCTACCGGATCACCGGCGCCCGCGGCCCCGCCGAGGACGTCGTCCAGGAGGCGTTCCTGGCCCTCTGGCGCTCCGGCGCCCGCTACGACCGCGGTCGCGGCTCCGTGCGCACCTGGGTGCTGGGCATCGTCCACAACCGGGCCATCGACAGCCTGCGCCGGGCGAGCGTCCACGACCGCCGTCGCGCCTGGGACGCCGAGGAGGACGCCGCCGAGCGCCTCGTCGCCCCCGAGCGCACCGACGCCGAGGCGGCGCGGCGCCACGAGGCCGCCGAGGTGCACCGCGCGCTCACGACCCTCCCGCCCGAGCAGTCGCGGGTCCTCGAGCTCGCGTACTTCGGCGGCTTCACCCAGACGGAGATCGCCGACATGCTCGACGCGCCGGTCGGCACCGTGAAGGGCCGGATGCGCCTGGGCCTGGAGAAGATGCGCGGCGCGTTGGACGGCGCGGTGGAGGCGCCGCGATGAGCCGCCGCCACTGCCACCGCACCGAGGACGTCGCCGCGTTCCTGCTGCACGCCCTCGAGCCCGACGACGACCGCGCGTTCCGCGAGCACCTCACGGGCTGTGAGGCCTGCCAGTCCGCGGTCGACGAGCTGCACCTCGCCGCCGACGTGCTGCCCATGGCCGCGCCGCAGATGGCGCCGCCGCCGGAGCTCAAGGACCGCATCATGCGCGTCGTCGAGGCCGAGGCCGAGCTGCTGCGCGCGGCCGGGCCGGAGGCCGACCGCGTCCCGGCCCGCGCGCGGCGGGGCGGCCTCCTGGGCCGGCTGGCCGGCGTGCTGGGTCCCCACCCGCGCGCCGTGCTCGGCGCCGCCTGCGCGGTCCTGCTCGCGCTCGTCGTGGGCACCGCGGTGCTCGGGGGCGGCGACGACGGACCCGACGGCCGCACCGTGGCCGCGTCCACGGCGCCCCCGGGCGCGCGTGTCGAGATCGAGACGGACGGCGAGCGCGGCTCGCTGGTCCTGCGCGACATGCCCCCGCCGCCCGGTGACCGCGTCTACCAGGTGTGGGTCATGCACGACGACGGCACGCCGCGCCCGACGCACACGCTCTTCACCGTCCCGGCCGACGGTCGCACCCGCGTGGCGGTCGACGCGCCGATGCGCGGGGTGCGCCAGGTGCTCGTCAGCGCCGAGCCGCAGGGCGGCTCGCGCGCGCCGACCAGCGAGCCGGTCGTCGCGGTGCGCATGCCCAGCCCGGCCTAGCCGCCGTCCCGACAGGAAGCCGACGGCACCGCTGCTAGCGTGCCGCCGCGCATGGCCACCTGCTACCGCCACCCGGGGCGCGAGACCGGCGTCTCGTGCTCGAACTGCGGGCGGCCGATCTGCCCCGACTGCATGACGCCGACGCCCGTCGGCATGCGCTGCCCCGACTGCGCCAAGCAGCGCACGCAGGTCCGCTCGCTGGGCTCGGTGGCGTCCGAGCCACGCCTGACCTACGTCATCATCGGCATCTGCGTCGTCGCCTTCCTGGGCAGCGGCCAGTTCGGCGTCTCGGGCGGGGGCGGGAGCGAGCTCTACGCGCGCGGCGCCCTGTACGGCCCGCTCGTGGCCGACGGCGAGGTCTACCGGCTCGTCACCGGCGGCTTCCTCCACGCCGGCCTGCTGCACATCCTCTTCAACATGTACCTGCTGTACCTGCTCGGCACCCAGCTCGAGCAGCGGCTGGGCACCCCGCGCTACGCGGCGCTGTACGTCGCGGCGCTGCTCGCCGGCTCCTTCGGCGCGCTGGCCCAGACGACCGTCGCGGTCACCGTCGGCGCCTCGGGCGCGGTCTTCGGCCTTGCCGGCGCGATGCTCATCGAGTACCGCCGCCTCGGGATCGACCCGCTGCGCAGCGACATCGGCGGCCTGATCCTCTTCAACATGGCGCTGTCGCTCCTGCCGGGCTTCAACGTCTCGATCGGCGGCCACCTCGGCGGCCTCGTGGGCGGCATCGCCGCCATGTGGGCGATCGACCAGGGCATGCAGCGCCGCCAGCCGTGGATCGGCTACGCCGGGTGCCTCCTCGTCGCGGCCGCGGCGGTCGCGGGCTCGCTCGCGATCGCGGGCGACCCGCACGACTACTTCTAGCCCGCGGCGCCGCCGCTGATCGTCTGGGCGTCCCGTCCCGTCGGGCGCGGTGTTCGGAGCGGTCGCGGGGCGGTCGCGCGGTGAGTGGGGATCTCCGCTCGCATAGCGAGCGCAAGTCCCCACTCACGCTCGCGGGACCGCGCGTCGGCCCGCGGAGAGGGCGAGCGCTTCGCGTCCCCCTCCCTCGGTGCCGGACAGCGAGCGCCCTCGTCGACCGCCGACGCCGCTGCGGACCCGACGCGCCCCTACCCCAGCAGCTCGTCGTACAGCGCCTGCACCTCGTCGAGCATCCGCTCGCGCCCGAAGCGCGCGCGCACGTCCGCCGCGGCCGCCGCGCCCAACGCCTCGCGGCGCGCGCCGTCGGCGGCCAGGTCCGCGAGCGCGGCGGCCAAGGACCCCGGGTCGCCGGGTGTCACCAGCGTCCCGGTCGAGCCGTCCCGCAGGATCTCCGGCAGCCCGCCATGGTCTGCGGCGACGACGCAGCACCCCGCGGCCGCCGCCTCGAGCGCCGCGTTGGGCAGCGGGTCGGGCTGCTTGGAGGGGACCGCGACGACGTCGGCCGCGCCGTAGACGTGCTCGACGTCGTCGCGGAAGCCCACGTGGTGCAGGCGGTCGGCGACGCCGAGGCGGCCGGCGAGCTCGTGGAGCTCGCGCAGGTGGCGCTCCTCGCCGCGCCACGGCTCGCCCGCGACGACGGCGACGACCTTGGGACGGTCGCGCAGCGGCGGCTCGGCCAGCGCGCGGACCAGGACGTCCTGGCCCTTCCACCCGCTGATCCGTCCCAGCACCGCGACGGCCACGACGTCCTCGGGGAGGCCGAGGGCGGCGCGCGACGCGGCGCGGTCGGCGCGGCGCGGGTCGATCGCCAGGCCGTCGTGCAGGACGCGCGCCTGCGCGGCGCCGTCGAACTGGGCCGCGGTGGCCTGCGAGACGCACGGCAGCGCGTCGGCGCGCAGGAGCAGCCGGCGGTAGGCCGGGAACCAGCGCTCGAAGCCGGCGTAGACCTCGCGCACGTGCCAGACGTGGGGGACGCCGGCCACCCGCGCCGCGCCGGCACCGCCGAGCGTCACCGACGTGTTCGTGTGCACGAGCGCCACGTCGCGCGAGCGCGCCAGACGCCCGAGCCCGCCGGCGTCGGCGGCGAAGGAGACGGCGACCGACGAGATCCCGCGCGGCGACATGAGCGCCCGGCGCAGAACGGCGAGGGGCCGGATGAGGACCTCGATCCCGGCGCGGCGCAGGTCGGCGGCGAGCTCGCCGTGGTCGGGGAGGACGACGAGCGCCCGGTAGCGCTCGGGGTCCAGGCCGGTGGCGAGGGCGTGCAGCTGGCGGTCGGCGCCGTAGCGCCCCGCCGAGGAGTGCAGGAAGAGGACGAGCCGGCTCACCGGCGGGTGGCCGGCAGCGCGACCTCGAGCACCCGGCCGGGCGCCTCGGGCACGAGCTCCGGGTGCAGCGCGTGGGCGAGCGTCTCGAGGCCGTCCACGAGCCGCGGCCCGGGGCGCGAGAAGTACGTGCTGGCGTCGAAGGCGATGACGCGCTTGGCGCCCGTCGCCGCCAGCTGGTCGGCGAAGCGCGAGGCCTCCTGCGCCGAGCGCTCGAGGTCGTAGCCGCAGGGGATGGCCAGGACGACGTCGGGCTGCGCCGCCGCGACGGCGTCCCAGTCCAGCTGCTCGGAGTGCTCGCCCGCGAAGCCGAGGACGTCCACGCCGCCGGCGAGCTCGACGAGCTGCGGCGTCCAGTGACCGGCGATGAACACCGGGTCGAACCACTCGACCGCCGCCACGCGCGGGCGCGCGGCGTCCTTCACCGCGACCTTCACGCGGTCGATCCGCGCGGCCTGGCGCTGGACGAGGTCGACACCCGCGTCCTTGCTGTCGGTCGCCTGCGCGAGGGTGCGGATGTCGCCCAGCGTCTCGCCCAGCGTCTTGGGGTCCAGCGCGACGACCTTCGGGCAGCTCGGGATCCGCTCGGCGACCTGGACGACGTCGTCGTAGGAGACGGCGCAGACCGGGCACAGCTCCTGGGTGACGACGAGGTCGGGCTCGAGCGACGTGAGCAGCTCCTCGTCGAGCGCGTAGATCGCCTCGCCGGCCTGCGTGCGCTCGCGCACCGCGGCGTCGATCTGCCCCGCGTCGAGCCCCGGCGGCAGGACGTCGCGCGTGACGTGCGGCAGGGCCCTGGCCTCCTTGGGATGATCGCACTCGTGCGTCACGGCGACGACCTGGTCGCCGAGCCCGAGCTCGAACAGCAGCTCGGTCGCGTGGGGCACGAGGCTGACGATCCGCACGAGGACGAAGGTACCGGACATGGCACTGCTCACCGACGAGGCCGTCGACGCCGGCCTGGAGCGTCTCGAGGGCTGGCGCCGCGAGGGCGACGAGCTGGTGAAGGACCTGCACCTGGGCGACTTCCGCGCGGTCATCGCGCTCGTCGACCGGGTCGCCGACGCCGCCGAGGACGCCGGCCACCACCCCGACCTGCTCGTGCACGGCTACAACCGCCTGCGCCTCTCCCTGTCGACGCACAGCGAGGGCGGGATCACGCAGGCCGACCTGGATCTCGCCGCCACGATCGACGGGCTCGCGTGAGACGCGCGGGAGCGGCGCTCGCCGCGGCGCTGCTCCTCGTCCTGGCCACCGCGGCCGCCGCCGACGCGCGGACCGTCCGCGTCTTCGCCGGCGGACCGCGCTACGACGCGTCGTGGGTCCAGGACCGGGCCGCCTACCGCGCCAAGCTCCTCGCGCTGCTCGACGCCCGCGAGCGCGGCGCCGCCGGCGCGACGGCGGTGCGCCAGGGTGCCGGCGACGTCGCCGCGCGCCTGCTCGGCCCCTCCGACCGCGCCCGTCCCGCCGCCACCGCCCGCGACCTCGTCACGCTGCCGGAGGACCTCGGCCTGCTCGCCGCCTTCACCGGCACGCGCGGCGCCCTCGCGCGCTCGGCGCCCGACCTCACGACGTCGATCCTCGGCCTGCTGGCGACCTACGCCCCGCAGATCGCGACGTACACCGCGACGTTCCCCGAGCTCGCCCAGCGCCCGTTCCCGCCGACCCGCGCCCTCGCCCTCGCCCTCACCGACACCTTCGGCCGCGTCGTCGTCGAGACCTTCGCCGAGCTCGCCGACCGCCTGGACGCGTACCTCGTGGCCGGCGTGGCGATGGCCCAGCACTGGCGTGTGGTGTGCACGAGCAAGGCGCAGATGCCCGAGCTCCCCGGCGGGGTCGGCTGCGACGTCGAGAGCCCGGCGCGCGTGGCGCTGCTGCGCACGATCGACGACGACCGGCCCTACGCCTACGAGGCGACGAGCGCCAAGCCCTCGACCCAGGCGCTGGTCTTCGACCCCGACGGCAAGCTCGTCGCCAAGCAGGTCAAGACGTACCTCACCCCGGTCGAGCTCCCGGGCCAGCTCGACCTCGTGCCGGGCGACGTGAGCCGCGGGCTCAGCGCCGTGCGCACGCCCGTCGGCGTCCTGGGGATCGTCACCTCGAAGGACGCCTGGATGCCCGACGTCACGCAGAAGCTCGACCAGGCGGGCGTCGAGGTCCTCGTCCAGCCCGAGTTCTTCGTCGGCGACACGGTGCGCCGCGAGGGCCAGTGGGCGCCCGACACGCTGCTGAGCTCGGGCTACGCCGCGCTCCTGCGCCACCCGTCGATCACCGCCTACGCGCTGCCCGAGCTCGTCGGCAACCTCTTCGACTTCTCGGCCGACGCGCAGCACGCGGTCGCCGTCGAGCCGCGGTCGGCCACCGCGAGGCCGCGCCAGGCCCTCGTCGGCCAGCCGCCCGCGCCCGGGATGGCGGCGGTCTCTCCCTGGGTGGTGCCGGACCCGGCGTGGCCCGACGAGCCGATGGCCGAGCGCCGCGCCCGGCTCGGCGTCGCGGGCGAGGCGCTGCTGCCCGGCGGTCCGCGGGCGGGCGCGATGGTGGAGGACGTCGTCGCCGTCGACGTCCGCGTGGGGGAGACGCCCGAGCGCCGGCGCGTGGTGCCCCGCCGTCGCGGCGTGGGGCCGTTCTCGGACAACCGGCTCCTCGCACCGAGCGCCCGCCCGCAGCGCAACGTCGCCCTCGCCGCCCGGGGTCGCCGGGCCTACGCGGCGTTCGAGGAGCGTGGCCCCGGCGGGCGCTGGCGCGTGCGGGTCGCGCGCAGCGCCGACGAGGGCGCGCGCTGGCGGGCGCCGGTCGGCGTCGGCGACCCCGCGCTGGGCGACCAGTGGTGGCCGGCGCTCGCGGCCGGTCCCGGCCGCGAGGTCTGGCTGGCCTGGCAGCAGCGCGACCGCGTGCTCGTCGCGCGGTCGGTCGACGGCGGCCGGCGCTTCGGCGCACCGGCGCCGATCGACGCGACGGTCCCGAGCGACGTGCACCAGTGGCACCCGTCGATCGCCGCCACCGGTCCGGGCTCGGCGGTCGTCGCGTGGGTCGACGAGCGCGGCCGCGTCGGCGGCGAGCTCGGCCTGCCCCGCGCGCAGGTCCACGTGGCGACGCTGCGCGACGGGCGCCCCGCCGGCGACGCGCGGGCGCTCAGCGGCGACGGGCCGGTGGCGGCGCTCGCCACCTCCATGGCCCACGCCTGGGCGCCGTCGGTCACCGCGCGCGGCGGCGACGTCCTCGTGGCGTGGCTGGACTTCGCGACCTACGACTGGCGGGTGCGCGCACGGCGCTCGAGCGACGGCGGGCGGACGTTCGGCGGCGCCGAGCCCACCGGCTCGGGCGCCCCGCAGCTCGAGCAGCTCGCCGACCACCCGCAGGCCGCGCTCACCGCGGCGGGCAAGCCGCTCGTCGCCTTCGCCGACTGGCGCAAGGACCCCACCACCGCCGATCGCCCGCACCGCCTGCAGGACGTCGTCGTCGCGCCCGTCGGCGGCTCGGCCGTCCAGGTCGACGGCGACGGCGACGCGCAGCGGCCCGCCTTCGCGCCGGCGATCGCCGCGCTGCCCCGTGGCGGCGCCGTCGTCGCCTGGCAGGGCCACCGCCACGGGCCGGCCGACGTCCTGGCCGCGCGCGTCGACGACGAGGGCCGTGCCCTGCGCGTCCTGCGCGTCGACGACACCCGCCTGGCGGGCAGCGGCCAGTGGCGGCCCGCCGTCGCCGCCGGCCCCCGCCAGGTCGTCGTGGCGTGGGAGGACGACCGCGGAGGACCGCCGCAGGTGGTCGTCGCGCGTGCGCGGGCCTCGCGCCTCGGGTAGCTGGCCGCTACAGTGGCCCGCGAGTCGCCTGTGCCAGACGACGATCTCCCCCGAAGTAGCGGCGCCGCCGCATGACGGCGCTCCTCCTCCTCGCCGTCGCGTTCCTCGTGCTCGTGAACGGGTTCTTCGTGGCGGCCGAGTTCGCGCTCGTCCGCGCGCGACGTGGTGAGCTCGAGGCCATGGTCGCCGAGGGCCGCAAGGGCGCGCGCGCCGCGGTCGACCTCCTCGACGACCTCAACCGGTACCTGTCGTCGTGCCAGTTCGGCATCACGCTGGCGTCGCTGGGCATCGGCTTCCTCGGCGAGCCGGCGATCGCCGAGCTCGTAGAGCCCGCGTTCGGCGACCTCAGCCACGGCGTCGCCGTGGCGTTGTCCATCGCGGTCGCCTACATCATCGTCACGAGCGCCCACATCACGGTCGGCGAGCAGGTCCCGAAGATCTTCTCGATCGTCCACGCCGAGTCGACGGCGATCCGCATCGCGCGGCCGCTCAAGCTCTTCACGACGGCCATGCGGCCGTTCATCAACCTGCTCAACGGCGCCTCGAACGCGCTGCTGCGCCTCGTCCGGATCGACCCCGACGCCGCCACCGAGGGCGGCGCCACGCCGCAGGAGCTGCGCGTCCTCATCGCCCAGGGCCGCGCGGGCGGGACGCTCGACCCCGGCGAGGCGGGGATGCTCACCGGCGTCTTCCACCTGCACGAGCAGGAGGCCCGGCAGGTCATGACGCCGTTCCCGGCGGTCGTGACCGTCGACCTCAGCGAGGACGTCGAGACGGGCATGCGCCGCTGCATCTCCTCGGGCCACACCCGCCTGCTGGTCACCGAGGACGAGAACCCCGACCGCGTCGCCGGCATCGTCCACGCCAACGCGCTGGCGCGGGCCTTCATGGCCGACGGGCCGCAGGCGTCGCTGCAGCCGCTCGTGCGCGACGCGGTGATCGTCCCCGAGACCAAGCCGCTGGACGACCTGCTCGCCGACCTCCAGCGCCAGCGCTCGTCGATGGCGGTCGTCGTCGACGAGTACGGCCGTGTGGCCGGGATCGTCACGGTCGAGGACATCATCGAGGAGGTCGTCGGCGAGATCGACGACGAGACCGACCCCGCCGGCGGGCAGATCCGGCGGCTGGCCAACGGCGACTGGTTCGTCCGCGGCCACGTGGCGGTGACCGACCTCCTGGACTACGGCCTCGAGCTGCCGGTGGACACCGACGCCTACAACTCCGTCGGCGGGTTCGTCTTCGCCGAGCTCGGCCGGCTGCCCAAGCGCGGCGACACCGTCACCGCCGACAGCTACTCCATCCGCGTGGAGTCCGTCCGCGAGAACCGCATCGAGGCGGTGCGGATCCGTGAGCGGCGGGCGCCCGTGAGCTCGTCCTCCGGCGCGACGAACGGCCAGGGATGAGCGCCAGACGGTGGATGGTGTCCACCGTCCGCCGATCGGGGCTCAAGGACCGCAAGGACTGGCGCCGATGCTCGTTCCTGCACACGACACCTCGCCCGTGGGACGGCGGACGTGTCGTCCTCGACGGCCCGTGGGACGGCGGTCGAGGAGGAGAGAGACCGGTGGATCGGGGTGGATCCACCAGACGCACACCGGCCCGCCGACAGGCGGGCCGGTCGCGTTCCTCGGCGCTTTTTAGGTGCGGTTCAGCGCCCCGCCGGAGGATGGCCTCCGCGAAGCACTCCTTCGCAGCGCACCTCCTCCAGAAGCACGACCGGCCGGCGCCACCGCCGGCCGGTTGCGTTCCGGGACTAGGCGCGGGGCAGCGCGTCGACTCGCGCGACCCAGGCGGCGAGCCGCGGCAGCTCGCCCGGCAGGTGCTCGCACAGGACGCCGTGGAAGAGGTCGTCGTCCTCGGGCGCGGTCGTGAAGCGCAGGAACGGGTGGGCGGTGACGTCGGCGAGCGTCACCTCGTCGCCCAGGAGGAAGTCCCGGCCCGCGAGCAGGGCCTCGAACCACCGCTGCGCCGCCCGCAGCTGCTCGGCCCACGCCGCGACCCGCGCGTCGTCCGGGTGCCCGGCGCGGCGCTGGGCGTCGATGGCGTTGGGCGGCAGCTTCCAGACGTGGTTGAACCAGTCGCAGAACGCGAGGACCTCGCGGCGGCGTGCGGGGTCGGCGGGCAGCAGCGGGGGCTCGGGGTGGCGCTCCTCGAGCCAGAGGAGGATCTGCGGCGAGTCGGTCAGGACCTCGGCGCCGGTCTCGACGACCGGCACCAGCTCCTGCCCGCTGAGCGCGCGGATCGCCGAGCGGTCGTCCGGGTCGTGGTCGACCCACTCGACCGCGACGCCCTTCAGGCCGGCGGCGAGGGCGATGCGGGCGACGTTCGTGGACAGCGGGATGCGGTGGACGCGGAGCACGAGGTGGAAGGTGCCAGGCACCTTTCACCAGCGCGACTGGAGGTGCTGAGCCGTGCCGTAAGCTGCGCTTCATGCTCGACGTCCGGCGGATGAGGGTGCTGCACGAGGTGGCCCGCACCGGCTCGTTCGCCGCGGCGGCGTCGGAGCTGTGGTGCACGCCGTCGGCCGTCTCGCAGCAGATCGCGGCGCTCGAGCGCGAGGCCGGCGTGGTGCTCGTGGAACGGGGGGCGCGCGGGGCGCGGCTCACCGCGGCCGGCGCGGTCCTCGACCGCCACGCGGCGGTGGTCCTCGGCCAGCTCGCGGCGGCGCGCGCGGAGCTCGACGACCTCGCGCAGCTGCGCACCGGCCGGCTGCGGATGACCGCCTTCGAGTCCGCCTGGGCGCTGCTGGTCCCGGCCGCCCTGGCGCGACTGCGCGCCGAGCACCCCGACCTCGAGCTCGACCTCGCCGAGGCCGACCCGGACGAGGGGTTGGCCGCGCTGCGCTCTGGGGAGCGCGACCTGGTGCTCGTCTTCGAGCCCAACGACCTGCCCGGCGACGCGCTGGCGGGAGCGCTGCGTACCGAGGTCTGCCGGGACGAGCTGCACGCCGTCGTCCCGGCCGGGCACCCGCTCGCCGGGGCGCCCCAGATCGCCCTCGACGACCTCGCCCAGGAGAGCTGGGTCGTGCCGACCGAGAGCTGCGAGCGCCTGGTCCGCGGTGCCTGCGCGGTGGCCGGCTTCGAGCCGCGCGTCGTCTTCTCGAGCGCCGACTACGGCGCGGTGCAGGGCTTCGTCGGCGCCGGCGCGGGCGTGGCGCTCGTCCCGCGCCTGGCGCTGTCGGAGAGCCCGCGCGTCGTCCCGCGCCCGCTCGCGCCGCGGCCCGACGGCTCGCGTCCCGGCCGCACGATCGCCGCGGTGACCGCGTCCGAGGACATCCGCCCGCCCGCGGCGTCGGCGATGCTCGACGCCCTGCGGACCGCCGCGGCGCAGCTCGCGTGAGCCTCCTGCGCCGCCTGGCGCCCGACCTGCGCCCGCTGCGCGCCTCGCGCGACCTGCGGCGCCTGGTCGTGGGCAACGTCGTCACCGGCCTGGGCACGCAGGCGACCCTCGTGGCGCTGCCCTACCAGGTGTACGTCGAGACGGAGTCGGCCTTCCTCACCGGCCTGCTCGGCGCCGCCGAGCTCGTGCCGCTGGCGGCGATGGCGCTGCTCGGAGGCGCGCTGGCCGACCGCCACGACCGCCGCCGCCTGCTCCTGCTCGACCAGATCGCCCTCGTGGCCGTCGCGGGCCTGCTCGCGGCGCTGGCCTTCGCCACCGACGAGGCGCCCCTGCCGCTGCTCTTCCTCCTGGCCGGCGCGCTGGCCGGCTTCGGCGCCGTCCAGAACGTCACGCGCTCGGCGATCATCCCCAACCTCGTGGCGCCCGAGCTCGTGCGTCCGGCGCTGGCCACGAGCTACGGCCTCTACCAGCTGACGCTCGTCGTCGGCCCGGCCCTGGGTGGCCTGCTCGTCGCCGCCGCGGGCGTCGGCTGGGCCTACGCGCTGGACGCGGTGACGTGCCTCGCGCTCGTCGCCGCGGTGGTCCAGATGGCGCCGCAGCCGCCCGCCGGGGCCGGGGAGCACCTGCCCGTGCGCCGGTCGGTGGGGGAGGGGCTGCGCTTCGTGCGCCGCAACGACGCGCTCATGGGCTCGTTCGCCATCGACCTCCTGGCCATGACGTTCGGGATGCCGCGCGCGCTGTTCCCGGTCCTCGCGCTGGCGGTGTACGACGCGGGCGCGGCCGGGACGGGCCTGCTGCACGCGTCCGTCGCGGCGGGCGCGACCGTGGCCGCGCTGACGACGGGCTGGCTGACCCACGCCCGGTGGCTGGGGCGGATCGTCGCCTACTCCGTCGTGGTGTGGGGGCTGGCGATCGCCGCCGCCGGCCTCGTCGGCTCGATCTGGCTCGCGGCGGTGCTGCTGGCGCTCGCCGGCGTGGCCGACAGCGTCAGCGCCGTCTGCCGCCAGGCGATCAACCAGGCGGTGACCCCCGACAGGCTGCGCGGCCGGATGTCCTCGGTCTTCTCGCTCGTCGTGACGAGCGGCCCGCGGATGGGCGACGTGGAGGCCGGCGCCGCCGCCGCGCTGGGCGGCGTGCGCTTCTCCGTCGTCAGCGGCGGCGTGGCGTGCGCGGCCGGCGTCGCCGTCGTGCTCGCGCTCTTCCCGGCGCTCTGGCACTACGACGCGCACGCGCCGGCGGCCTGAGGCCGGGGGCCGTCCCCCAGCCTCGCCGCGACGGCTAGGCGGCGTAGAAGCCGGCGCCGGTCTTCTTGCCCAGCTGGCCGGCGGCCACCTTCTCCTCGATGGTCCGCGGGATCTGCTCGCCGATGGACTCGCCGATCGCCTTGGCGACGTCGAGGCCGACGTAGTCCAGGAGCGCCAGCGGGCCCATGGGGTGGCCGGCGCCGAGCTTCATGCAGGTGTCGATCGCCTCGGGCTCGAGGCCCGACTCCTCCAGGAAGCGCACCGCGCTGAAGAGGTACGGGAACAGGAGCTTGTTGACGACGAAGCCCGGCGTGTCGGGGACGTCGACGGCGGTCTTGCCGAGCGCCGCGCACAGCGCGTGCGCGCGCTCGCGGGTCTCCTGCGTGGCCTCGTCGGGGAACGCGAGCTCGACCAGGGCCATGCGGGGCACCGGGTTGAAGACGTGGAGGCCGACGAAGCGCTCCGGCGCACCGGCGGCTGACGCGAGCGCCGAGACCGAGAGCGACGAGGTCGTCGAGCCCAGCAGCGCGTCGTCCGGCGCGGCCTCGGCGATGCGCGGCAGCAGCGCCGACTTCGCGTCGAGGTCCTCGGCGATGGCCTCGATGACGGCGGTCACGCCGGAGAGGTCGCTCAGGTCGGTGGTGACCCGGACCTTCGACGGGTCGACCTCCTGGCGCCCGCAGATCTTGTCGAGGCTCTTGCGGGAGCGGTCCGCGGACTCCTCCGACCGCGCCCACAGCACCACGTCGCCGTCCTTCGCTGCCACGGCGGCCAGCCCACAGGCGATGGCCCCGCCGCCGACGATCCCAAGTCGCTCTTGCACGGCGCGGCACCCTAGTGATCCGCACCGGCAGGCGGCGTGCGGTGGGAGGGCCTACGCGGGCGCACCCTCCCAGCGGAAGCCCGTGGCCGCCGGGCGCGGGGCGATCGGGCTCGTCGGCAGGCCGGGCGGCGGAGCGGGGTCGTTGAAGCCGCCAGGCGCCACGTCGTTGGGCCCGTCGGCGTGGAAGAGCGAGGCCAGGAGCTGGATCTGCCCGCGCCCGCAGCCCAGCTCGAACTGCCCGCCCCCGTACATCCTGATGCCATGCGCCTCGCAGTGCTCGTACGCGGCCAGCAGCGGGCGCAGGCCGCCCAGGCGGGAGGGCTTGACGTTGACGAGCCGGGGCTCGAACGGCCGGCCCTCGATGTCCTCGACGCTGTGGATCGGTGCGTCCCAGGAGACCCGCTCGGGCGGGCAGAGCTCCAGCAGCTCGTCGTGGGGGTCCTCGAGCCAGGCGTGGGGGAACGCGTCGAGCACGAGCCGGTAGAGCGCGGGGTCGGGCTCCACGTCGACCACCGTGCCCTTGTACTGGCCCTTGAAGTCGACGGACTCGACCGCGCCGGTCCCGGCAAGCTCCGCGACGAGCTCGGGCGTCCACGAGTTGGTGGGGTCGAGCTTGAACTCGGTCCCGGGGTACGGGTCGAGCCGGGCGCGCAGCGGCGCGAGCGACGGCGGCTCGCCCAGGCGCAGCGAGACGACGTAGCGCAGCGGCCGGGGCTCGCGACCGAGGACCTCGTGCAGCGCCCTGCCGGCCTGGCGCAGCGCGAGGTCGAGCGCCGCGGACTCGTAGGCCCACACGCGGTAGAGGACCGACGCCTCGTGCACCGCCGGCGCGGGCCACAGGTCGAGCGTCGCGAGGTGGTCGCAGAAGGACTCCAGCGTCCACGAGCCCGCGAGTGGCTGCACCGGCCCGGCCTCCTGCAGGCGGTCCTGGTCGCCGGCGTCGTAGGAGACGTCCTCGCCG
Organism: Conexibacter sp. SYSU D00693; assembly: GCF_017084525.1. GTDB lineage: Bacteria > Actinomycetota > Thermoleophilia > Solirubrobacterales > Solirubrobacteraceae > Baekduia. Next base: position 4,243,660 of record NZ_CP070950.1, read on the forward strand.
ATGCCGTCCGTCCCACCGCCGCGCAGCCGGATCGTCGTCGAGACGCGCGTGAAGTCCGACGAGACGTCGCGCTGCATCCGCTCGAGGACGTAGTCGTCGACCTCGAGCGGCAGCTCGCGCAGCCGGTCCCAGAGCTCGCCCATCAGACGGGCGGCTGCACGGGGGCGGGCTGGGCGCCGGTCGGCGGGCGGGCCTCGAGCCGTGCGACGAGCTCGTCGAGGCGCAGCTCCTCGAGGCCCTTGCCGACCGCGTCGAGCTCGCCCGCGCAGAACTCGACGAGCCCGCGGCCCTCCTGGCAGAGCTCGAGCGTCTCGCGCAGACCGGCCTCACCGGAGTCCAGCCGCCGGATGATGTCCTCGAGCCGGCCGGTCGCCGCCTCGTAGGTCGGGGTCGTCGGGGTCGCGCTCACGTCGAGCTCCTCTCGTCGTCGATGCGGGCGGCCGTCGAGCCGTCCGCGAAGGTCAGGCGCACGCGGCCGGCGGCCCGGGCCGCCTCGCGCGACGTGACGAGGGCGCCCTCGCCGTCGTCGACGATCGCGTAGCCCCGCGCCAGGGTGCGCTGCGGGTCGTGCGCGGCCAGGGCGGCCGCCAGGGAGTCGAGCGCCGCGCGCCGGCGGGCCGCGTCGCCCCCGGCGGCGGCCGTCGCCTTGCGGGTCAGCACGAGCGCCTTGCGCTCGGTCGCCGTGGCCGCGACGGCCACTCGCCGCCCCGCGCTGGCGCGCAGCTCGCGCAGCAGCTGGTGCAGGCGCAGCCGGTGGCGCTGCACGTGCTGGGCGGGGGCGCGGGCCAGCGCCTCGAGGTGGCGGGCGCGCTGGAGCACCGCGCGCCGGCCGTGGCCCTCGAGCCGGGCGGCGGCGCGCGCGAGCTGGGCGCGCGCCTCGCCCGGGTGGCAGGGCACGGCGGCCTCGGCGGCGTGCGTCGGCGTCGAGCACGACACCGCGGCGACGTCGTCGATCAGCGTGCGATCGGTGTGGTGGCCCACGGAGGCGATGACCGGGACCCGCAGCATCGCCACGGTCCGGCACAGCGTCTCGTCGCAGAAGGCGAAGAGGTCGGCCAGCGAGCCCCCGCCGCGCGCGACCACGACGACGTCGACCTCGTCGAGCGCTGCGAGGTCCTGCAGCGCGCGAGCGATCGCCGGCGCGGCGTGGCGGTCCTGCACCGGCGCGAACGCCCAGACGACGCGCCCGGCCCAGCCCCGCCGGCGCAGCCCGGCCAGGACGTCGTCGCGTGCCTTGCCGCCCTCGCCGGTGACCACGCCGATGCAGCGCGGCAGCGCCGGACGCACGAGGCGCTTCTGCGGCTCGAACAGGCCGGCGGCGCCGAGCCGGCGGCGCAGCGCCTCGAGCTGCGCGAGCAGGTCGCCCTCGCCGGCCACCCGCAGGCCGGTGACGTCGAAGGAGAACGCCGGCGAGGACGTGCGGCTGCCGGGGTAGTAGCCCGGCCCGCCGGCCACGACGACCGCGGCTCCGTCGCCCAGGACGCCGGGGGGCAGGCCGAGCGCCTCGAAGTCCGTCCGCCACATCGAGCACGGGACCGCCCCGTCGCCGTCGCGCAGCTCGAAGTAGACCTTCGCGCGCGAGGCGCGCAGCCCCCAGACCTCGCCGAAGAGCTGGACCCGCGCGATCTCCTCGAAGCGGCGCTTGAGCGTCGCGGCGTACGTGCCGACGGGGAACGGCCCGGCGTGGGCGCATCCGTCCAGCCCGGCGGGCCGGTCCTGCGGCTGCGGCGTGGCGGCCATGGACCCGCGCAGGGTGCCAGAGCGCCCGGACGCTCAGCGCACCCGGAAGGCGACGGTGCGCGAGTGCGCCGCGCGCTTCGTGGCGGGATCGGTCCAGGCGTAGCGCACCGCGCCCGAGCGCCGGACCGTCACCCCCGCGGCGAAGTAGCCGCGGCGGGCTTCCGTCTTCACCGTGCGCACCCGCTTCCAGGCGCCCTTGGACCCGGCGCGCACCTCGATGCGCACGGTCTGGCGCTGGCCGTTCTTGCCGGGCCGCACGAGCCCCCACACGGGCAGCTTGCGGCCCTTGCGCACGCGGGTCCGGCGGACGTGGATCGGCAGGCGGTAGGCGGCGTAGCCCGGCTTCTTGCGGCCCTCGAGCGTGATGAGGCCCGACTGGAAGGTCGCGCCGAAGCGCTCGGTGGGCGAGGCGCCCTCGCCGGGCTTGTCGTCGACCATCAGGAACTGGGCCAGCGCCTTGACGCCGGTCATCTGCGACGTGAGCCACTCGGCCTGGTTGAGGTACGCCGCCTGCTCGGCGTTCGAGACGCCGAGCGGGTCGGGCGGGTCGGTCTGGTAGCCGTACTCGGTGAGGTAGAGCGGGAAGCCCGAGCTGCCGCCACCCGCGGGGACCGGTGCGCCCATGCGCAGGAAGACGCGGCGCAGCAGCGAGGAGAGCTGCCGGAGGTTCGCCGTCGTGAACGACTCGGGCAGCGTGGGCTGGCGCGTCGGGGCGAACGACACCTCGTAGGGGTGGTGGGCCCAGCCGGTGAGGCCGAACAGCCCGGGGTGCTCGGCGCGCATCCGCGCCGCCTGGTCCTCGACCGGGCAGTCGAGCGCGGTGGCCGCCTCGGCCCGCAGGAACTGGCCGTTGTCGTCGAGGCAGTAGAGGCGCAGCAGGAAGCGGCGCGGCGAGAGCGGGCGCGAGGGGCCGCGGTCCGTCGAGCCCTTGGGCGCCGTCTCGCCGACGAGGATCGTGTCCTTGCCGTGGCCCGTGAGGCTGAGCGCCGCCCAGGCCGCGTCGACGAGCGGCCGGTAGACCTTCGGCGAGAGCTCGATGGCGCCCGTCCCCGTGCCCGACCACTGCGGGGCGAGCCACGCGCCCTGGTTGGGCTCGTTCCAGATCGACCAGTAGTCGACGCGCGGGATGCCGGGGACCTCGCCGCTGTAGCGCCGGCCGACGGCGACGACGAACTCGCCGAACTCCTTCGGGCTCGGGGTCCAGACGTCGGCCAGGTCGGGCCGGTCGCCCGGGTCGCCCATCGCCCACAGCGGGCCGGGGGCCGTGACGTTGAAGTTCACCGCGATGCCGCGCTGGCGGGCGGCGCGCAGGAGGCGGTCGTAGCGGTCCCAGGCGCCGGCGGGGTAGGCCTCGGGGTTCTTGGCGTCGAAGCCCGCGGGCTTGGTCCGGGACTCCGGGTCGGGCGCGACGATGTCCCAGAAGACCGAGACGCGCAGGCGGTCCACGCCGAGCTGGGCGGCGCGGTCGAGCGTCTTGAGCTGCTGCTCGGGGGAGCCGTAGACCAGGAGCGGGTCGTCCTGGAACATCGACTCCTGCGTGGTCGACGCACCGGCGGGCGCCGCGGCCGCGAGCGCGGCCAGCAGGGTGGTCAGGGCAGGGACGAGACGGCGACGCATGCGTGTTGAGGTGCTAACCACCGGCGGCGCCGCACGATGCGGTGCCTGGCGGAGCGCGGACCGAGGGTAGCCTCCGGCCTCCCGTGCCTCGCCGCCTCCATGTGTGGGCGCTCGTGCTGCTCGCCGCGGTGCTGCGCCTGCCGACGCTCGGCCTGCAGTCGCTCTGGGTCGACGAGGCCGCGACGGCCCGCGTCGTCGACGTCGCCGGCCTCGGCGACCTCCTGCGCATGGTCCGCGACCAGGAGTCCACGCCGCCGCTGACCTACCTCGTCGACTGGCCGCTCGTGCGGCTGCTCGGCGACGGCGAGTGGCCGCTGCGGCTGCCCGCGGCGCTCGCGGGCGTGGCGACGGTGGCCGTCGTCTTCGCGATCGGCGAGCGGCTCGGCGGCCGCCGAGCGGCGATCGCCTGCGGGCTGCTGGCGGCGACGAACCCGCTGCAGGTCTGGTTCTCGCAGGAGGCGCGCTCGTACGCGCTGCTCGTGCTGCTCGTCGCGGGCGCCGTGCTCCTGGCGCTGCGGGCGCTGGAGCGCCCGACGGCGGGACGGCTGGCCGGCTTCGGCGTCGTCGCCGGCCTGGCCCTCACGACCCACTACTTCGCGCTGTTCGTGGTCGCGGGGCTCGTCGGCTGGCTGGCGTGGTCGCTGCGCGCGCGCGTGGGCCCGCGCGAGGCGGTCGCGGGCCTCGCGCCGCTGGTCCTGCTCGGCGCCGCGGTCCTGCCGCTCGCGCTGGACCAGCGCGCCGCCGACCGGGCCGCGTTCATCCGTGACCTCCCGCTCGACGAGCGGCTGCTCGCCGTGCCCAAGCAGTGGCTCGTGGGCTACGACGGGCCGCTCGAGACGCCGCTGGCGGTGGTCGCCTCGGCCCTGGCCCTCGCGGGGCTCGCCGGCCTGGCCCGGCGCTTCGGCCCGCGCGCGCCGGGGGTCCTCGCGCTGGCCGCCGTGCTCGCCGTCTCGCTGCTGGTGCCGCTCGCGAGCGCCCTCGTCGCCGACGACTTCGTCCTCACGCGCAACCTCCTGGCCTCGCAGGCCGTCGCACTGCCGCTGCTCGGCCTCGGCCTGGCCCGGCTGCCCGCGGTCGCGGGACGGATCGCCCTCGCGGCGCTGGCCGCCATCGGCCTCGCCTGCGTCGTGGGGGTCACGACGACGAGCTCGTGGCAGCGCGAGGACTGGCGCGCGGCGACCAGCGCGCTGCCCGCCGTGCCCGGCCGGGTCGTCGCCGTCGTCCCGGGCAGCGGCCGCCTGGCCGCCCAGCACTACCTCGACCTGCCCCAGGCGGGGACGGGCGTCGTCGAGTCGAGCACGATCGACGTCGTCTGGCTCGCGCGCGACGTCAACGGCGACCAGCGCGAGGAGCAGCCGCCCGCGGCGCTCGTGCCGACCGCCGAGGTCGGCCTCGTGCGCGTCGTGCGCGGCGAGGGCTGGACCGTCACGCGCTTCGCGACGGGCGACCGGCGGCTGGTGCCGACGGACCTCAAGGCGGTCCTGGCGCCGCTTCCGCCGGGCAGCGTCGTGCTCGGGCCGAGCCGCTAGGGCGGCTCAGTCGCCGGTGGCCTCGAGGCCACCGCGGTTGGACGGCAGGGCGCCCATCCCCTCCTCGCGCTCGTGGCCGCGGACCTCACCGGAGAAGCCGAGCGTCGTGAGGCGCCGGATCTCCTGCTCGCCGAGCTGGCGCGCCGGGTGGTCCTCCGGCAGGCCCTCGACGAGCCGGGCGATCCGGTTGCGGATCTGCAGCGCGAAGTGCGGGGTGGACGCGCCCATCAGCTGGCGGACGTCGTCGACCGTGGGCTCGCGCTCGAGGCGCTGGGGGTGCTCGGCCTGGCTCATGCGGGCGGCTGGTCGCTTCCGGTGACGGGGACGATCTCGAGGAGGGCGTCGATCTGCGCCTGGACCGCGGTGGAGATCGCGCGGTCGTCGCCGATGAGCCAGCCGCGATTGTAGACCCCGCGCACGGGGTCGCGGGTGTAGCCGGGCTGGATGTCCAGGAGCTGCTGCTCGAGCGGCTTGGGCAGGTCGTCGCGGTCGTCGAGGAGCAGCAGCGGCCCGTAGGTGCCGCTGGCCGAGAGGGGCGCGGCGGCGGCCGCGTCGAGCGGCCGGTCGGTGCGGGCGAAGACGAGGCCGTGGCCGGCGTCCTGCACGCCCCAGCCGAACGCGCCGTCGCTGTAGCGGGCGAACTCGACGGCGTTCGTGACGGGGTCCTGGCCGCCGACGCGCTTCACGCTGCCCAGCCGGCGCAGCTGCGCGGTGACCTTCGGCGGGATGAGCTTCGAGGGGCCGAGGACGTAGATCTTGGGCTGCTGGTGGCTCTTGAGCGCCGCGGCGGTGTCCGCGGGGACGCCGTCCTTGGTGACGAAGAGGACGGGGTCGCCGGACTTCGCCGCCCAGCCCGCGGCGGGCATCGCGAAGGCGGGGTCGTCGCCGCTGGCGATGACGACGCGGTCGCTCGTGCGCCCGCGCGCGGCGGAGGCGAAGGCGTCGATCGCGCGGGTGAGGGCGAAGGCGTTGGCGCCGCGCACGTCGGTCGTGCGGCGGCCCTCGGGACGCGGGACATCGCCCACGCGGATGACCTGCGCGTTGCCCGCCTTGGGCTCGCCGGCGGGCCGCAGCTGCTCGATCGCGGTCCTGGTGGCGGCCGGCAGCTCGCCGGGCTCGTCGGCCAGGAGGACGGGCGCGCGCAACGGCGGGCTCATGAGGACCGAGGCGGCGATGGCCACGCGCCAGTCGCGGGCGTCGACGAGGGCGACGGCCTTCGCGGTGCCCTTCGAGCTGCCGCCGGGGAAGGTGGCGCGGGCGACGGCCGCGGCGTCGGCGATCGCGTCCGCGCCGCCCACGCGCGTGGTGTTCTTCGTCGCGAAGCCCGGGAAGCCGAGGTCCTCCGCGGCGGCCTCGGAGCGCCCGCCGGCGCCCTGGGTCGGGCCGTCGCCGCCGCCGTCCTTCCCGCACGCGGAGAGCGTGAGGGCGGCAGCGAGCACGGCGAGGACGGTGCGAGGGAGGGGAGCCCGGCGCATCGACGAGGACCCTAGCGACGCGCACGTCAGCGGCTCGTCGGTGCGGGTACCACCCGCCCGCCCGGCGGAAGACCACCCGTCCGGGGAGTGCAAGCCGTCTTGCACTGTTGTACGGTTCCGCAGCGAAGCCGAACCTCTGGCGCAGACAGGCCAGGGGACGGGGGACCCACGTTGTTGGGGCGAATCGGGTGGTGCTGCCACCTGAAGCGCTGGCTCGTTCCGCGCTAGCCCGTCAGCTAACCCCGCAGGCGCACGAACGAGAACCACTGCACCACTTGCGGGCCCGCACCACTTCGCCGATCCTCGCCGCGCTCCTGACGAGCGCCGTCTGCGCCTCCGCCGCGCAGGCGCAGACGCCGGCTCCGGCCGCGCCCGCCCCGTCCACGGGCGGCGGCGCGATCTTCGGCCCGGACGACCCGTCGCTGACGGCCACCGTCCCCGGGACGAAGGCCCAGCTGCTGCCCAACGGGATGGCCGCCGCGCCGGACGCCGCTCCGCCGCAGGTCAAGTCGGCGATCTGGGCCGCGAACCGCATCATCGGCAAGCCGTACAAGTACGGCGGCGGGCACGGCAAGGTCGAGGACGCCGGCTACGACTGCTCGGGCACCGTCTCCTACGCGCTGCTGGGCGGCACGATCCTCCGCGGCACCCCGCTGGACTCGTCGTCCTTCATGAAGTGGGGCCGCTCGGGCAAGGGCCAGTGGGTCACCGTCTTCACGAACCCGGGCCACGCCTACGTGGTCATCGCGGGCCTGCGCCTGGACACGAGCGCGGCCGGCGACCCCAGCGGCGCCAAGGGCCCGCGCTGGCGCCCGACGCTGCGCAGCTCCAAGGGCTTCAAGGCCCGCCGCGCGCCCGGCCTCTAGGGCCCTGGGTCCACGGGCGCTGCCCGGGTAGGCTGCGGGCACCACCCCGCGATCGACCCAGGAGCACGCATGGCCGGCATGGGCGGACGGTTCTCGACCGTCATCAAAGCCAAGATCTCGAAGATGCTCGACAAGGCGGAGGATCCGTCTGAGACGCTCGACTACAGCTACCAGAAGCAGCTGGAGCAGCTGCAGGGCGTCAAGAAGGGCATCGCCGACGTCGTCACGGCGAAGAAGCGGCTGCAGCTGCAGAGCCAGAAGCTCGAGCAGTCGGTCGTCAAGCTCGACACGCAGGCCCGCCAGGCGCTGAGCGCCGGCCGCGAGGACCTCGCCCGCACCGCGCTCGAGCGCAAGCAGCTGGCCCAGACCGAGCTGCAGTCGCTGGACTCGCAGGTCGCCGAGCTCGAGGCCCAGCAGCAGCGCCTGACCGACTCCGAGGCCAAGCTGCGCACGAAGGTCGAGGCCTTCCGGACCAAGAAGGAGGTCATCAAGGCCCAGTACTCCGCCGCGGAGGCGCAGGTCAAGATCTCCGAGGCGGCCACCGGCGTGGGCGAGGAGATGGCCGACGTCGGCCTCGCCATGCAGCGCGCGATGGACAAGACCGAGCAGATGAAGGCGCGCGCCGACGCCGTCGCCGAGCTCGAGGAGGCGGGGACCTTCGAGGACCTCACCCAGCTCGGCTCGGGCCAGGACGACATCGACCGCGAGCTGTCGCAGCTCACGAGCGGCGCGGCCGTCGACGACGAGCTGGCCAAGATGCGCGCGGAGCTCGGGTCGGGTTCGGGCGGCGGCGAGGCCAAGCAGCTCGGCGAGGGCCAGCCCGGCGGGGGTGCTGCGTGATCGTCCGCATCGCCGGCGAGGGCCAGTTCGACCTGGCCGATGAGCACCACGGCCGGCTCGACGAGCTCGACGACGCCGTGGTCGCGGCGGTCGAGTCCGGCGACCGGGCCGGCTTCCAGGAGCGCTTCGACGCGCTCCTGCAGTTCGTGCGCTCGACGGCGACGCCGCACGACGCCGAGGACCTCCACCCGTCCGACGTGATCCTGCCCCCGGCCGACCTCACGTTCGACGAGGCCGGGGCGGACTTCAGCGGCGAGGGCCTCGTGCCCGACCCGCCCGAGGGCGCGGCCGCCTAGCGGCCGCGCCGGTCGGGCGGAGGGGAGCCGGCCGGTGCTCGTAGGCTCGGCTCCGCTTGGCGTGCGCGCGGCGGCCCCGTCGGGTGAGTGCCGTCGTGGGCCGTCGTGGGCGCTCCGTCCTTGCGGTGGCTGGGTGCGGCGCAGGCCCTGATCTGCGCTGAGGGAGGGAGTTCGGCCGGCCAGGGCGGGTGGTTCGGCGCCGACCGACCGTGACCCTGGGGTTGAGGGCCTCCCAGGACCCGAAGTCCAGGGTCGCGTTGCGTGGGGCCGTCAACTGCGAACCGGTCCGCAGTTGACGAACCATCGTCGGTGAGTGGGGACTTGCGCTCGCATAGCGGGCGCAACTCCCCACTCACGCTCGCCTAGCGGCCGCGCCTCACCGGCGTCACACCAGCCGCGAGGACCGGTCGGCCCAGTACGCGTCGCGCAGCTTGCGCTTGAGCAGCTTGCCGTTGGGCTCTCGCGGCAGGTCGTCGCGGAAGTCCACCTGCCGCGGGCACTTCACGTCGGCCAGGCGCTCGCGCGTGTAGGCGACGAGCTCGGCCGCGAGCTCGTCGGAGGGCTCGACGCCGTCGGCGACCTGCACGACGGCGCGGACCTCCTCGCCGAAGTCGTCGTTGGGCACCCCGATGACCGCCACGTCGGCCACCTTCGGGTGGACGGCGAGGACGTCCTCGGTCTCCTGCGGGTAGACGTTGACCCCGCCGGTGATGATGAGGTTGGAGCGCCGGTCGGTGAGGAAGAGGAAGCCGTCCTCGTCGACGCGGCCGATGTCGCCGACCGTCGCGACGCCGGGCGCGGTGTAGGCCTCCGCGGTCCCCTCGGCGTCGCCGTGGTACTCGAACGGCCGGCCCTCGGCGAAGCAGACGAGGCCCTCCTCGCCGGGACCGAGCAGCGTCCCGGTCTCCGGGTCGCGGATCTCGAGCTTGCCCATGATCGCCCGGCCGACCGTCCCCGGCCGCTCGAGCCACTGCTGCGATGTGCAGTGGCACAGGCCGATGGCCTCCGACGACGCGTAGAACTCGTGGAGGACCGGCCCCCACCAGTCGATCATCGCGTGCTTGGCCTCGACCGGCATCGGCGCCGCGGCGTGGATCGCCACGCGGTGCGACGAGAGGTCGTAGCGGGCCTTCACCTCGTCGGGCAGGCGCAGCATGCGCAGGAGCATCGTCGGCACCCACTGGCTGTGGGTGATGGCGTGGCGCTCGATCGCCGCCAGCGCCGCCTCGGCGTCGAAGCGCTCCATGAGCACGACCGTGGCGCCCATCCCCGTCGCGGTGAAGCAGTACTTGAACGGGGACGCGTGGTAGTACGGCGCCGGCGACAGGTAGACGCTGTCGGCGTCGAAGGCGAAGAAGCCCTGCAGGAGCGGCGCGAGGATGTTCGTCGTGCCCAGCGGCGTCCCGGGCAGCGCCGGGCGGATGCCCTTCGGTCGCCCGGTCGTGCCGCTGCTGTAGAGCATCTCGGAGCCGTCGACCGCGTCGGGCAGGGGCGCGCCGCCCTGGACGGCGAGCAGGTCGTCCAGCGCCCGCGCGCCCGGGCGCTCGCCGCCGACCGTCAGGACGGCGAGCCCGTCGAGGTCCGCGACGCCCTCGAGCGCGCGCTCGGCGGTCGCGTCGGAGACGACGAGGACCTTCGCGCCGCAGTCGCGCACGACGTAGCCGAGCTCCTCGGCGCCCAGGCGCGTGCTGATCGGCGTGTAGAACGTGCCCGCGTAGTGGGCGCCCCACTGGACGCCGACGACCTCGAGGCGGTTCTCCAGGCACAGCGCGACGTGGTCGCCGACGCCGACGCCGAGGTCGCGCAGCACCCGCGCGAAGCGGGTGGCGTAGCCGTCGAGGTCCGCGTACGTCCACGTCTCGCCGGTGCCCGCCATGACCACCGCCGGCCGGTCACCGCGCTGCGCGACGTGCGCGCCGGGGAAGAGCCCGCTCACGCCGAAGGCTCCCCGAGGGCGCGGCTCGTCGCGACGCGGTCGCGGCCCTCGCGCAGGCGCCGGTGGCCGTCGGGCGTGCGCTCGTGGAAGACCGCCCGCTGGGTCAGGTCGTGCGTGACGCGCAGCTCGTAGGCGATCCCGCCGATGTGGTCCATGTTCTGGGCCCGCAGCGCGACCTCCTTGAGCACGACGGCCATCTCCGCGCCCATCTCCGCGATCCGCCGCGCCTCCTCGAAGGCGCGCTCGCGCAGCTGTCCGACCGGCACGACCTCGTCCACGAGGCCGAGGCGGTGCGCCTCGCGGGCGTCGAAGAGGTCCCCCGTGAAGAACAGCCGGCGTGCGCGCATCGGCCCGACCTTGCGGGCCAGGCCGCCGTAGAAGCCGTTCATCCCGAGCTTGACCTGCGTGGAGGCGAACGCCGCGTTCTCCGAGGCGATCGTGACGTCGCACATGTTCGCCACGTCCATCCCGTAGCCCGGCGCGACGCCCGCCACCGCCGCGACGGTCGGCTTGCGGAAGTCGTAGATCGCCGTCATGAGCCGCGTGGCGAGCTCGGTGAAGCGCCGCTGGTCCTCGCCGGCGATCCCGTCCAGGACGTCGAGCGCCCAGCCCGAGCAGAACCACTCCTCGTTGCCGATCAGCAGCACGCAGGCGACCTCGTCGTCGTCCTCCCAGGCCCGCAGCGCGTCGAGCAGCTCGCCGTGCAGCTCCCAGCCCAGCGCGTTGCGCCGCTCGGGGTCGTCGAGCTGCAGGACGCCGACGCCCTGCTCGACGGCCGTCTTCAGGAACCCCATCGCGCTCACGCTCCCGCCCGCGACTTCGACACCGCGCTGAACGCGGCCTCGAGGCGCTCGGCGACGTCGGGGTGCCAGATGACCTCCCGGTACATGCTCGTCTCGAACGAGAGCGCGCTGATCGGGTCCATCGTGGGGGAGCGGAGCATGAGCTCCTTGTTGAAGACGGCGGTCTTGAGCGTGGTCTCGGCGATCTGGCGCGCGACCTCGGTCGCGGCCGCCACGGCCTGGCCCTCGTCGACGAGGCGGTCGAGCAGGCCGATGCGCAGCGCCTCCTCGGCGTCGATGCGCTGGCCCGTCATCGTCAGGAGCTTGGCCTGGCTGAGGCCGACGAGCTTCCACAGCGGCGAGAAGTACGGCGTGAGGCCGAAGCGCACCTGCGGGAAGCCCAGGACGGCGCCCCGCGCGCCGATGCGCACGTCGCAGAAGACGGCGATGTCGAGCCCGCCGCCCAGGGTCGGGCCGGCGACCGCGGCGATCGTCGGCTTGGGGTGGTCGAGCAGCTGTCCGTAGGCCGCGAGGCAGAGGTCGCCGTAGCGGAAGCGGGTCTCCTCGGTGAAGCCGGACTGCAGCTGGAGGTCGAGCCCCGCGCTGAAGCAGTCGTCGCCGCCCGTGACGACGATCGCGGTGACCTCGTCGTCCTCGCGCCAGGCGGCCAGGCAGTCGGTGAGCTGCTCGAAGAGCTCCGGGCTCAGCGCGTTGCGGCGGTCGGGCCGGTCGAAGGTGATCGTGCCGACGCCGTCCTGCTTGGCGGCGTGGATCTCCGTGTAGGCGCTCACGACGCCACCCCGCCCAGCAGCGAGAGGAAGTACGCCCCGCCGACCTTGCCCTCCCGCGGGGGCAGGAGCTCCATCTGGCGCATCATCTCGACCATGTCGTAGGCGGCCTGGTAGTGGGCGAGGCGGTCGCCGTCGAAGGCCAGGAAGATGTCGCAGCCGTGGCTGTCGAAGCCCGGGTGGTCGGCGAAGCGCGCCGGCGCGCTGCCCCACTGGCGGAAGAGGAAGATCGCCCGCTCGCCGTCGGGGTCGAAGAAGCGTCCGCGCTCCTCGAACTGCACGTCGGGCATGGCCTGCCAGATGCGCTCGACGTACTCGCGCACCGCGTCCTTGCCGTGGAGGACCTCCGGCCAGAACGTGCGGTCGTCCCAGACGACGTCGTCGCTGAGCAGGTCCAGGACCCGCTCGGTCTCGTGGGAGTTCCACGCGTCGAGCCAGCGCGCGGCGAACGTCCCGAGGAACGCCTGTCTCTCGTCCATACACGCGACCATACACGACGTCCGGCCAGCGTGGCCGACTATCTAGACACGTGTCTGGACGCCCGCGCGATCCGGTAGGGTCCCTGCATGGCGACGACGCCCTTCGAGCGGCTGGCGGAGGTCTCCGCGAAGGCCGCCAGCAGCCGGCGGCCCAACCGCGACCGGCGCAGCGACGTCGAGGCCAACATCCTCAACGCGGCCGAGCGCCTGCTCGACACCGTCCCCCTCCAGGACCTCTACGTCTCGAACATCATCAGCGAGGCCGGGATCTCGCGGGCGACGTTCTACTTCTACTTCTCGTCGAAGTTCGCGGTGCTCGGCGCGCTGCTCGCGCGCACCGCGGAGGACATCTTCAACGCGGTCCAGCCGTGGGTGGCCGAGGGCGACGGCGACGTGCGCGAGCGCCTGCGCCAGAGCCTCGTGGCCGCCGCGGCCGTGTGGAAGGAGCACGAGGCGGTCACGCGCAGCGCCGCCGAGCACTGGACCACCGAGCCCGACATCGCCGACCTGTGGGCGACCGTCGTCGACTCCTTCACCGAGCTGTTCATCGAGCTGGTCGAACGCGACCGCGCGGCGGGTGCCGCGCCCGACGGGCCGGACCCCCGGCCGATCGTCGGCGGGCTCGTGTGGGCCACCGAGCGCCTCTTCTACATCGCCTCCACGGGGCGCGACCCGCGCATCCCCGACCACGAGGTCGCCGTCGACGTCCTCTTCCGGATGTGGTCCTCGGCGCTGTACGGCGCGGTCGCGCCGGAGCCCCCGGCGACCGCCCAGCCCGTCGCGGACGCCGCGCCGCCCGCTCCCGCGCCGCCGCGCACCGGCGCCAAGCGCCGCGTGCCGGTCTGGAAGGCCGCCGGCCTCGACGGCGACGGCGACGCCACCCAGGGCTAGCCGACGAGGAGCGTCACCGCGACGCTCGCCGCCACCGCGGCGACGCCGACGGCCACCAGGCCCACCGGCCCGAGGCCGTGGCGGCCCGACGCCTGCGGGACCCAGGCCGCCGACCGGCGTGGTGCCGCGGCGGTCGCCGCCCGGCGGCGCCGGGGCCCGTCCTCGGCCAGGCGCGGGGCGAGGCCGCGGACCGCCAGGGCGAGCAGCGGGGTCGCGAGCATCGCCCACAGCCCCGTCAGCGGGACCGCGACGAGCACCGCCACCGCGCCGAAGCCCCGCAGGAGCGCCACGGACACCAGCACGGCCGCGACGACCACCGCGAGCGCCGCCACCGCGCAGGCCACGCCCCCGAGGCGGCGCGCGGTGCGCCCGGCCGCGCTAGTCGCGCGCGGCACGGTCGGCCTCGAGCAGCTGCGCGCGATGCGCCCGGGCCGCGGCCAGCACGTGGCGGGCGATCGCCTCCACCTCGCCGGCGTCGAGCTCGGTGGTCGGCGGCGCGCGGCGCGCGTCGCCGAGCTCCTCGCGCAGGACCTCGACCGCCAGCCGCGCCCCGCCGCGCGCGGCGCGCAGGCGCCCGTGCTCGAGGTCGAGCAGCACGCGCAGGGCCAGCTCCTCGCCCTCGAGCGGCCCGACGACGCCGCGCAGCGCCCCGGCCACCTCCTGGCTGATGCGGACCTGCTCGGTGCGCTCGGCACCCCGGATGCGCCGCGGGGGGCGCGCGGCGGGCGCCGCCTCGCCGAGCACGAGGCCGTCCCGGACCTCCTCGAACGCGGCCGTCCCGAAGCGCACCGAGCGCGCGTCGGCCGCGGTCACCTCCAGCGCGTAGGGGTCGCCGACGGCACAGCGCGCGGCGCGGATCGCGACGTTGAGGTGCGCCAGCGCGGCGGCCTGGAGCGCCGCCCGCTCGGCCTCGCCGGCCGCCCCGCCCGCAAGCACGTCGCCGTCGCGCAGCAGGGTCGCGGTCTGCAGCGGCACGGGGGCCGGATCGGGGCCGCGCCGGCGCCCCAGCCGGGCCGCCGGCGCGTCGACGACGTCGAGCAGCAGCACGTCGGCGTCCCCGGCGGGGTAGGTGCCCGCCGGCACGCCGAGGTGGTGCGTGAACTCCAGCCGGCAGAACCTCACCCGGAGGACGGTATCCGCGGGACCTTGCCGTCCCAGGGCCGCGGCGTGCCGATCGTCCCGGGCTCGGGGAACGGGTTGCGCTGCAGCTTGCGGATGCGCCCGACGCCGGTCACGTCGAGCACCCGGTCGAAGAGCTCGCGGCTCTTCGCGTCGAGCAGTCCCAGGTTCTCCGGGCCGACCAGCGGGTGGACGCGGATGATCGCGCCGAGCGCGTCGTACTCGTTGTTGGGAGCGCCGACGTTCGCGAAGAAGGAGCCGAACTCGCGCGAGTAGCGGCCCAGGTGCTGCAGCGCCGGGTTGAGCGTCGCGAGCAGCGGGCCCAGCTCGTCCATGAGCGGCGCCGTGGCCGACGACACGTCGCGCAGGCGGGCCAGCAGCGGGTCGGCCGCCTCCACCAGGCGCGGGACGCGGTCGAAGAGCCGCCGGGCCTGCCCGGCCGCGGGCTCGAGGTCGCGGACCGTCGGGCGCAGGGCGACCGCCGCGCGCGTCACCGCGTCGACGCGCCCGGCCGAGCGCCGGGCGAAGCCCCCGAGCTGGGCGGTCGTGGCCTCGGTCTGGCGCAGGAGGCCGGGCAGCGCGCGGACGGTCTCGGCGATCTGGCCGTCGCGGGCCGCGAGCGCGTCGGCGGCGCCCTTGCCGGCCCGGACCAGCTCGCCGAGCTGCCGGTCACGGTCGGCGATCGCCGCCAGCAGCGTGCCCGTGCGGTCGACCACTGCGTGGACGTCGTCGCGCTGGGTGGCCAGGGTGCGGGCGACGACGCCGCCGTCGCGGACCGTCGGCGCCAGCGCGCCGAGCGCCCGGTTGAGGTCCTCGCCGCGCCCGTCGACCAGGCGCGCGCTGCCGCGCAGCGTGCGCTGCAGGCGCCGGCGCGTCGGCCGGTCGAGGACCGAGAGGACGTCGTCGAGCTGCACCGCGTCGTCGGACTGGCGCAGGGCGAAGCGGCCGCCGTCGGGCATCGTCCCCCCGGCCTTCGAGCCAGGCTCGACGCTGAGGTAGTTCTCGCCGAGCAGCGTCTTGGTCCGCACGAGGAAGCGGCTCTCGCGCGGCAGCGGCGCGTGCGCGTCGTCGACCTCGAAGGTGATGCGCGCGGTGCCGCCGGGCAGGGGACGCACCTCCTTGACCGAGCCGATGGTCACGCCCGCGGCGCGCACGTTCGACGTCGGGCTCAGCGTCACCGCGGTCGGGACGTCCACCGAGACGGTGTAGGGCGCCTCGAGCCGGACCTTGCTGCCGGTCTTGCCGAAGAGGAAGAGGAAGATCGCGCCCGTGGCCGCCACGAAGGCCAGCAGCGCGAGGGCCATGCGCGGCATCGAGGGCGTCACGGCTTGACCTGGTCGTCGCAGTTCGGGGACTTGGTGAGGCCCGTGACGCCGGTCCCGTTGCCCTTGACGGAGTCGAGGCCCAGCGAGACCGAGCCGCGCGGGTACGAGCTGTAGCCGTCGCGGAACTTGATGACCGACAGCGTCCAGGACATGAAGCGCGCGAACGGCGTCTCGCACGCCGCGAGCTGGCGCGTGGCGAGGTCGACGTCGGCCACCTGCGGGCGCAGGGCCGAGGTGGCGCGGTCCAGCCGCTCGCCGGTGCGCGGCAGGACGGAGGACAGGCGGGCGAGCTCCTGCACGGCGGGCCGCAGGCGCTCGGCGGCGGGGCGCAGGTCGCCCGACAGCGACCGGACGCCGTCCAGCGCGTCGCCGAGCCTGCGCGCGGCCGGGCGCAGCGCGGTGAGCGCCGGCTCGAGGTCGTCCTGCGCCGTGCCCAGCCGCGCGAGCGCGGTGCGCAGCTCCGCGACGGTCCCGGGGAGCTGGCCGAGCGTGGCCGAGAGCTCGCGGTCGTGGGCGGCGAGCGCGCCGAGCGCCCGGTTGCCGTCGGTCACCAGGCGGCGCAGGCGGTCGTCGCGGGTGGCCAGCGCGCGCATCAGGTCGCCCGAGGAGGAGACGAGGCGCCTGAGGCGCGCCTTGCGGACCGCGAGCGCGTCGGCCACGTCGGTCGCGGCCGTGAGGAACGGCCCGAGCTGGGTGAACCCGCGGCGCAGCGCGGCGCCGCCGTCGTCGGCCGCGGCGCCGAACTGCGTCAGCAGCGAGCGCAGCCGCGTGCGCGCGTCGGCGTCGAAGCTCTGCAGCACGCGGGACACGTCGACGGGCGTGACCGACTGGGCGGCGGGGACGACGCGGGAGGCGTCCAGGACGCCGGCGTCGGGCGTGCCGCGCGACATCTCGACGTACATGTCCTGCAGCGGCGTCTTGGGACGCAGCCGGAAGGTCGCGTTGCGGAAGACCGGCGCATAGCGCTCCTCGATGGCGAGGTCGAGGACCGCGCGACCGCCCTCGAGCTCCGCGGCCTTGACGAGCCCGACCTCGACGCCGGCGACCCGGACGGCCTGCTGGCCGGCGACCACGCCCTTGGCGTCGTCGAAGGCGACGCGCACCTGCGCGTAGTCGTCCCACGGCCGCTGGAAGGTCTGCTGGGACACGAGCGCCGCCGTCATGGCGACCGCGCAGACGGCCAGGACGGCGAGCACGGCGAACGGCCCGCGCGCCCGGCGCAGCTCGAGGGCCAGCCGACCACGTGCGCCGGCCATCAGCCGCCACCTCCCTGCTGCTCGGACGGGTTGTCGTCGCCGTTGGGGACCGGCGGCTTCTGCCCGAGCAGCTGCGCCGCGAGGACGTTGAGGTTCTCGCAGGTCAGCTGCTCCTTCGGGTCGGTCAGCAGGACCGTGCAGGGCAGGATGCCGCTGAGCGCCCGGCCGCTGACGCCGCCCTCGAAGCTGATGGCGTGGCCCTGGCCGTCGAAGATGGAGGTCGAGTCGGCGATCTCGGACGCCAGCGGTCCGATCAGCGTGTACAGCGGCCGCTTCGTGTCGGCCTCGGGCTTCTCGAGGTACGGGATCGTGCGGTCGCGCAGGCGCTCGGCGACGGGCTGGAGGTCCTGGACGAGCGGCAGGCCCGCGCGCGTGCTGGCCCGCAGGTTGCGCAGCGCCGGGACGAGGTCGCGCACGAGCGGCCGGGCCCGGTCCAGGAGGGGCGTCGTGGCGCGCAGCGCGCCGCGCAGGTCGACGACCGCCGGGCGCACGTCGCGGGCGTGGGGGCGGACGTCGGCCACGAGCGGGTCGAGCACGTCGAGCAGGCCGTCGAGGCGCGCGAGCTCGCGGCGCGCCGTGCCGAGGCTGCCCGGGGCGAGGCGCAGCGTCCGGCTGAGGTCGGCGGCGCGCGCGGCGGTGACCCCGAGGGTCGTGCCGGCGCCGTCGACCAGCCCGGCGAGGTCGCGCTCGCTGCGCGAGAGCTGCGCCGCCACGCGCCGCGTCTGGGCGATCGTCTCGCCGAGGTCGCCGGGACGCTCGCCGCGCAGGCCCGGCAGCCCGCGCTGGACGGCCCGCAGTGCCGGTGCGAGCGGCCGCGCCGCCCGGCCGACGGCCTCGGGGTCCGCGAACGCGTCGGCGACGCCCCGCAGCGACTGCCCGACGCCGCGGCGCGCCTGGGCGCTGAACGCGTCGAGGAGCTGGTCGAGCTCGACCTGGTGCATCGTGCGCCGCTCGCTGATGGGGCGGTCGCCCAGCGGCCCCGGCGCGGTGCCGGGGTCCAGCTCGACGTACATGTTGCGTCCCAGCAGGGTGCGCCACCAGACGATCGCCCGGGCGTCGGCGCGCAGCGCGTCGCGGTCGGCGGGCTCCAGCGCCATCGTCACCACGGCGATGCGCCCGCCGGGCTCGCCGCGGACCTCCGTGACCTTGCCGACGTCGATGCCCTTCACGCGCACCGGCTGGCCGGAGCGCACGTTGGAGGCGTCGGTGAAGCGGGCCTGCACCTCGACCAGGCCACGGTCGCGCAGGAACGGCACGCCGCCCGAGAACGTGATGACCACGACGACGGCGCCCAGCAGCAGCGCCGCCACGCCGGCCCGGCGGCGGCGGGTGTGCTCGCGCCGGCGGCGGCGGGCGAGGACGTCGGCGCTCACGGCAGCGCCACCGCGTCCTTCGGCGTCTGGCACGGCGCGGGATAGGGGTTGCGCGCGGTGCCCGGCAGCGTCGCCTTCGGGTCGACGAAGCCGCTGATGCTGTTGAAGCCAGCCGTCGTGACGGCGAGGCGCAGGACGTTCTGGCCGTTGGCGCCGTTGGACAGCATGGACGACCAGTTGTCGGTGAGCAGCAGCATGTCGCAGCGCCGCGGGGCGAGCTCGAGGACGACCGGACGCAGGGCGGCGGTCGCGGTCGACACGCGGGGCAGCACGTCGCGCGTGGCGCGCAGCAGGCGCAGCGCCGGGTCGGTGGCCGCCCGGCCCAGGCGCAGGGTGCGCCGCAGGTCCTCGACGTGGCGGTTGGCCGAGCCGATCATCCGGTCGGTGCTGCGCAGCGCGCCGGGCGCGTCGCGCAGGACCGGCTGTGCGCGCCGGGCGAAGCGCTCGGCGGCCCGCAGCAGCGGGTCGGTCTGGGCCAGGCCGGTGCGGGCGGTGCGCAGGGCGCGCGGCGCCGCGTCGAGGGCCGCCTGCAGGGCCGCGCGCTGGTCCAGGGCGGCAAGCACGCGGCTGCCGGGGCCCCAGCCCTCGGCCGCGGCGAAGCGCTGGGGCTCGAGGGCGCGGACGACCTGGGCGCCGGCGGTGAGCAGGCGCGGCACGCTCTGCGGGTCGGCGGCGAGCGGCTGCATCGCGCGCCCGAGGTCCCGGACCATCGCCGGCGCCGGCGCGAGCGTCGCGTTGAGGTCCTCGCCCCGGCCGGCGGCCGAGGTGCCGAGCTCGCGCAGCAGGCGCTGGGCGCGGCCGCGCGTCGGGCGGTCGAGGGCGGAGAGGACGGCGTCCACGGGCTCGGCGGCGCTCGTGCGCTGCGCGGGGATCACCTCGTTCTCGCCGAGCGGCTCCCGGGCGCTGCCGGGGAACAGCTCGACGTAGGGGGTGCCGACGGCGCTGCGGGGCCGCACGCGCAGCCGGGCGTCGGCCCGCAGCGGCTCGAGGTCGGCCTCGAGCTGCAGCTCCGCGGTCGCGCGGCCGTCCTCGATGCGCGGGTCGAGGACCTGGCCCACCAGGCGGCCGGCGACGCGCACCTGCGTGTGGGCCGTCAGGCCGGCGGCGTCCTGGAACTGCGCGGTGACCGTGTGGTACTCGCGGCCGGGCACGGAGTTGGGCGCGTTGAGCCCGGCCCACAGGAAGGCGGCCGCGACGACGAGCGTGCCCAGGCTCAGGACCAGGACGCGCCTGCGGGAGAGCCCCTGCGGGCCGTGGCTGCGGCGGCGGCGGATCATCCGAGCAGGAAGTCCAGGAGCCGGCGGACCTCGGGCAGCACCGGGCCGTCCTGCGCCCCGCGCTGGACCTGCTCGACGGTCTTGCGGACCTCCTCGGGCAGGCGCTTGACGGCGTCGGGCAGCTGCTTGACCGCCTCGGGCAGCCGCGCGGGCGCCTCGGGGAGGTCCCGCACCGCGTCGGGCAGCGACGGGCGCGCCGGGCGAGCGGGACGCCTCGCCGTCGTGCGGCGCTTGGTCGGCTGGGGCGTCAGCTGGGAGATGACGCCGCGCACCACCGTCGGGCTGGCGACGACGCGCAGGCGGAAGTAGTGGCCCAGCGAGTCGCTCTGGTTGATGGCCCGCGTCCAGTTCTGCATGACGTGCAGGACCCCGGAGAAGACCTTCCCGCGGCCGAGGCTCTCGACCGTCGGCCGCGCGTCCTCGCCGAACCGGGCGACGTCGCCGAGGGTCGACGTGAGCCGCCGCACGTCCGGCCGCGCGTCACGGCCCAGGCGTCGCAGGTCGGGCGCGACCTCGCGCGCGGTGTCCAGCGTGCGGCCCGTCGTCCGGGCGAACGCGGGCAGGCCGCCGAGGACGTCGGTCAGCTCGGGCGCCGCGCGGCGCAGCTGGCGGGCCGCCGGCCCGAGGTCCTGCGCCGTGGCGGAGAGGCGCCGCAGGGACGAGCGCAGCTGCACCAGCGTGCCGGGCGCCTCGCGCACCGTCGCGGCCAGCTGGGCGCGCCGCGCGGCGGCGGTGCCGAGCAGCCGCTGGAGCGCGGTGACGAGCGCAGACACGTCGCGGGCCTTGCGCGCCGACGGCGTCACGACGCGCTCGCCGCGCTCGATGAGCTCGCCGAGCGCCGCGTTCTCGCCGGCCACCTGCCGCAGGACGCCGCGCGTCTCGCGCAGCGTGCCCGGGAGCTGCTCCAGCAGCTCGCCGAGGTCCTGGCCGCGCTGGGCGAGGCCGAGGCCGGCCTCGTTGACGAGGATGCGCAGCTGCATCCGCGTGGTGGCGTCCAGCGTGTTGAAGACGTCGTCGAGCTGGACCTCGGAGCTCGTGCGCGAGAGCGGGATCCAGGAGCCCGACGGCTGGGGCCGGCGGCGGTCGCCCGGCTGGAGGTCGAGGTACTTCTCGCCGAGGAGGTTCGCGGCCCTGGCCGACAGGCGGGCGTCGGGTCCGATGCGCCCGGCCTCGTCGTCGAGCTCGACCTCGACCCAGGCGACGTCGTCGCGCGAGACGCCGACGTCGGCGACGCGCCCGGCCTCCACGCCGTCGACGCGCACGACGTAGTCCTTGCCGATGCCCTCCGCGTCGGCGATGCGGGCCTTCACGACGTAGGGGTCGTCGCCGCGGGCGCCGAGGGCCAGGACGCCCGCGAGGACGGCGACGCCGACGAGCAGCGCCCCGAGGACCGCCGGCGC
This sequence comes from Conexibacter sp. SYSU D00693, assembly GCF_017084525.1. Taxonomy (GTDB): domain Bacteria; phylum Actinomycetota; class Thermoleophilia; order Solirubrobacterales; family Solirubrobacteraceae; genus Baekduia. Next base: position 4,264,649 of record NZ_CP070950.1, read on the forward strand.
CCTCACGGCCGCTCCCAGTCGTTCTTGGCGTCGGCCGCGGCCGCGTCCAACCCGCACTCGGGGAGGTACCGGGGCTGGTCGGACAGCGCGCCCGGCGCCGGGATGCCGTTGTAGGTGAGCCCGGAGAGCTTGTCGGTCAGGTCGCTGCCGATCGGGTTCTCCTGGAAGACCGACGCGCCGAACATCAGGCGGGCGCGGACGTAGTGGTCCTCGCTGTCGTAGCCCTGCGTGTAGCCGGCCCAGTTCGTCGCGAGGCTCGCGAGGTCGGGCGCGAAGGGCGCGATGCACCGCGCGATCGGACGGCCGCGGCGGGCGACCGGCTCGAGCGTCCGGCTCAGCGGGACCAGGCGGCGCAGCAGCTCGGTCGTGGGCGGCGCGGCGTCCTGGGCGACGTCGGCGAGCTTCGCGCCGTCGCGGGCCACGCGGCGCAGGTCGCCCAGCGCCGGGTTGGTGACGCGGGCGAGGCTCGGCAGCTCGCGCACCCCCGGGTCGAGGTCGCGCAGCAGGGCCTCGAGCGGGTCGAGGCTGCGGTCGACGCGGCCCAGCGTGCGCGTCGCCTGGCGGAAGGCGCCCGGGACCTCGTCCAGCGTGCGGCGCGTCGCGTCGGTGTGGTCGGCGAAGACGGCGAAGGTCCTGGCCGCCACCTCGACGAGGTCGGCGACCTGCTCGCGCCGCTGGGCCAGGACGGTGGTGAGGCGCCGCCCGCTGCTGAGCAGCCCGCTGAGGCTCTCGCGGCTGTCGGCGAGGTCGCGCAGGACCGCGCCGGTGGGCCGGATCGCGTCGTCCAGCCGGCCCAGGCCGGCGTTGAGGTCGGCGCCGGCCGCCGCGTCCAGCGACCGGCCGGTGCCGTCGAGCATCCGCCGCAGGTCGCGCCGCTGCGGCGCGCGGAAGGTGTTGAGCAGCTCGTCGAGCTCGACGGGCTCGGAGGAGTCGGCGCGGCCGATGACGCTGCCGTCGCGCAGGGCCGGCGCGCCGTCGGGGCCGGGCTCGAGCTCGATGCGCCGGTTGCCGTTGCCGGCGGTGCTGCCCCAGCGGATCGCGGCCATGGTCCCGGCGCGCAGCGGCCAGACCGTGTCGTCGTCGATGCCGAGCTCGACGAGGGCGAGGCCGTCCTCGTAGCGGACGTCGGAGACCTTGCCGACGTCGACGCCCGCCGCCTGCACGTCCATGCCCGGCGCGAGGTTCACCGCGGCGTCGAAGGCGACGCGGACGTGGTGGTCCTGGGTGCGGGTCCCGACCGCCCACCAGGCGACCGCGACCACCGCGACGGCGGCGACGACGGTCCACGGGCGGTCGAGCAGGAGCCGGCGCACCGTCAGCCGCCCACCGGCGCGTTGGGGGTGAAGCCCCAGAAGAGCATCGCGAAGAGCGCGCCCAGGACGTGGACGAGCACGAGGTTGACCACCATCGAGCGCGCGGTCGCGGCGCCCACGCCGGCCGGTCCGCCGGTGGCCCGGTAGCCGTAGAAGAGGCCGACCAGGACGATGGTGAGCGCGAACACCATCGCGATGACGATCGAGCAGATCAGGTCGCGCGGGTTCTGGTACTGCCAGTGCACCGACGACCAGGCGCCGCTGGAGATCTCGCCGATCTGCACCACGATCGTCAGGTACTCCGCGAGGAACTGGAAGCCGATCCCGATCGCGTAGATGAAGGGGAAGGCCAGCAGCGCCGCGACGACCCGGGTCGCGATGAGGTAGCGCATCGGGTCGACGCCCATGGTCTTCATGCCGTCGATCTCGTCGTTGATGCGCATCGACCCGATCTCGGCGACCAGGCCGCACCCGACCTTCGCGGCGAGGATGTAGCCGAACATGAGCGGCGCGGTGACGCGGATCGTCGCCCAGGCCGTGAAGACGCCGGAGTAGGACTGCGCCCCGTAGCCGCGCAGGATGTAGGCCGCCTCCGTGCCGACGGTGCTGCCGATCACGAACTGCATGCCCCAGATCACGAGGGCGCTGCCGGTGATGTAGATGCCCGCCTGGCGCAGGACCTCCGCGCTGGAGCGCCATGTCCCGCGCGAGCCCTGGAGCACCGCCAGGACGAAGACGGCGAACTCCCCCGCGCCGTCCACCGTGCGCCGGACCGGCCCGAGCCAGCCCTCGGCCGCGCGGCCGGCGACCGACGGCTCGCCCTGGGTGAGCGCCGGCACACGGTCGCGCGACGGGATGCGTGCTGCTTCCACCGCGGGCGCCTAGTGGAGGTTGCCGGTCTCGGGGAACGCGCCGAGCAGGAGGGCGGTGAACATGAAGTTGACCACCCAGATGCCGGCGAAGGCGATGACGACGGCCTGGTTGACCGCGCGCCCCACGCCCTCGGGGCCGCCCCGCACCGTCATGCCCTTGTAGCAGCAGACGACGGCGATGATGAACCCGAAGAGGCTGCACTTGATCGCGCTGCCCAGGAGGTCGGGGAGGCTGAAGTTCGACGTGAAGGTCGAGACGAAGCCGGCCGCCGGCTCCTGGAAGACGACGACCGTCGCGAAGAGGGCGCCGAGGATCCCGCTGAGGACCGCGACCATGTTCATCAGGGCGGTGACGACGCCCAGCGCCAGGAAGCGGGGGACGACCAGCGACCGCACCGCGTCGACGCCCATGACCGCCAGCGCGTCGAGCTCGTCGCGGGCCTTGCGGGCGCCGAGGTCGGCGCAGATGGCGGTGCCGGCGACGCCCGCGAGCACCATCGCGTTGACCCACGGCGCGAACTCGCGGACCGACGCGGCGACGAGGAAGGCGCCCGACCGGTCGACCGAGCCGAAGATGTTCAGCAGGTTGTTGGGCTGGACGCCGGCGTTGCCGAAGCCGAAGGCGAGCGTCGAGATCGTCACGGGGATCAGGCAGCGCACGAGCGTGAGGTAGGCCTCGCGCAGGAACTCGCCCGTCCACGAGTACGGCGGGGTGACGGCGGTGCGCATCGCGCGCAGGCCGAGGTCGACCATCCCCGCCAGCTCCTCGAGCACGTGCCACAGGCGGCCCTCCCCGGGGGAGCGCAGCCGGCGCGGCGCCGGGGCGCGCGGCGCGGGCACCGCCACCTCGAACCCACGGGGCACCGTCGGCTCCGCGCTCATGCGCCCAGCCCTCCGTGTCCACCCCGCGGCGTCCGTGCGGTCCTCCCGAGACCCATCGCACGCGACCGTACATAGAATCCGAACACGGCGTCAAGGACGATCGGACACGTGTCTGATCAGCGTGTCTGCACATGGTGGCACCAGAATCTAATCGGAGTTAGGTTCTCGGCATGGCCACCACCGCCGCTCCCGTCGACCTCGACCGCGTCAGCCGCTGGTACCAGGGCTGGCTCGACGCGTGGAACGCCCACGACCCCGACCGCATCCGGCCGCTGGTCACCGACGACTTCCTGCTGACGACGCCGACGTCGGCGGTCAACGGCTGGGAGGTGCGCGGGGTGGAGGAGGCCTGCCGCTACGTGGCGTTCGTCGTCGGCGCCTACCCCGACCTGGTGTGGGAGCAGACCGGCCCGGCGCTGCTCGCGCCCGACGTGCCGCGAGCGGCCTTCACCTGGCGGGGCACCGGCACGTTCAGCGGCCGGATGGACCCGCCCGGCATCGAGGGGACCGGCAAGCCGTTCGCCTTCACGGGCGTGGAGGTCTTCGACTTCCGCGACGACCGCGCCTGCGCGCTCGACGTCGCCTACGACCTCCAGGGGCTCATGCGCCAGGTGCTGCCGCGCCGTCGGTCGGCCTGAGGCCCACGAGCGCCAGGAGCGCGTCCGCGGTGGCCTGCGGCTCGTGCGGCCACCGCGGGTGGGCGCTGGCGTTGAGCGCGCCCCACAGCAGGCCCACGAGCAGCGGGGCGGCCGGGTCGCGCGGCAGGTGGCCCGCCCGCTGCGCCTCGGCGACGAGGCCCGCCCACAGCTCGGCGTAGGGGCGCAGCCGCTCGGCGTGTCGGCGGCGCACCTCGGGGGGGACCTCGGCCACGAGGTCCAGGACCGCGGCCGCGTAGGCCCGCAGGTCGCGCAACGCGTCCAGGTGGGCGCGGACCGCGGCGTCGAGGCGGGCGGCCGGCCCCGCGTCGGCGGTCGCGTCGACCGCCGCGCGCACGCGCTCGAGCGAGCGCTCCAGGGCCTCGGCGAGGACCTCCTCCACGAGCGCGTCCTTCGCGGCGAAGTGGAAGTACAGGCTGCCGGCCTGCATGCCCGCGGCCCCGGCGACGTCGGCGAGGCTCGTCGCGGCGTACCCCCGCTCGGCGAAGGCCTCGGCGGCCGCGTCGAGGATCCGCCGGCGGGTCCGCGCGCCCTTGGCCATGGGCGCGGACCCTATCCCCGTGCCCCAGGTGCGCCACGGCGGCGCCGTGGAGAGTGGATCTGCGCCAGGTCCAGCGGTTCGTCGGTCAGGAGGCGCCGTTCATCGACGGCGACGTCAACCGCGCGGGGACGGTGACCGACCGGTCCGACCACCACCCCCGAGAACCCGGGAAGGACCGATGAAGCGCATCACCCCGACGTTCGCTGGACCCGCCCCGTCCACCGCCGACTCGCTCGCGGAGGCCAAGCTGCGCGAGGTCGTGGACCAGCTGACGAGCCTCGACCAGCACTGCCTCACCGACCTCGCCGGCGGCCTGCGGGCCATGGAGGCCGGCGACCTGACGCGCGCCACCACGCCGGTGACCACGCCGGTCGACGCCGGCGACTGCACCGGCCCGGTCGCCGAGCTCGTCGCCGTGTTCAACTCGATGCTCGCCAAGGCCCAGGAGGCGATCAGCGCCTACAACGCCTCGCGCGAGGAGCTGCGTGCGGCGCTGGGCGACCGCTCGACGCTGACCGACCTGAGCGCCCGCATGACGAGCTTGAGCGACCACTGCCTGGTCGCGCTCGGCACCGGCCTCGAGGCCATGAGCCGCGGCGACCTCACCGTGCCGGCCGACCCGGTGACGACGCCCGTCGAGACGGATGCCGGCCTGCGGCTCGGCACGCTCGGCGAGACCTTCAACACCATGCTGTCCCGCGCGCAGGCCGGCCTCACCGGCTACAACGCCACCCGCGGTGCGCTCGCCGACATGATCGGCGAGATCGGCCGCACCTCGACGGCGGTCAGCGACGCGGCCCGCGAGATGGCGGCCACCGCGGAGCAGACCGGTGTGGCCATCGACGAGATCGCCCGTGCGTCCACCGACGTGGCCGGCGGCGCCGAGCGCCAGGTCGCGACGGTCGTCCAGGTCCAGCAGATCACCGCGGAGGCCGTCGGGCGCTCCGGCGACGCCCAGCGCACCGCGGGCGAGGGCGTCGAGCTCGCCGCCCGCATCTCGGCCATCGCCGACCAGACGAACCTCCTCGCGCTCAACGCCGCGATCGAGGCGGCGCGCGCCGGCGAGCACGGCCGCGGCTTCGCGGTCGTCGCCGAGGAGGTCCGCAGCCTCGCCGAGTCCGCGTCCTCCACGGTCAAGGAGGTCCAGCAGGGCTTCACCGACCTGGCCGGGAGCATCGGGGACGTGGCGAGCTGCATCGAGCGCATCGAGCACTCCGCGCGCGAGGTCCACGCCGTCGCCGAGGAGGCCAGCGCCGCCACCGAGGAGGTCTCGGCCTCCGCGGAGGAGTCCAGCGCCTCGACCCAGCAGGTCGTGGCCAGCACCCACGACCTGGCCGCCCAGGCGCGCCAGCTCGACGAGCTGGTCGCCCGCTTCACCGTCTAGCGCCGCAGCACGAACCGCAGCTCGACGAGCTCGGCGGACGCGAGGGCGTCCGCCAGCTCGTCGGCGTCCGCGGCGGGGCCGGCGAGCCGCCGGCCCTCGCAGCTCACCACGAGCTCGTCCTCGGCGAACGGCCAAGGACGCACCGACGCCACGCCGAGGTCGTCGCGCACGAGCGCCGGCACCACGGTGACGCCGCCGGGACCGGGGACCGGGTGGTCGTCGAGCGCCCAGCCGACGAGCAGGCAGAGCGAGAGGTCGTCCCAGAGGCCGATGAGCGCGCGCAGCCGCTCGCGCTCGGCCGCGTCGGCGCCACAGCGGCCGCCGAGCTGCGCCGCCAGGGCCTCGAGCCCGCGCGCCACCTCGCGCGCGTGCTCGTCCTTGCGCCGCGCGAGCAGCCGCGCCCCGTGCAGCGCCAGGCCCATCGCGGCGTAGGTCGACTGCGACAGGACCTTCGCCGGCGCCTGCTCCCACAGCCCCACGTGGACGTCGACCGGCATCGCGGTGAACGCGACGGGCAGGCCCGTCTCGTCGTCGCGCAACGGGCGCAGGTCCCACTCGGCCATGCCCGCGTCGTGCTGCTGGGCCGCGAGGGCGGCGGGCTCGGGCCGGTCCAGCGGCCACGCCCAGGCCCGGGCCATCTGGCCGCAGGTCCACGCGTGGGCGGCCTGCCCGACGCAGACCGCGCCGCCGCCGGCCTCGGGCAGGACGAGCACGGCCTAGATCGGGATGCCCCAGAGGGGGAACCAGCGCTCGAGCTGCTCCTCGAAGGGCAGCTCGGTCCCGAGCACGGCCTTGAGCTGCAGCTCGCGCTCGTTGTCGCGCTGCTGCGCACCGCCGGCGGGCACGAACGGGTACCAGGACCCGCGCTTGAAGTTGTAGATGAAGTAGACGGCCTTGCCGGCGTCGTCCTGGAAGGCGAAGACCGCGCACAGGACGCGGTCGCCGTAGCCGCTGGTCTCGAGCGAGCCCGCCACCGCGTTGAGGCCGACGACGAGGTCCTCGAGGTCGGGGTCCTCGACGACCATCCACCGGTAGCCGAAGTCGTCGTCGGTGGTGGTGATCGTGGACCCGGTCTCCTCGCCGGTCCCGCGCAGGACCGACTCGACGTCGGCCACGATCGCCCTGAAGTCCCCCGTGGCCAGCGGCTGGAAGACGATGGCCGCCTTCCCGCGCGTGGTGATGGCGTGCGCGGTCTCGAGGGTGATGCCGCACGTCGTCATCGCGAACAGCCGGTCGGCCGTCGCGACCTTCGGCTGCTTGCCGCGGCCCAGCAGCGCGTCGAGGAACCCCACTACGCGGCCCCGTGCATCTGCGCCTCGAGCCGCGACAGCGCCTCGATGCGCTTCTCCATCGGCGGGTGCGTGGCGAAGAGGCCCGAGATGGAGCCCTTGCGCAGCGCCGGGAAGATGAAGAACGCCTGCAGCTCGCCGGCGGCGCGCAGGTCCTGCTGGGGGATGCGGTCCATGCCGCTCGAGATCCGCCGCAGCGCGCTGGCCAGCGCCATCGGCCGGCCGGTGATCTGCGCGGCGCCGCGGTCGGCCGCGAACTCGCGGTAGCGCGACAGCGCCTGCATGAGGACGAAGCTCACGGCGTAGACCGCGATCGACACGAGCAGGATGACGAGGAAGCTCGGGCTGTCGTCGTCGTCGCTGTGGCCGCCGAAGCCGCCGAACAGGAAGCCGTTCTGGGCGATCATCGCGGCGACCGAGGCGAAGAACGACGCGAAGGTCATGATCGCCACGTCGCGGTTGACGATGTGGGTCAGCTCGTGGGCGATGACGCCCTCGAGCTCGGCGGCCGGCAGCAGCTCCATGATCCCGGTCGTCACGCACACCGTCGCGTGCTTCTGGGAGCGGCCCATCGCGAAGGCGTTGGGCATCGAGGTGTGGGCGACGGCGACCTTCGGCTTGGGGATGTCGGCCTGGATGCAGAGGCGCTCGATCATCGCGTGCAGCTCCGGGGCCTCCTGGGGGGAGACCTCGTGGGCGCCCATCGCCCGCAGGCCGATCTTGTCCGCGAAGAAGAGCTGGACCAGCGCGAAGGCGCCGAAGATGACGAGCATCGTCACGGCGCCCGCACCAGCCGCCACGAAGATCCCGACGAAGACGACGTAGACCAGGCCGAGCAGGAACATCGTCAGCAGCATCCGGGCCTGGAGACCGGAGTCGCGACGGAACGACGTGGGACGCGCCATGCACCCATTCTGCCGCGCCGCGCGTCGTGCCCGCGTCTGCAACCTCCCTTGCGATGTTCGGCTCCGAAGGGACCTACAGTGCCGCGCCGGATGCGCCTGCGCCTGCTCGTGGCGGCGGTGGTGCTGCCGCTCCTGCTGTGGGCCGCCCTCCCGGTCCTGTCGTCGGGGCAGCAGGCCCGCCTGTCGTCGCTCCAGAAGAAGATCGAGACCAAGCGCGGCCAGATCGGCCGCAAGAAGGGCACGGAGAAGGTCCTCAGCTCGGAGATCGCCGGCTACTCGGCCCGCATCGGCCGCCTCGAGCGCCGCATCGGCGGGCTGCGCGAGCGCGAGTCGCGCATCCAGTCCGACCTCGACCGCAAGCGCGCCCAGCTCGAGGCCACCCAGGCCGACCTGCGCGCCGAGCGCCGCCGGCTCACCCGCCTGCGCGAGAAGCTCGCCCACGCGCGTGTGGTCCTCGCCGACCGCCTGCTCGAGCTCTACCAGTCCGACCGCCCGGACCTGGTGACCGTCGTCCTCAACGCCAAGGGCTTCGCCGACCTCCTCGAGCGCACCGAGTTCCTCGAGCGCATCCGCGAGCAGGACCAGAAGGTCATCGACGCGGTGAGGCTCGCGAAGGCCGACGCCACCGCGACGGCCGCGAAGCTCGACCGCCTCGAGCGCCGCCAGCAGCGCCTCGCCGCGATCGTGCTCGCGCGCCGCAACGAGGTCAACGCCGTCAAGCAGGACCTCATCGACACGCGCGTGGGCTACGCGAGCACCCGCAGCGACAAGCGCCAGGCGCTGACGAAGGTCCGCGGCGACCGCCACGAGCTCGAGGAGGACCTCGAGAGCCTCGAGAAGGCGTCGGCCGCCGCGGCCGCGAAGCTGCGCGCCGTGCAGGGCGGCGCCGGCCTGCCGGCGGGCCCGGTGCGCCGGGGCAGCGGCTCGATGGTCTGGCCGGTCAACGGCTCGATCACCGGCGTGTTCGGCGAGGCGCGCCCGGGCCACATGCACGCCGGCCTGGACATCGCCGCGCCGGAGGGCACGCCGATCCGCGCGGCGGACTCCGGGAAGGTCGTGCTCATGCAGGGCATCGGCGCCTCGGGCGGCTACGGCCTCTTCACCTGCGTGGCGCACTCCGCCTCGCTGGCCACCTGCTACGCGCACCAGTCGCGCTTCGGGACCTCGCAGGGCGCGAACGTCTCGAAGGGGCAGGTCATCGGCTACGTCGGGAACACCGGCCACTCCTTCGGCGCGCACCTGCACTTCGAGGTGCGCGTGAACGGGTCGCCCGTGAACCCGATGGGGTACCTCTAGGCCGCGCGCCACCTCGGGCGCGACCACCCCATGACGCAGACCTCTAGGGTCCGGCGGCGTGCAGCCGGAGATCGAGCTCGGCCCGCTGACCCTGCAGACCTTCGGGATCTGCTTCGCGGTGGGGTTCCTGGCCGCCGGGATGATCCTGTCGCGGCGCTTCAAGGAGCTCGGCGCGCGGGCGGACCTCGCCTACGAGATGGTCTTCGCCGCCCTCGTCGGCGGCCTCGTCGGCTCGCGCCTGTACTACGTCGCCCAGCACTGGGACGAGACGAAGGACGACCTGCTCGGGTCGCTCTTCAGCGGCTCGGGCCTGGTCTGGTACGGCGGGGCGATCGGCGGCGCGCTCGGCGTCCTGGTCTGGGCCTGGCGGCGCTTCCGGGCCGACCTCGTGCTGCTCGACATCGCCGCGGTGCCGCTGGCGCTGGGCTACGCGATCGGCCGCGTCGGCTGCCAGGTCTCCGGCGACGGCGACTACGGCAAGCCGTGGGACGGGCCGTGGGCGATGGCCTACCCGAACGGCACGGTGGCGACGGACGTCCCGGTCCACCCGACGCCGATCTACGAGACGCTCGCGATGGGCCTCGCCGCCTGGGCGCTGTGGCGGGGGCGCGACGCGCTCAAGCCCGGGCTGCTCTTCGCCTGCTACCTCGTGCTGGCCGGCACGGAGCGCTTCCTCGTCGAGTTCCTGCGCCGCAACGACGAGGACGTCCTCGGGCTCACCGTCGCCCAGGTCGAGAGCCTCGTGCTGCTGCTGGTCGGCCTCGCGTGGCTGGCGGTGGCCCAGCGGCGCGGCGGGATCCGCCGCGACGCGGCGCTTCCGGCACGCGGACGCCCTGCACCTGCCTGAGATCTGAGGTGCGACAAACCGGGCGTGACCTGGTACACACCTCCGTGCGGACGCACGCGTGGGGATGGCGTGCTCGGCACGGGGGATGCGCGTACGACGGACACCACGGAGGAGGGACGCGGGCGGGCTGCGCTCGGCGGTGGTCGCCAGCCTGGGCTCGACCGGGTCGCTCGTCGCCGCCGTGGCCGTCGCGGGCGCGACGGTCGCGGGCTCCGTCGCCTTCAGCGCCTGGCCCGGCGACCCCGGCCATGACGACGACGGTCACGCCGAGGTCCGCCTCGCCGAGGTGCCGGGGCGCACGACCGGCCTGGGCTCCGAGGTCGTCCTGAGCGTCTCGGGCGCCCTGGCCCCGGACGACCGCAGCCCCACGGGCGCGACGACCCTCGCCGGCGGCGCCGCCGCCCCACCCGCCACCGCGCGGACCGGCGCCGGCACCGCGACACCGCCCCGCGGCGGCCCCGGCGCCCGCACGCCGGAGCCCGGCGCAGGGGCCGCGTCCCCGCGCACCCCCGAGAGCTCCCAGCAGGCCGCCACCGACCAGGCCTCGACCGACGCGGCGTCCCGGCGCCCGTCGCTCGACGACGTCGCCTCCGCGACCCAGGACGCCGGCAAGGCCCTGGGCAGCGGCCTCGACCTGGGCGCCGAGGACCTCGCGGCCGACATCCAGGACAAGGCGCCGAACACCTCGAAGCTCGTGGAGCGCACGGGCGACGTGACCGGCGCCGCGGTCCAGGAGGCCGCGAAGGCCGTGGCGGAGGTGCTCCGGGTGCTGCCGCTGGGTGGGGACGAGCCGAAGGGGGCGGGTCCGGCCGCTCCGGCGGCGCCCGCCGCGCCGTAGGGCGTCGGTCGTTCCTGGCGTGCCGCTCGGGCGGCGCCGGGGGCGCGGTTCGCGCGCTGGTCGACGGTGAGGGAGGGGGAGCGAAGGCCGGCGGGCGCTGGAGGAGGTCCGGCCACCCCGCGACGGCGTCGTCGCCCGCGACCCTGGAGTTGACCGCGTATGGCGCGGCCAACTTCAGGCTGACGGACGGTCAGCCTCCAGCCGGCCCGTGGCGGTGTGGTCGGACCACACCTCGAGCGGGACGCTGCCCGGTCGCGCGCCCAGCCCTAGCGGCCGCCCAGCTCCCGCTTGAGCCACCGCACCGTCAGCGCCTGCAGCTCCGGGTCGTGCTGCGCCGTGCGGTGCGTCCCGCCGGGGACCACGACGAGCCGCGAGCGCACGCCGGCCTCGACCGCGACCGCGTGCACCTCGCGGGAGTGCTCGACCGGGACGACCTCGTCGCCCTCGGCGTGCAGGAGCAGGAGCGGGACGTCGTCGGCCGCCAGCCCGGCCGCGGCGTCGAGCTCGGACACCCCGCCCAGCAGCGCCTCGAGCGCCGGGACGTCGGCGGCGAAGGTGAAGCGGCGCTCGGCGACCCCCCGGCGCAGGCCCTCGCTGGAGGCGGGGCAGATGGCGACGACCGCCGCGGCGCCGGCCGGGCGCGCCGCGCAGAGCGCCATCCAGCCGCCCATCGACGAGCCCCGCAGCGCCAGCGGCGCGCCGCCGGCCCGCTCTCGCGCGAGCGCGCCGAGCGCCGCGACGTCCTCGAGCGCGCGGCCGTCGAGCGCGCCCGGTGAGGCGCCGTGGCCGCGCTGGTCGGGCACGAGGGCGGCGAAGCCGTGGGACTGCAGGACCCGCGCGGTGTCGAGGTGGTTCTCCTTCTGCGAGCCCGCGCCGTGGAGCACCACGACGGCGCCGTGCGGCGTCCCGGCCGGGAGGAAGAGGGCGTAGGCGAGGCCCTCGTGCGTGCCGACCTCGTCGGGCAGCGCGTCGGTCACGGTCCGGCGGCGGGCGCGCATGGGCTGCCATCATGCGCCCTCGCATGGCGGCCCCGCAACACGCTCCGGCGGCGCTCGAGCACGTCTGGCCGCGGGGCACGACGTACGACGAGCGCGGCGTCCTCCAGCTCGGCGGCTGCGACGCGCTCGAGCTCGCCCGCGAGTTCGGCACCCCGGTCCAGGTCGTCGTCGAGGACGACCTGCGCGCCCGCGCCCGCGAGGTGCTCGACGCCTTCGAGCGCCACGCCGGCGGGAACTACGAGGTGCACTTCGCCTCCAAGGCGTTCCCGTGCAGCGCGGTGCTGCGGCTCTTCGCCGAGGAGGGCCTCGCGTGCGACGTCGCGGGCGGCGGCGAGCTCGCGCTCGCCCTGCGCGCCGGCTTCGCCCCCGAGCGCATCCACCTCCACGGCAACGCGAAGACCGACCGCGAGCTCGAGGAGGCCGTCGCGGCCGGCATCGGCGATGTCGTCCTGGACAACCACGACGACATCGACCGCCTCGAGCGGCTGCTGCCCGCCGACGCCCACCAGCGCGTGCTGCTGCGCATCGCCCCCGGCGTCGCGCCCGACACGCACCCCGGCATCTCCACCGGCGGGCCCAACACGAAGTTCGGCTTCAACCCGCAGGACGCCGAGCGGGCCATCGAGCGCCTGCAGGCCGCGCCCGAGCGCTTCGAGCTCGACGGCCTGCACATGCACATCGGCTCGCAGATCATGGACCTCGCGCCGTTCCGCCCCGCGCTCGAGGCCATGGCGAAGCTCGGCGCCTTCCGGACCTGGAACCTCGGCGGCGGCCTCGGCGTCGCCTACCTCGCCGGCGACCGCCCGCCGAGCTTCGACGAGTACGTGCGCACGAAGGTCGGCCTGGTCCGCGAGCTCGTCGGCCCCGACGCGCGGATCGCCGACGAGCCCGGCCGGGCGCTCGTGGCCAACTGCGCCGTGAACCTCTACACCGTGCAGTCGACCAAGACGAACGTCCTGCGCTGGGTCGGCGTCGACGGGGGGATGAGCGACAACATGCGGCCGATGCTCTACGGCGCGCGCTACGAGGTGGAGGTCGTCGGGCGTCCCGGCGGCGCCACCCAGTGCCACGTCGCGGGCAAGCACTGCGAGTCCACGGACGTCCTCGTCCGCGACGCGCTGCTCGACGACCCGCGCCCCGGCGACGTGCTCGCCATGCCCGCCGCCGGCGCCTACGGCTACGCGATGGCCAACAACTACAACGGCTCGCTGCGCCCGCCGATCGTCTTCGTCAAGGACGGCGACGCCCGCGTGGTCGTGCGCCGCGAGACCTACGACGACCTGCTCGACCGTGACATCGCCTGACCAGCCGACCTTCCGCATCGGCCTCCTCGGCCACGGCACCGTCGGCAGCGCCTTCGCGGAGCTGCTCGAGGAACGCGCGGGGCGCATCGCCGCCCTCACCGGCCGCCGGCCCGAGCTGACCGGCGTGCTCACCCGCTCGCGGGGGACCTTCGCCGAGGTCCTCGACGGCGCCGACCTCGTCGTCGAGGTCATGGGCGGCATCGACCCGGCCCGCGAGCACGTCCTCGCGGCGCTGCGCGCCGGCAAGCACGTCGTCACCGCCAACAAGCAGCTGCTCAGCCAGCACGGCGAGGAGCTGTGGGACTGCGCCCGCGAGCACGGGGTCCAGCTGCGCTTCGAGGGCGCGGTCGCCGGCGTGGTCCCCGCGATCCGCGTCCTGCAGGAGTCGCTGGCCGGCGCCCACGTCGAGCGGGTGCACGGCATCGTCAACGGCACGACGAACTTCATCCTCACGCGGATGGCGGAGACCGGCGCGTCCTACGCCGACGCGCTGGCCGAGGCCCAGCGCCTGGGCTACGCGGAGGCCGACCCGACCGACGACGTCGGCGGTGCCGACGCCGCCGCGAAGATGGCGATCCTCGCGCGGCTCGCGTTCGACACGCCGGTCCACCTCGACGACGTGCGCTTCGAGGGCATCGAGCACCTCACGGCTGACGACCTCGACCACGCGCGCGAGTTCGGCCTCGGCCTCAAGCTCATCGGCACGGCCGAGCGCGTCGACGGCGGCATCAGCGTCCGCGTGCACCCGGCGTTCCTCTACGCGGCGCACCCGCTCGCGTCGGTCAACGGCCCGTTCAACGCGGTCACGATCGAGTCCGAGGCGATCACCGAGATCACGCTCTCGGGCCCGGGCGCCGGCGGCCCGCAGACGGCCAGCGCCGTCCTGGGCGACGTCGTCAGCGCCATGCGCCCGCCGGCCGAGACGCCGCCGCCCGCCGAGCGCCTGGCGGTGGTCACCGACGTGACCTCGGCGTTCTACCTGCACTTCGAGGTGGCCGACGAGCCGGGCGTGCTGGCGCAGATCGCCCAGGTGCTCGGGCTGCAGGGCATCTCGGTCAAGTCGGTCGTGCAGCGCGGCCTCGGGTCCGACGCGCGGCTCGTGATGGTGACCCACCCGATCCTCGAGTCGAGCCTCTCGGCGGCGCTGGAGATGATCGCCGGGATGGACTTCATGCGGGCGCGGCCGCGCGCGATCCGCGTGCTCGAGGAGCAGTTCGCGTGACGGGCCTCATCGAGCGCTACCGCGACCGCCTGCCCTTCGCCGACGACGACCCCGTCGTCTCGCTGCAGGAGGGCTCGACGCCGCTGGTCCACGCGCCGCGCCTCAGCGAGCGCGTCGGCGCGGAGGTCTGGCTGAAGATCGAGGGCGCCAACCCGACCGGCTCGTTCAAGGACCGCGGCATGACCTGCGCGGTCTCCGACGCGGTGCGCAACGGCGCCGAGGTCGTCGTCTGCGCCTCGACCGGCAACACCGCCGCCTCGCTGGCCGCCTACGCCGCGCGGGCCGGCATCGGCGGCGCCGTGCTCGTCCCCGAGGGCAAGATCGCCACGGGCAAGCTCGCGCAGTCGCTCATGCACGGCGCGCGCGTCATCTCGCTGCGCGGCAACTTCGACGAGGCGCTCGCCCTCGTGCGCCAGGTCTGCGACCGCCAACCCGTCGCGCTGGTCAACAGCGTCAACCCGTTCCGCCTCGAGGGCCAGAAGACCGCGGCGTTCGAGCTGGTCGAGGAGCTCGGGGAGCTCGACGCGCTCTGCATCCCCGTCGGCAACGCGGGCAACGTCACGGCGTACTGGAAGGGCTTCCAGGAGCTCGGCCACGCGCCGGCGTGCTTCGGCTTCCAGGCCGCCGGCGCCGCGCCGCTGGTCGCCGGCCACCCGATCGAGAAGCCCGAGACGGTCGCCAGCGCGATCCGCATCGGCAACCCGGCGCGCTGGGAGGAGGCGATGAACGCCTTCACCGCCTCGCGCGGCCAGGTGCGCGCCGTGACCGACGCGCAGATCCTCGACGCCTACCGCTGGCTGGCCCGCAACGAGGGCGTCTTCTGCGAGCCGGCGAGCGCCGCGTCGGTCGCCGGGCTGCTCGTCCACGGCGCGGGCGAGGCCCGGCGCATCGCCTGCGTCCTGACCGGCAACGGCATCAAGGACCCGCAGACGGCGCTCGAGCAGGCCGGCGCGGTCGTCCCGTGCGAGCCGGTGCTCGGCGCCGTCGAGGACGCGATCCTCGGCGCGGCGGCCTAGGGCAGCGACAGCAGGACGGTCCCCGCGACGGCGGCGGCCACGCCGGCGGCCTGCACCGACGCCAGCCGCTCGCGCAGCAGGACGAACGCCAGCCCGACGGTGACGACGGGGAACAGCGATCCGAGCACGGAGACGACGGAGAGGTCGCCGTGCTGCGTGGCGGCCGAGTAGGCGAGCGTGCCGCTGAACAGCAGGAGGCCGGGGACGGCGAGCAGCGGCAGCCGGGCGGCGGGGGCGCGCAGCGCCTGGCCGAGGACGAGGCCGGTCGCCGCGACGATCGTGAGCAGGGAGACGCGCGAGGCGCAGACCGCCCACAGGACCGAGCCGTCGGCCGCGGGGGCCATGAGCGAGAGGAAGCCGCCGAAGGCGACGGCGGAGCCCAGCGCCCAGGCGACCGCGCGCGGGCGGTCCTCGGGGCGGTGGCGCACCGTGGGCCCGCCGGCCGGCGCGTGGGCGTCGGGCACCGGGGCGGTCGGGCGCCTGGCGGCCAGCCCGGCGCCGCCGAGCGCCAGCGCGACGCCCGCGAGCTTGAGCGCCGTGGCCGGCTCGCCGCTGACCAGGCCGGCGACGACCGGCACGCCGGCGCCCAGCGCGCCCAGCGGCGTGACCAGCGACAGCGGCCCGAGCTGCGCGGCGCGGTAGAAGCCGAGCAGGCCGACCGCGTTGCCGACGCCCGCGCCGAGCGCCGCCGCGAGCTGCGTGCCGTCGAGGCCGTCGGCGCCGGTGGCGAGCGCGAGCGTCCCCGAGGCGAGGAACGCGACGGCCTGCCCCGCGAGCAGGACGACGAACAGCGGCGCGTGGCGGCTCATCGTCGGGCCGAGGAAGTTCGACACGCCGTAGAGCACCGACGCGAGCAGGGCGAGGACGGCGGCCACGGACCGCGCAGTCCACCACACCGGCCGCAGGCCCATGCGGTCCCCCCGCCGCGGATAACGTCCTGCCGCGATGACCCACCGCCGCCGCGTCGTCCGGGTGCCCGCGTCCTCCGCGAACCTCGGGCCCGGCTTCGACGCGTTCGCCGCCGCCCTGGCGCTCCACGTCGAGGTCGAGGTCGTCGAGACCGGCCGGTTCGCGGTCGTCACCGACCTCGACGTCGCGCGCGACCGGCGCAACCTCGTCGTCCGCGGCTTCGAGGCGCTGCACCCGGCCGACGCGTTCGAGTTCCGCATCACGTCGACGGTCCCGCTCAGCGGCGGGCTGGGCTCGAGCGCCGCCGCGCTCGTCGCGGGCCTCACCGCCGCCGACAGCCTCTTCGAGCTCGACGCCGACCTGCTCGCCCACGCCACCCGCCTGGAGGGCCATCCCGACAACGTCGCCGCGGCGCTCCAGGGCGGCTTCGTCGTCTGCGCGCCATCGGGCCACGTCGCGCGCTTCGACGCGCCCGCGGGGCTCGAGGCGGTGCTCGTCGTGCCCTACGAGGCGGTGCGCACGAGCCAGGCCCGGGCGGCGCTGCCGGCGGAGGTCCCGATGGCCGACGCGGTGGCCAACGTCGCCCATGCCGCGCAGCTCGTGCTCGGCCTCGTGCAGGGCGACCTCGACCTCGTGGCCCGCGGGTTGGAGGACCACCTCCACCAGCCCCACCGCGCGCACCTGTACCCGCGCAGCGCCGAGCTGGTCCGCGAGGCGCGGTCCCTGGGAGCGCTGGGCGCGACCATCAGCGGCGCCGGCCCGACCGTGCTGGTGTGGACGCACTTCGAGCACACCGGCGGCGTCGTCGAGGCGCTGCGCCGGCGCGCCGACGGCTGGGCGGACGTCGTGCGTGCGCCGTTCGAGACGCGCGGCGCGGACGTCCGCGCGCTGTAGGGTCGGGCGCCGTCATGGCGCGCAAGACGCAGAAGTGGTTCACCTCCGGCGGCCACCGCATCGCGGCGTGGCACTTCCGCCCGGGGGGCGAGGACGCCACCGGCACGTGCGTGCTGATGGGCAACGGGTTCTCGCTCACCCGCCACGACGGGCTCGAGCACTACGCCCGGGTGCTCGCCGACGCCGGCGCGCACGTCGTCGCCTTCGACTTCCCGCACCTCGGCGACTCCGAGGGCGAGCCCCGCCAGCACTTCCGCGCCGCCGACCAGCGCACCGCCTACCGCGACGCCGCGGCGTTCGCCCGCGGCCTGGACGGGGTCGACGCCGGCAAGCTCGTCCCGTGGGGCTTCTCGTTCGCCGGGGGCCACGTCGCCCACCTGCTCACGCGGCCGCACGAGTTCGCCGCGGGCCTGATGCTGTCGCCGATGCTCGACGGCCTGGCGCGGACGCTCGGGACGCTCAAGCGCGACCCGGCGCTCGTCGCGTGGATCCTGCCCCGGGCGATCGCCGACATGGCCGGCCGGCACAACGTCGTCGCGGTCACCGGCGAGCCGGGCCAGCGCGCGGCGATGACGTTCGAGGGCGAGGGGGCCGGCTTCGCGCGCGCCGTGCCCGAGGGCTCGCCGTGGCGCAACGAGATCTCGCCCGGCGTCTTCACCACCGTCGCGCTGCACCGCCCGCACGCCCGGGCGGCGCGGATCAAGGTCCCGCTCTTCGTCGCCCTGGGCGAGCAGGACGTCTCCGTGCACAACGCCGCGATCGAGCGCCTGGCCAAGCGGGCGCCCCAGGCCGAGCTGCACCGCTACCCGTACGACCACTTCGACGTCCTGCTGCCCGAGGGCGCGGGGCGGATCGCCGCCGACCAGGTGGCGTTCCTGCGCGGGCGCGGCCTGCTCTAGCCGGCGGGCGCCGCGGCCTTCGCCGCGCGCTCCTCGGCCTCGGCCAGCAGCGGCTTGAGCTTGCGCCGCGCGGCGTCCAGGCCCAGCCGGCGCAGGAGCTCGTCGGCGAGGCGCAGGTAGTCCACGCCCAGGTCGGGGCGGTGGTCGAGGATCGACACCGCGCGCTCGGCCGACTCGGCGTAGGCGATCGACTGGCGCACGTAGGTCGGCAGGAGCTTCTCGCCCACGTGCTCCTTGAGCGAGTCGAACGCCTCGCGCGAGTGCTTCGTGCGCATGTCGGCGATGTTGAAGACGACGCCGAGCCACTCGAGGTCGGGGTTCAGGCCGTCGCGGGCGAGCTCGATGACCTCGAGCGCCTGCTCGACGCCCTGCAGCGCGAAGTACTGCGCCTCGGCGCTGAGCAGCGCGTGGTCGGCGGCCACGAGCGCGTTGACCGTGAGCAGGCCGAGGTTCGGCGGGCAGTCGACGAGGACGACGTCGAAGTCGCCCTCGACGGCCTTGAGCGCCTTGCGCAGCGTGAGCTCGCGGCCCATCTTGCCGGCGAGCGTCAGCTCGGCCTCGGCGAGCCCGAGGTTCGCGGGGATGATGTCGTCGTGGACGGCGGCGGGCGCCTTGGCGCGGCCGGTCAGGACGTCGCCGATCGTCGGCTCGGCGTCCGGCGGGACGTCGAAGTAGTCGCTGAGGTTGCCCTGCGGGTCGAGGTCGACCGCCAGGACCCGCAGGCCGGCCCGCCGGAAGGCGTCCGCGAGGTGGCGGACGGTGGTCGTCTTGCCCGTGCCGCCCTTCTGGCTGAGCACCGCGATCTTCTCGGCCATGGACGCGGGAGTCTACGGGCGAGGGGCGTCCACCACGACGTGGCCATCGACCCGCGGACGACCGCCTCCGTGCCCGTCGAGCGCCGCGCCGGGATGCGGGCGGCCCAGGGGCGGTCGTCGCGGCGCGCCGCCCGCGCTCATGACGCCCATCACCAGGACGACTGGCTCCTGGGCCGCCGCCGCGGGACCGTGCCGGCATGGCCACCCTCCACCACGTCACCGACGACTCCTTCGACGCCGAGGTCCTCGAGGCCGACCGTCCCGTCCTCGTCGAGTTCACCGCCGCCTGGTGCCCGCCCTGCCGGGTGATGGCGCCCGTGCTCGCCGAGCTGGACGCCGATCGCGCCGACCTGGGCGTGGTCGCGCTGGACGTCGACGCCAACCAGGCGACCGCGGCGCGCTTCAGCGTGATGTCCATGCCGACGTTCGCGCTCTTCCGCCACGGCCGCGAGGTCGCCCGGCTCGTCGGCGCCCGGCCGCGGCGCAAGCTCGAGGCCGAGCTCGACGCGGCGCTCGCCGCGCAGCCCGCGGCCTAGCCGCCCGTCGCCTCGTCGCCGCCCAGCGCGGCGGCGAGGCGCTCGGCCAGCCCGCGGGCGGCGGGGGCGAGGCCGTGCTGGGAGGTCAGGAGCGCGAGGCGGTGGCGCGGGTCGCCCGCCAGCCGCGCGACCGCCACGGCCGGGCCGGCCGCGCGCGCCCACGAGGCGGGGACGACCGCGACCGCCAGACCCGCCGCCACGAGGTGGCGGACCGTCGCCGGGTCGCCCGCCTCGAAGCGCGGCAGCGGGCTGAAGCCGGCGCCCTGGCAGACCGCGAGGACCGCGTCGCGCAGCGCGCTGCCGGCCTCGGCGAGGACGAAGGGGCGCTCGCGCAGCGCCGCCGGGTCGACCTCGGTGCCGGTGCCACCGGCGGCCGGCTCGAGCACGACCAGCGGCTCGTCGGCGAGCTCGACGACGTCCACGCCGCTGACGGGCGCCAGGAGCGCCTCGCGCAGCCCGGCCAGGCCCAGGTCGGCCGCGCCGCTGCGCACGAGCGCGACGACGTCGGCCTCGGCGGCCTGGCGCAGGGCGAGCTGGACGCCGGGGTGGTCGCGGTGGAAGGCGGCGAGGACCGCCGGGACCCGCGGCGCGTCGCCCGCGGTGGCGGCGAGCCGGACCACGCCCCGGGCGGCGCCGGCGTGGGCGTCCATGCGCTCGCGCAGGCGCTCGGCCTCGTCGACGACCCGGCGGGCGTGGGCGGCGAGCTCCTCGCCGGCGGCGGTGAGCTCGACGCCTCGCGCGCCGCGGCGCAGGAGCGTCACCCCGAGCTCCTCCTCCAGCCGGCGGACCTGCTGGGACAGCGCCGACTGGGTCAGGTGCAGCTCGTCGGCCGCGCGCGTGACGTGGCCGTGGCGTGCGACCGCGAGGAAGTAGTGCAGCTGGCGGAGCTCCACCCCGCCATGGTGCAGCCGCTAGCGGACGCCGTGCGCAGCGCGGTCGCCGGCGTGCTCGAGCACGTGCAGGTGGTAGCGGCCGACGACGAGCTCGTCGCCGTCGCGCAGCACCTGCCACTCGACCCGCTTGCCGTTGACGAAGACGCCGTTGAGGCTGCGGTCGTCCACCACGCGCACGCCGTCGGCCTGGCGGACGATGAGCGCGTGGCGGCGCGAGACCGTCGGGTCGTCGAAGCGGACGTCGGCGGCCAGCGAGCGGCCGATGCGGGTCCACTCGCGCGCGAGGGCGACGACCTGGGGACGGCCGTCGGGGCCCTCGTAGGCGAGGTAGGTCCCCGGCGCGTCGAGCAGCTCCCGGGCCGCGTCGACGAGCGTCTCGCGGGCCTGCCCGGCGGGGACGTCGTCCGTCGGCGCGCGCTGGAAGCGCCCGGCGGTGAACAGCGAAGCGCGCACGAAGGCCTCGGCGCCACAGCCGGGGCAGGCGCCGAGCTCGCCCACGCCGCCGCTGGACACGACGTAGCCGCACTGCTCGCAGCGGAAGGCGCCCGAGCCCGCGAGGGTCCCGGATCCCAGTGCGGTGACGGCTGGGGTGGTCCTCGGGTCGCTCACGGCGCCTGGTGCATACCCACCTGCCGCGCGTGTGATGCCGCTCGGCGATGGGCGCGGACATGCGGGGTGCAGGACCGACCGGCGTCCTGCCGAACAAGAGGGCATGGCCCGCGTCACCGTCCTCTCCGAGCCGGACCTCGAGCTCGCGCTGCTGCGCAAGGGCGTCGGGGCGCTCGTGGCGGGCCGGCACTGCTGCGCCGAGTGCGGCCGCACGCCGCTGGTCGGCGAGCGCGTCTACGTCTTCAAGCGGTCCAGCACCGTGTGCGCCCTGTGCCGCCCGCGGCGGCGTGGCGAGCCCGAGCGCATCGAGCTCGTGCGCCACAGCGAGCGCGGCCACGCCGTGCGCCTGCGCCGCCGGGCCGCCTGACCCGGCCCGACGCGGGGTAGACTGCCCCGCCGTCGTGGACCCCATCACCGTCTCGGTCTCCATCGCCAAGCCGCGCGAGGAGGTGTTCGCCTACCTGGCGGACATCGCCAACCACGCGGAGTTCACCGACCACTTCCTCGTGGACTGGCGCCTGACGCGGGAGGAGACGGTCGGCCGCGGCGCCGGCGCGCGCTTCCGCATGAAGATGCCGCTCAACCGGTTCCCGTGGGGCGACGCGAACTTCACCGAGGTGGAGGCGCCGCGCCGGATCGTCGAGCGCGGTCGCGCGGGCAAGTACAACCGGATCCGCACGCTCGGCATCTACGAGGTCGATCCGGGTCCCTCGGGCACGACGCGCGTGACCTTCACGTTCGAGACGCTGCCCAAGACGCCGTCGGACAAGCTGCTCGAGAAGCTCGGTGCTCGGACGTGGATGAAGCGCAAGCTGAGCAAGTCCATGCGCCGCCTCCGGGAGGTCCTCGAGGAGGACCGCGGCCGGGGTGCGCGACCCACGATCGCGGGCGGTCCGCGCAAGCCGGCCTCGCAGTTCCGCTTCGAGCCGTCCGCGCGCGCCGACGGGTAACCTGCCGCGTCCCATGCTGCGCCTGCCCCGCCTCGCCGTCACCGCCGTCTGTGCCCTCTCGATCACCGGCCTCGCCGCCTGCGGCGAGGAGCACGAGGTCAAGAAGGGCGAGTCCGAGGGCATCTACGTGACGGTCGACCACCTGAAGTACCAGGTGCAGATCTCCCGCATCCTCAACCAGACCGACGCGGAGGACCGCTCGTACATCGAGGCCCTCGGCGCGACCGCCGACAAGGACCTCGGCCCGGGCGAGGAGTGGTTCGGCGTCTTCCTGCGCGTCGAGAACGAGGGCGACGACGCCCAGGTCTCCTCGCGCGACATCCGCATCGAGGACACGACGGGCGCCGAGTTCGAGCCGCTGCCGCTGGACGGCGACTCCACGCCGCTGGCCTACTTCCCGGCCAACCTCGAGCCGACCCAGGAGATCCCGTCGGTCGGCTCCATCGCGCAGACGACGACGACCGCCGGCGCGCTGCTGCTCTTCAAGCTCCCGCGCCAGAACCTCGAGAACCGCCCGCTCGAGCTGATCATCAAGGGCGAGGGCGCCCCGGCCGACGAGGCCCGGGTCGACCTCGACGTCTAGCCCTCCGCGGACACCGGCTTCGGGCGAGCGCCCCGGCCCGGTGGCCGGGGTGTTCGTCGTCCTGGGGGGCCGGCGCGGCCGGCGCGGTCCTCGGGCATCGAGTGGCGGATCCTCCGCTCCCAGGACGGAGGATCCGCCAACGGATGGCCCCGAACGGCTCGCGGAGCGCCGCCGACGTGTCCCGGCTACCCCAGCGCGGCCTGCAGCACCTGCCGCGCCGCCGGGGCCGCCGTGTCCCCGCCCGCGCCCTGGCCGACGAGCATCACGCCGACCGCGACCTCCGGGTCGTCGGCCGGGGCGTAGGCGGTGAACCAGGCGGTGGTGTCGCTCGTGTCGGTGCCGTCGCAGCCGGCGCCGGGGGCGGGGGCGATCGGGCCGGCGCCGGGGGCCTCGGGCGGGGGCTCGCAGCCTTGGGTCTGCTTGAGCTCGGCGGTGCCGGTCTTGCCGGCGACCGGGACGCCCTTGATCGCCGCGGAGGTGCCGGTGCCGCTGCGGACGACCTCGCGCATGAGGCGCTCGAGCGTCCGCGCGGTCCTGGCGCTCACCGCGCGGGTGGACTCGGCCCGCTCGCCGATGCGGCGGCCGTCGAGGGTGAGGACGGGGCGGCGGCCCTCGAGTGCGACGGTCGCGGCCACCGTCGCCATCTCGAGCGCGGTCGCCTGCAGCCGGCCCTGGCCGATGGCGCTCGAGCCGACCGCCAGGTCGTCGCCGATCTCGCCGGCCCGGGGGATCGTGCTCGTCGCCGCCCCCGGGATGGCCGGCGGCTGGTTGAAGCCGAAGGCCTCGGCGGTCTTGACGAGCCGCGCCGCGCCGACCTCGGCGCCCAGCGGCGCGAAGACGGAGTTGCAGGACTCGGCGAACGCCTCGAGGAACGTCCCGCCGCACGCCTCGCCGTTGGCGTTCTGGAGGTCGACGCCCTCGAGCGTCGCCGCCGTCTGGACCGGGAAGCGCTTGCCGAGGCTGACCTTGCCGGCCTCGAGCGCGGCGGCCGCGGTGATGACCTTGAACGTCGACCCCGGCGGCTGGAGGCCGGAGAAGCCGATGCCCGCGGCGGCGAGGACCTCGCCCGTGCGCGGCCTGACCGCCACGACGCCGCCGAGCCGGCCGGCCAGGGCGGTGACCGCGGCGGTCTGCACGGACGGCGCGATCGTCGTGCGGACGGCGGGCGCCTTGCGCGGCCGCGCCGTCGCGATGAGGCGCGAGCCGGCCCGCAGCTCCCCGCCGGGCGTGCCGTGCAGCCGGTCGTCGAAGATCCGCTCGAGCCCGTTGATGCCGACCTGGGCGTCGGCCGGCACGCCGAGCTTGCGCAGCGCCTCCTGGCGCTCGTCGGGCGCGGGGCCCAGCGAGCCGCGGATGTCGGACGCGGCGGCCAGCGGTGAGGAGCGGTCGGGCCCGGACGCCAGCGGGCTCCCGTCACGGGCCAGGATCGATGCCCGCTCGGGCAGCGTCGTCGTGCGGCGCAGCCGCTCGCCCTTCTTCAGCCCGGGGAAGACGAGCTCGCTGGTCCACGCGATGCCCAGGGCGTCGCCGTCCTCCTCGACCGGGAGGACGACGGGCCCGCGCAGCGTCCCGAAGACCCGGGTGCGCACCGCGACGTCGACGGTCCAGCGGCCGTCGTCGCGCTCGGTCGGCTCGCCGAAGCGCAGGACCTCGGCGGTGGCGGTCGCCAGCGCGCGCCGGTGGTCGCGTGCGAAGGCGACCGCGCTCTCGGCGTTCTTGGCGCGGTCGGTGAGCCGGTCGTGCATCGCCGCGTAGTCGCCGGCCGCCCACGCGCGCACGTAGGCGTCGACGAGCTCCTGGCGCTCGTCGCTGCCCAGCGACGAGACCGCCACGACCGTGCCGCCGCCGACCACCACGAGCAGCGCGGCGAGCGGGAGCGCCCGCCGGCGCAGCCGGTCGGCGCGCGTCGGCCGCCGCCGACGCCCCGCGCCGGGGGAGAGGGCGGAGGTCGCAGGGCGCGCCCCGGTTCGTCCTCGCGTCGGCGCCACGTGGGGCTGCACGGTACCCGCCGCGCGGGCCCCACGATCCCGTCGATCCTCAGCGTGCACGAGTACGCTCGCCCGGCGCATGACCGTCGTCGACTGGAGCATCGTCGCCTTCGCGGCGATCCTGGCCGCCTTCGGGTGGCGCCAGGGCTTCGTGGTCGGCGCCCTGTCGCTCGGCGGGTTCGCCCTCGGCGCGTGGCTCGGGACCCGTCTCGCGCCCGCGGTGCTGAGCGAGGGCTCCGCGTCCCCGTACGCGCCCCTGTTCGGCCTGCTCGGCGCGCTGCTGGGCGGCGCGATCCTCGCCACCGGCCTCGAGGGCCTGGGCGCCGCGCTGCGGTCGATGATCGTCGTCCCCGGGCTGCGCGCCCTCGACGGCCTCCTCGGGGCGGGGCTCGCGGCCGCGCTCGCCCTCGCGCTCGCGTGGCTCTTCGGCGCCGTCGCGCTGCACACGCCCGGCGCGCGCGACCTGCGCCGGGAGGTCCAGCGCTCCGAGGTCCTCGCGCGCCTCAACGACCTGCTGCCGCCCAGCGGCCCGCTGCTCAACGCCCTCGCCCGCTTCGACCCGTTCCCGCGCCTGGACGGCCCGCAGGCCGACGTGGCGCCCCCGCGCGCCGCCATCGCGCGCGACCCGGAGGTCGCCGGCGCGGCGGCATCCGTCGTCCGCGTCCTGGGCACGGCGTGCGGCCTGGGCGTCTCGGGCTCGGGCTGGGTCGCCGCGCCCGGCGTCGTCGTCACGAACGCCCACGTCGTCGCCGGCCAGGACGACACGACGGTCCAGCTGCGGGGCAGGGGCGAGCACCTCGACGCCGACGCCGTGCTCTTCGACCCGCGCAACGACATCGCCGTCCTGCGCGTGGACGGGCTCGACGCGCCCGCCCTCGAGGTGGCGCAGGACCCGCCGGTCGGCCGCGCCGCCGCGATCCTCGGCTTCCCGCGCAACGGCCCGTACGACGTGCGTGCCGGGCGCCTGGGCCGCACCACGGACGTGCTGACCGAGGACGCCTACGGCCGCGGCCCCCTGCGCCGGCGCATCACCGCGCTGCGCGGCCTGGTCCGGCCCGGCAACTCCGGGGGGCCGATGGTCGACGGCGCGGGCCGCGTGGTGACGACGATCTTCGCCGCCTCGCGCGGCTCGGACCGCACGGGCGGCTACGGCGTGCCCGACGACCTGGTGCGCGACGCGCTGCGCGAGCGCTCCTCGCAGCCGGTCGGCACGGGTCCGTGCGCGCAGTGACGCAGAGGCGTCGCGCACCGCGCGCGACCTGCCACAGGCCGCGCCGGGCCCGGCCGCTACCCTCCCCGCCCCATGGGCAAGACCCTCGTCATCGCGGAGAAGCCGTCGGTCGGGCGCGACCTCGCGCGCGTGCTGCCCGGCCCCTTCGAGAAGAAGAGCGGGGCGGGGGAGCGGACCGAGCGCTGGCTCGAGGGTCCCGAGCACGTCATCACCTGGGCCGTCGGCCACCTCGTCCAGCTCGCCGAGCCCGACGAGTACGACGCGAAGTTCAAGAAGTGGCGGATGGCCGACCTGCCGATCGTCCCCAGCCGCTTCAAGCTCGTGGTGCGCGACGAGCGCTCCCAGAAGCAGATGACGGTCATCCGCCAGCTGCTCAAGCGCGACGACCTCGACCGCGTCATCAACGCCTGCGACGCCGGCCGCGAGGGCGAGCTGATCTTCAAGTACGTCGTCGAGAAGGCGGGCGGGACGAAGAGCCTGCCGGTCCAGCGCCTGTGGCTGTCGTCGATGACCACCGAGGCGATCAAGGACGCCTTCGGCCGGCTGCGCCCCGACGACGAGCTCGCGCTGCTCGAGGACGCCGCGCGCTCGCGCTCGGAGGCTGACTGGATCGTCGGCATGAACGCCACGCGCGCCGCGACCATCCGCCTGCGCTCGAGCTTCGACGGCGCCGTCTCCCTCGGCCGCGTGCAGACGCCGACGCTCGCGATCCTGACCCGCCGCGAGGAGGAGATCCGGGCGTTCAAGCCCGAGCCCTACTTCCTCGTCGACGCGACGTTCGAGACCGGGGACGGCCGCCGCTACGAGGGCCGCTGGGCCAAGGGCCCCGTCGACGCCGAGAAGGCCCACCGCGGCGACATCAAGTCCCCGCGCATCGCCGACGGCGACATCGCCACGGCGATCGTCGAGGCGGTCCGCGGCGGCGCCGGCTCGATCACGAAGCTCGAGAAGACCAAGCGCACCGAACGCGCGCCGCTCCTCTACGACCTCACGAGCCTCCAGCGCGAGGCCAACACGCGCTTCGGCTTCAGCGCCCGGCGCACCCTCGCGGCCGCCCAGCGCTGCTACGAGGAGCACAAGGTCCTCACGTACCCGCGCACGAGCTCGCGCTTCCTGACCAGCGACATGGTCGGGGAGCTCAAGCCGATCGCCGGCCACGTCGGCGCGCGGCCCGAGTACGCCAAGGCGGCCGCCTACGTCCGCGGCCTGGACCTCCTGCCCCTCGGGCGCGTGGTCAACGACGAGAAGGTCGGCGACCACCACGCGATCATCCCGACCAACGCGCCGCACAGGCTCGACAAGCTCTCCGACGACGACCGGCGCATCTACGACATGGTCGCCCGCCGGTTCCTCGCGGTCTTCCACCCCGAGGCGGTCTTCGAGAACACGCGCGTCGAGACGACGGTGGCCGAGCACGTCTTCCGCACCCGCGGCAAGGTCCTGCTCGTCCCGGGCTGGCGCGGGGTCTACGGCGAGGGCGCCGCGCCCGGCGACGCCGCGGGGTCCGACGACGACGAGGGCCGCGACCAGCAGCTGCCGAAGCTCGAGCAGGGCGAGGGGGTGGAGACCAAGGAGGTCGTCCGCCTCGAGAAGGAGACCAAGCCGCCCCGGCGCTACAGCGACGCGTCGCTGCTGGGCGCGATGGAGACCGCCGGCAAGCTCGTCGACGACGACGAGCTGCGCGAGGCGATGAAGGAGTCGGGCATCGGCACGCCCGCCACCCGCGCGGCGATCATCGAGCGCCTCATCGACGTGGGCTACGTCGAGCGCGACGGTCGCTCGCTCGTCGCCACCGAGAAGGGCCTGAACGTCATCCGCCTGCTCGGCGGCCACCCGCTCACCTCGCCGGCGCTCACCGGCGACTGGGAGAAGCGCCTGGCGCTCATCGAGCACGGCGACGACTCCCGCAAGGCGTTCATGAGCGACATCCAGAAGTTCGCCGGCGAGACCGTCGGCGTCCTCGACGCGACGCTCAAGGACGTCCGCATCCCGCGGGCGAACCTCGGCCCGTGCCCGGTCTGCGGCCACGACATCCAGGAGAACCGCAAGGGCTACTCGTGCTGGTCGCGCGAGGACCCGGGCTGCGGCTTCGTCATCTGGAAGTCCAAGGCGGGCAAGCAGCTGCCGGCCGCCGTGGCCAAGGAGCTCATCGCGACGGGCCGGACGGCCCGGCCGGTGACCGGCTTCAAGGGCCGCAGCGGCCGCTCGTTCCGCGCGCGCCTGGCGCTGCAGCAGGGCGAAGACGCCAAGTGGCGGGTCGAGTTCGACGAGCCGTGGGCCAAGGAGGGCGCGCGGGCGCCGTCCGAGGAGCACGAGGCCGAGGCGACCGCCGGTGCGGCGGCCGCGGCGTCGGCGCCGGCCGCCTCCGAAGCGGCGTAGTGCCCCGGGCGAAGGGCTGACGCCTGCGGCTCCCCGGACCCGCCTGGGCACCCGTCGGGCTGGCCACCGTGCTCGCCGGGCTCGGCCTCGGCGCGCTGGGGATGCCGTCGTCGTACCTGTTCGCGGCGCTCCTGGTGGGCATCGCGGTCGCGCTGACCCGTCCCGGGACCGTCGACGTCGCGCCGCAGGCGTTCACCGCGGCGCAGGCGGTCACCGGCGTGGCCATCGGCGGCTACCTGCAGTCCTCCTCGCTGTCGGCGCTCGGGGACGCCTGGCTGCCGGTGGCGCTCGTGAGCGCCGCGACGCTCGTGGTCTCGCTCGCGGCGGGCGCGGCGCTGGCGCGGACGACGAGCCTCGACGAGCCCACCGCGGCGCTGGGCATGGTCGCCGGCGGCGCCTCGGGCATCGTCGGGATGGCGGGCGAGCTGGGCGCCGACGACCGGCTCGTCGCCTTCATGCAGTACCTGCGGGTGCTCGTCGTCGTGCTCGTCACGCCGCTGCTCGTCGCCTTCGCCTTCGGCGGCGGCGGGGGAGGCGGCGGCGTCCCCGACGACGGGCCGGTGCTCGGTGACCTCGACGGCTGGGGCTTCACGGTCGCCGGCGCGGTCGTCGGCACCGTGGTGGCCACGCGCGTGCGGCTCACCGCCGCGTCGCTCATGGGCCCGCTGATCCTCTCGGGCGCGGTGCACCTGTCGACGGGCAGCGCCCCGGACGTCCCGCCGCTGCTGCGCGAGACGGCGTTCGCGCTCATCGGCCTCCAGGTCGGCCTGCG
Source organism: Conexibacter sp. SYSU D00693 (assembly GCF_017084525.1). Classification (GTDB taxonomy): domain Bacteria; phylum Actinomycetota; class Thermoleophilia; order Solirubrobacterales; family Solirubrobacteraceae; genus Baekduia. The sequence continues at coordinate 4,293,470 of NZ_CP070950.1, forward strand.
CTTCACGGTCGCGGCCCTGCGCCAGGCCGGCCGGCTGCTCGTGCCGACGCTCGTCGCGATCGTCGTCCTGCTCGCGGCCTGCGCCCTGCTGGCGGTGGGCCTCGACGCGGCGACGTCCGTCTCGCTGCTCGACGCGTACCTCGCCACGACGCCGGGCGGCCTGTACGCCGTGCTGGCCGCGGCGTTCGGCTCCGGTGCCGACACGACGTTCGTCGTCGCGGTCCAGGGCCTGCGGCTGCTGGTGATGATCCTGCTCGCCCCGGTTGCCGTCCGGCTCGTGGTCGGCCATGGTGCACGGCGTGGGCGACACGGGTAGAGCGCCGGGCGTGCGCGTCCCTGACTCCGTCCGCGCCCTGCTGTTCGACATGGACGGCGTGCTGACCGACACCGCGCGCGTCCATGCCGGCGCGTGGCAGCAGACCTTCGACGCGGTGCTCGACGAGCTCGGCAGCGACGCGCCGCGCTTCGACACCGACGCGGACTACCGCGCCTACGTCGACGGCAAGAGCCGCCTGGACGGCGTGCGGTCCTTCCTGGAGGCGCGCGGCGTCGAGCTCCCGGAGGGCGAGGCGGACGACGGGCCGCAGGCCCTGACCGTCCGCGGCGTCGGGAGGCGCAAGAACGACCTCGTGCTCGAGCTCATCCGCTCGCGCGGGGTCGACCGCTACGAGGGCTCGCTGCGCTTCGTCGAGCAGGCGCGCGCCAAGGGGCTGCAGACCGCGGTCGTCTCCTCGAGCGCCAACGCGCGCGAGGCGCTGCGCTCGGCCGGGATGGACGAGCTCTTCGACACCTGGGTCGACGGCGTGCGCATCGACGAGGAGGGCCTGCCGGGCAAGCCCGCGCCCGACACGTTCCTCGCCGCCGCGCGGGACCTCGGCGTGTCGCCCGCGCACGCGGCGGTCCTCGAGGACGCGCTCGCCGGCGTCGCGGCAGGGCGGGCCGGGGACTTCGGCTGGGTCGTCGGCGTCGACCGCACCGGGCATCCCGACGACCTGCGCAAGCACGGCGCCGACGTCGTCGTGCGAGACCTCGAGGAGCTGGAGCTCGCGTGAGCGCCACCCGCGCGCAGCCCGGGCCGCCGGAGGACGGCGCCAAGCCCTCCGGCGAGGGCGCGCGCCCGCAGCGCGGCGGGCGCGAGGAGCCCGCGGGCGGGATGGGCACGGCGGGCCGGTCGGACACCCTCGAGCCGCCCGAGCCGTGGTGCCTGCGCGAGACCGGCGTGGACCGCGCCCGCCTGGGTCGCGCCGAGTCGCTCTTCGCGCTGTCCAACGGCCATCTCGGCCTGCGCGGCAACCTCGACGAGGGCGAGCCGCGCGTCGTCAGCGGCACGTACCTCAACGGCTTCTACGAGAGCTACCCGCTCGACTACGGCGAGCGCGGCTTCGGCTTCGCCGAGGACGGCCAGACCGTCGTCAACGCCCCCGACGGCAAGATCATCCGCCTCGTCGTCGAGAACGAGCCGGTCGACGTCGAGCGCGGGACCGTCGAGCACCACGAGCGCGAGCTGGACCTGCGCGCCGGCGTGCTGCGCCGGCAGCTGCGCTGGCGCTCGGCCTACGGCCATCGCATCGAGGTGCGCACGAAGCGCATGGTCTCGTTCCTGCAGCGCAGCGTCGCGGCGATCCAGTACGAGGTCGAGGCGCTCGACGAGCCGCTGTGGGTGACGCTGCAGTCGATCCTCGTCGCCAACCAGGACGAGCGCTCGGGCGGGGAGGACCCGCGCTCGGCGCGCGCGATCGGCGACGTGCTCGATCCGCGGCTGGCGGTCGGCGGCGACCGGCGCGCCGTGCTCTGCCACGCGACCAAGCGCACCCAGCTCTCGGTCGCCTCGGGCATGGACCACGTGCTCGACGCGCCGGGCGACTGCCGCGTGAGCCTCGACGTGGAGGACGACCTCGCCCGGGTGACCGTGTCGACGCGGATCGAGCCCGGCACGCCGCTGCGCCTGACGAAGTTCCTCGCCTACCACTGGTCCTCGCGCCAGACCGTCGAGTGGCTGCGCGACCAGGTCGACGCGAGCCTCGAGGCGGCGCTGGCCGAGGGCTGGGACGGCCTGGCCGACCGCCAGAAGCGCTTCCTCGACGACTGGTGGGAGCGCGCCGACGTCGAGCTCGACGGCGACCCCGCGGTCCAGCAGGCGCTGCGCTTCGCGCTCTTCCACCTCATCCAGGCGGGCGCGCGCATCGAGGGGCGCGCGATCGCCGCGAAGGGCCAGACGGGCACGGGCTACGACGGGCACGCGTTCTGGGACACCGAGGCCTACGTCCTGCCGGTGCTCACCTACCTCGAGCCGCGGGCGGTGCGCGACGCGCTCGAGTGGCGCTGGTCGACGCTGCCCCAGGCACGCGAGCGCGCCGCGCAGCTCGACCTGCCGGGCGCGTCGCTGCCGTGGCGGACGATCCACGGCGAGGAGTGCTCGGGCTACTGGCCCGCGGGCCTTGCGGCGCTGCACGTCAACGCCGACGTCGCCGACGCGGTGCGCCGCTACGTCCACGTCACCGGCGACGAGGAGTTCGAGCGCCACCAGGGCTTCGACCTGCTCGTGGAGACGGCGCGCCTGTGGGCGGGCGTGGGCTGGTTCGACCGTGTCGGCACCTTCCGCATCAACGGCGTCACCGGGCCCGACGAGTACTCCGCGCTGGTGGACAACAACGTCTTCACGAACCTCATGGCCAAGGCGAACCTCGTCGCCGCCGCGGAGGTCGCCCGCAAGCACGCCGACCGCGCCGCCGAGCTCGGGGTGGACGAGGACGAGATCGCCACGTGGGAGCGCGCCGCGCAGGCGATGTACGTCCCCTACGACGACGCGCTGCTCGTGCATCCGCAGGACCAGGACTTCACCGTCCACGACGTCTGGGACTTCGCGGCGACGCCGGCCGAGCACTACCCGCTCCTGCTGCACTACCCCTACTTCCAGCTCTACCGCCGGCAGGTCGTCAAGCAGGCCGACCTGGTGCTGGCGCTGTGGTTCCGGGGTGAGGCGTTCACCGACGAGGAGAAGCGCCGCGACTTCGAGTACTACGAGGCGATCACCGTGCGCGACTCGTCGCTCTCGGCGTGCGCGCAGGCGGTCGTCGCGGCCGAGGTCGGCCATCTGGACCTCGCCTGGGCGTACCTGCGCGAGGCGGCGCTGACCGACATCGACGACCTCCACCACAACGCCCAGGGCGGCCTGCACATGGCGTCGCTGGCGGGCGCGGTGCTGTCGGTCACCAACGGCCTGGGCGGGTTCCGCGACGGCGACGGCATCCCGCGCTTCCGCCCGCGGCTGCCCGATCCGGTGCGGCGCGTCGCCTTCCGGCTGACGATCCGCGGCACGCGCCTGCGCGTCGAGCTCGTCCCCGGCGAGGCGCGCTACGTCGTGGAGGACGGGGAGCCGCTGACGATCGAGCACGACGGGGAGCGCTTCGAGGTCGGCGCGGACGTCGTCGCGCGGCCGCTGCCCGAGGTGCCGGACCTCGACCCGCCGCCCTTCCCCGCGGGGCGCGGACCGGGCTGCTTGGGTCCGGCGGCCGACTAGCCCGCGGGCTGCAGGTGGCCCTCGCGCGCGGCGACGCCGCGGGCGGCGAGCTGCTCGCGCAGGCGCAGGAGCGCGAGGTCCTTGGCCTTGGCCTCGAGCATCACGTCGAAGTCCAGGCCCTCGGCGGTCTCCGTGAGGAACTGCTCGAAGGCGATCGGGTCGATCGTGTCCGCGTGGGCGCGCAGCTGGGGCAGCACCACGCGGCGCTCGACGCGCCGGCCCTTCTTGACCTTCTGCTCCTCGACCGCGGTCTTCGGCGTCGAGTAGTGGATCTTCGGCAGGACGCCCGCCGGCCACGTGGCGAGCGCGAGCTCGAGCGCCTCGCGGTCGGGGATCCGGTCGGGGTCGTTGCAGTGGTGGTGCAGGATGTCCCAGACGACCGGGCGTCCGACCCGCTCGCTCAGGGCGAGGACGTCGCGCAGCGAGAAGGTGCGGTCGTCGTTCTCGATGACCAGGCGGCTGCGGGCGGCGTCGGAGAGCAGCTCGAAGCCCTGGCAGAAGCGGTCCATCGCGGCGGCCGGTCCGCCGGCGGCGCCGCCGACGTGCAGGACGACGATGGACTCCGGCCCCAGGCCCATGGCGTCCATGAGCTCGGCCTGGACCTCGAGCTCGACGGCGGCCAGGCGCTGGACCTCCGCGTCCTCGGAGTTGAGGACCGTGTACTGGCCGGGGTGCGTCGTCAGCCGGATGCCGAGCTCGCGGGCGCGGGCGCCGACCTCGGCGAGGCGATCGGCGAAGCGCGCGGGCTGGTCGCGGAACTGCGTGAGCTCCGGGTGCGAGGCGTAGGGCGCCAGCCCGGTGGCCATCCGGTAGAAGCGGATGTCGGTGTCGTCCAGGTAGCCCAGGATCGCCTCGAGGTGGTCCAGCGAGACGCCCAGCGACGGCTCGGACTGCCAGCGGCGGGTGTCGTGCGAGGGCAGCCCGCCCGCACCGAGGACCTTGACCGCGAACCCGAGGCGCATCGTCGGTGCGCTACCCGTGCCCCATGGCGCGCACGCGCCCGGACGGCGGGCCTGGCGCGCCGCGGCGCCCGCGGGCGATGGGCTGTCGCGCGGCGCGGGTATCCGCGGCGGCGTGACCGACCAGGACGTCCACCTCGTCCGCGCCCGCCAGGCCCTGCGCAACGCCGTTGCGGTCGTCCCGCACACCGACGCCGACGGCCTGGCGTCCGGGGCCATCGCGCTGCGCGAGCGCGGGGAGGGGGCCCAGGCGGCGGTGCTCCTGCGCCGTGGCGAGTCGCCGTTCGCCGACGGCGCGCCGCTGCCCGACGGGCCGCTGGCGGTCCTCGACTGGGGCGTGCGTGAGCTCGACCGTCCCGGCGTGCTGGTGGACCACCACGTCCCCGAGGCGGCGCCCCGCGACGACCAGGTCGTGGTGTCGTCCTACGGCGAGGAGCCCGAGGTCCCGACGGCCGTGGTCATGCGCCGGCTGCTCCCCGACGCCCCCGCGTGGCTGGCGGCCGTCGGCGCGGTGGGCGACCTCGGCGACCGGGGCCTCGCGCTGCCGGAGTGCGCGGGCGCGCCGAAGACCGCGGTCAGGAAGCTCGCGGCGCTCGTCAACGCCCCGCGCCGGCTGCCCGACGGCCCCGTGCGCACCGCGCTCGCGCTGCTCGTCGAGCACCCCGACGCGGCCGGCGCGCTGCGCGACCCGCGGATCGCGGAGCTCGAGGAGGCCAAGCGGGCGTGGCGCGCCGAGCTCGACCGCGTCCTCCGCACCGCCCCGGTCGTGGGGGACCGCGCGGCCGTCCTGCGCTTCTCGAGCCCGTGCCAGGTCCACGGCCTCGTCGCGACGACCTGGGCCCGCCGCCTCGCGCCGCGGATGGTCGTCGCCGCCAACGAGGGCTACGTCCCGGGCCGCGTCCACTTCTCCGTGCGCGGCGGCGCGGGCTCGCTCCCGGCGCAGCTGCGCGCCGCGCTCCCGGGGACCGACGCGCCGGAGTTCGCCCACGGCCACGACCGCGCGACCGGCGGCGCGCTCGACCCCGACGAGTTCGAGCGGCTGCTCGAGGGGCTGGGGCTGGCGGCGGCGCGGGTGTAGGGGCGCTGGCCGGCCGGACCGCCGCGGCGTCCCGCTCGGGCGGTCGCGGTGGTTCGTGGCGGTCGCTGGTCGGCCCTGAGGGAGGGGAAGCCGCCCGCGGTCACGTCCCGAGGGCGGTCGTGCCGGTTCAGGCGATCGTGACCCTGTCATCTCCGGCGTCCCACGCCGGAGATGACAGGGTCACGATCGTCGGCGGCCGCAGGACATCGAGTGGCGTCCGACGTCGTCCCATGACGTCGACCCGCCGACGGATGGCCCGGAGTCAGCGCGTCGCGGTCTGCTCCACGCTCCCGCGCCACTCGCCCGTCTCGCCGCCGGGGCCGCGGGCCTCGATCATCGCCTTGAAGCGCTCGAGGTCGCCCTTGACGCGGCGCTTGACCAGGCCGAGGGCGTCGCCGACCTTCTCGGCCGGGCCCTCGGGCTGGTAGTCCAGCTGGACCATGATCCGCGTGTGGCCCTCGCCCACGCGGTGGAAGGTCACGACGCCCGCGTGCTCCGCGCCCGCCTCGGACTCCCAGGCGATGCGCTGGTCGGGCGTCTGCTCGGTGATCTCGGCCTCGAACTCCTTCGCGCGGCCGGCGACCTTGGTGCGCCAGCGCAGGTGGGTCTCGTCGAGCTGCCGGATCTCCTCGACGCCCTCCATGAACTTCGGGAACTCCTCGAACTGGGTCCACTGGTCGTAGGCGGTCCGCACGGGGACGCCCACGTCGATGCTCTGCTCGATCGTCGACATGCCCCTCGGGGTCCCCGGCGACCTCGCCGCCATGCGTGGTCAGGACCCGCGTCAGGACGTCCTGGCGCCGCGCGACCATGTGCGGCCCCCGATGCCACTCGAGCTCGTCACCGGCCCCGCGAACGCCGCCAAGGCGGGCGTCGTCCTGGACGCGATGCGCCGCGACCAGGACCGCGACCCGATCCTCGTCGTGCCGACGTTCGCGGACGTCGAGCGCTACCGGCGCGAGCTCGCCGAGGGCGGCGTCGTCTTCGGCGCGCAGGTCCTGCGCTTCGCCTGGCTCACCCGGGAGGTCGGGCGGCGCGCGGGGGTGCGCGAGCGCCCGCTGGGCCGCCTGGCGCGCGAGCGCGCGGCGGTGGCCGCCACGGCGGCGGCGACGCTCGACCGCCTCGCGCCCGCGGCGGCGACCGACGGCTTCCCCGCCGCGCTGCTGCGCCTGGTCGCCGAGCTCGAGCAGGGCCGCATCGACCCGCCCCGCTTGACCCGCGCGCTGCGTGACTGGGCGGGCGACGACGAGGGCCGCCGCGCCTACGGCGACGAGGTCAGCGCGCTCTACGCCGGCTACCGCCGCGTCCTCGAGCGCCTGGGGCGCAAGGACGACGACCTCGCGGCCGGCGCGGCGCTCGACGCGCTGCGCCTGGCGCCGCACACCTGGGGCTCCACGCCGGTGCTCTTCTACGGCTTCGACGACCTCGAGCCGCTGCAGCTCGACGCGATCGACACGCTCGCCAACCACGCGGGCGCCGAGGTCACCTTCGCGCTGACCTTCGAGGCGGGCCGCGAGGCGACGAAGGCGCGCGCCCGGACGCACGCCGACCTCCTCGCCCTGGGCGCCACCGAGCGCACGCTGCCGGCCCAGGACGACCACTACGCGCCGCACGCGCGCGTCGCGCTGCACCACGTCGAGCGCTCGCTGCTCGAGCCCAAGGCCAAGAAGGTCGCCGCGGGCGGCGCCGTGCGCTGCCTGGCGGGCGGCGGCGAGCGGGCCGAGGCCGAGCTCGTCGCCGGCCACGTCAAGCGCCTGATCACCCGCGAGGGGCTCGCGCCCGACGACGTGGCGATCGTCCACCGCGGCCTGCGCGACGCGGCGCCGCTGCTCGAGCAGGTGCTGCGCGCCGCGGGCGTGCCGGCCGCGATCGAGCGCCCGGTCCCCGCCGGCCACACCGCGCTCGGGCGCGCCGTCGTCGCGCTGCTGCGCTGTGCCACCGGGGAGGGGACCGCCGACGACCTCCTCGCCTGGCTGCGCGCGCCCGGCCTGCTCGAGGTGCCCGCCTTCGCCGACGAGCTCGAGGCGACCTGCCGGCGCGAGGGCGCTCGCACCGTCGCCGAGGCCCGGGCGATCTGGGAGCAGTCCCGCTGGCCGCTCGACGCTCTGGACCGCGTCGCCGCCGCGGCACAGCGCGGGCCGAAGGAGCTGTGCGAGCGCCTGGCGGGTGAGGCAGCGGCCCTGCTCGCCGCGCCGTGGCGGCGCCAGGCGCGCGTGCTCGACGGCTCCGAGGTGGCCGACGCGCAGGTCGCGGCCCGGCTGCGCTCGGCGCTGCGCGAGCTCGGTGGGCTGCCGCCCGAGCTCGTCCCCGACGCCGCCGGCCTCGCCGGCCTGCTCGCCCGCCTCGACGTCCACCTCGGCGACCCGCCCGGCCCCGGTCGCGTCACCGTCGCCACCCCGCTGCAGCTGCGCGCCCGCCGCGTCCGCGCGCTGTTCTGCATGGGTCTCCAGGAGGGCGTCTTCCCGGCCCCCGGCCGCCCCGAGCCGTTCCTCGGCGACGAGGAGCGCCGCGAGGTGAACGCCGCCTCGGGCCTGCGGCTGCGCCTGCACGAGGACCGCCTCGCCGCCGAGCGCCACCTGCTCTACGTCACCGTCTCGCGGCCCACCGACCTGCTCGTCCTCTCGTGGCACGACGCCGACGACGAGGGCAAGCCCCTCGCGCGCTCCCCGTTCGTGGACGACGTCTGCGACCTGCTGCGCGGCGACCTCGTCGCCAAGGCCGAGCGCCGCGAGCTCGGAGAGGCCGGGTGGGCGGCCGGCGACGCGCCGACCGAGCACGACGCCGCGCGGGCCGCCGCCGCGCAGCGCCCCGCCGTCGCCGAGGCGCCGATCCCGCCGCTGCGCCACGAGCCCGTCCTGCAGGCGCTGCGCGACCGCCCGTCGTGGTCGGCGTCCGGCCTCGAGGCCTGGGCGGCCTGCCCGGTCCGCTGGCTCGTGGAGCGCCAGCTGCGGCCCGAGACGCTCGTCCCCGACCCCGAGCCGCTCGTACGCGGCAGCCTCGCCCACCAGGTGCTCGAGGACGCGCTCAAGGCGCTGACCGAGGCCGGCCACGGGCTCACGCCGCAGGGCCTCCCGCGCGCCCGGGCGCTCCTGCGGGAGGCCCTCGACGAGCACGCCGAGCACTTCCGCATCTCGGTCAACCCCGAGCGCCTGCGCTCCGCGCTGCGCCGCCTCGAGGTCGACCTCGTCGCCTGCCTCGAGCACGCCGCGCACGCCGGCAGCACGTTCACCCCCGAGCGCTTCGAGCTGCGCTTCGGCGGCCACGACGACCCGCTGCCCGCCCTCGAGCTCCTCGACGGCGAGCTCAGGCTCCAGGGCCGGATCGACCGCCTCGACCTCGGCCCCGGCGGCACCGAGGCGATCGTCTACGACTACAAGGGCCGCACCGCGCCCCGCCCGGCGGACTGGGGCGAGCAGGGCAAGCTGCAGGTGGGCCTCTACATGCTCGCCGTCGAGCACCTGCTCGGCCTCCGCGCCGCCGGCGGCTTCTACCAGCCGCTCAACGCGTCGGCGCCCATCGCCCGCGGCGTGCTGCGCGCGGGGAGCGACCCCGGCCTGCGCCTCACCCGCGGCGACCGCCGCCCCGACGAGGAGGTCGACGCGGTCCTCGACGCCTGCACGCAGGCGGCCTGCACCGCGGTGCGCGAGATCCGCGCCGGCAAGCTGGAGGCACGCCCGCACAGCTGTGGCCCGCAGGGCTGCCAGTACCCGTCGATCTGCCGCGCCGAGGTCGCGTCGCAGTGACGCCCGGCGCCACCGCCGCGCCGGCGCGGCAGCTCACCGACGAGCAGGCCGCCGCCGTCGAGCGCCGCTCCGGCCCGCTGCTGCTCGCCGCCAACGCGGGCTCGGGCAAGACGACGGTCCTCGTCGAGCGCCTCGTGCGCCTCGCCACCGAGGACGACGTCCGCCCCGGCAACGTCCTGGCGATCACCTTCACGGAGAAGGCGGCCGGCGAGCTGCGCGCCCGCGTCCGCGCGCGGTTCACCGAGCTCGGCGAGCGTGAGCTGGCCACCGAGGCCGAGGGCGCCTGGATCTCGACCGTCCACGGCTTCTGCATGCGCGTGCTCAAGGCGCACGCCATCGCGGCAGGCCTCGACCCGGCCTTCCGCGTCCTGGACGACCGCGAGGCGCGCGGGCTGCGCGAGGACGCCTTCGAGCGCGCGCTGGCCGGCTTCCTCGACGAGGCGCAGAACGGCCACCGCGCCGAGGCGCTGGACCTCGTCGCCGCCCGGACGCCCGACCGGCTGCAGGACATGGTGGAGGCCGTGCACGGCGAGCTGCGCTCGCGCGGGCAGACCCGCCCGCGGCTGCCGGAGGTGCCGCCCGCGCCGCTGCCCGACCCGGCCACGCTCACGGGCGCGGCCCGGCGCGCGCTCGCGCACCTGGAGGGCCAGGGCGACGGCCAGCGCGTCGTGAGCGCGCGCGAGAAGGTCGAGCGCTGCCTGCGCGCCCTCGAGCGCGGCGCGCTGGACCCGGGGGCCGTCGAGGCCGCGCGCTTCAAGCCGGGCAACGTCAAGGCGCTGGGCCATGCCGACTGCGCGGCCTTCCTCGACGAGCTCGACCGCCACGGCGACGCGGTCGGCGCGCACCGCGCCCACCACGACCTCGGCCTGCTGGACGAGCTCCTGGGCCGCTACGCCGACGCCTACGCCGCGGCCAAGCGCGCCGCCGGCGCCGTCGACTTCGACGACCTCGAGCTGCTCACGCGCGACCTGCTGCGCGACGAGCCCGCCGTCGCCGCCGCCTACCGCCGGCGCTTCCAGCGGGTGATGGTCGACGAGTTCCAGGACACCAACCCGCTGCAGCTCGAGCTCCTGCGCCTGCTCGACAGCGGCCACACGTTCGTCGTGGGCGACGAGCTGCAGTCGATCTACGGCTTCCGCCACGCCGACGTCGAGGTCTTCCGGGCCGAACGCCGCCGGCTGGGGGAGCAGGGCGCGACCGCCACGCTCGCGCGCAACTTCCGCAGCGCCCCCGAGGTCCTCGGGGCGGTCAACGCCGCCTTCACCCAGGTGCACGGGCGCGGCTTCACGCCGCTGGCCGGCGGCCGGGCGCCCGAGCGCGGCCGGCCCGTCGACGGACCGCGGGTCGAGCTGCTGGTCACCGACACGGAGGGGTGGGACGAGGACCCGCAGCTCGCCGCCGCCGTCGGCGACGGCCTGAGCGCCGAGCGCACGTGGCGCTGCGCCGAGGCGCGCCTGGTGGCCCAGCGCGTCGCCGACCTGCTCGCGGGCGGCGGCTTCGAGCCGCGCGACGTCGTCGTCCTCACCCGGGCGGCCAGCGACATGGCGACCTACGAGCAGGCGCTGCGCGACGTCGGCCTGCCGACGCTCGCGGCCGGCGCCGGCGGCTTCTGGGCCCGCCGCCAGGTCCTCGACCTCTGCGCGCACCTCGCGGCGCTGGCCAACCCGCGCGACGAGCCCGCGCTGCTGTCGCTGCTGGCCTCGCCGCTGGCGTCGATCTCCCCGGACGGCCTCGTCGCGATCGGCGCCGCGCGCCGGCCCGGCCGCCGCCACGAGGCGCTCGAGGCGCCCGACGACGTCCTCGCCGCGATGCCACCCGGCGACGCGCGCCGGCTGCAGGAGTTCGGTGCCTGGTTCTGCGCCCAGCGCGCGGCCGCGCCGCGCCTGGGGCTCGACGAGCTGCTCGAGCGCGCGGTCGTCGACCGCGGCTACGACCTCCACGTCCTCGGCCTGCCCGACGGCCGCCGCCGGCTGGCCAACGTCCTGAAGCTCGCGCGGATGGCCGCGCAGTTCGAGCTGCGCCGCGGCCGCGACGTCCGCGCCTTCATCGACGTCGCGACCAAGGAGGTCGAGGACCAGGCGCGCGAGGCCGAGGCGGTCGTCGAGCTGGGCGACAGCGACGCCGTGCGGCTCATGACCATGCACGCCTCGAAGGGGCTCGAGTTCCCCGTCGTCGTGTGCGCCGACCTCGGCCGCAAGCCGCAGCTGTCCTCGCCTGAGCTGGCCGTCTCGCCCGACGGCCGCGTCGGCCTGAAGCTCGTCGACGTCCGCGGCGGGCGCGCCGACGCGCTGGCCCTCGCCGAGCTGCGCGGCGCGCTGCGCGACCGCGAGCGCCGCGAGGACGAGCGCGTGCACTACGTCGCGATGACGCGCGCCGAGGAGCTGCTCGTCGTCGCGGGGGCCGTGGACCTCGCGAAGTGGCCCGAGCCGGGCGAGCACGGCACGGCGCCCATCGGCTGGCTCGCCCCGGCCCTCGTGCCGCGCGTCGACGCGCGGCTCCGCGAGGCCGCCGACCAGGAGGTCGTCTGGGAGCGCGACGGCCACCAGGCGCGCGTGCGGCTCGTGCGCAACGCGCCCGACACGGTGGGGGAGGTGCTGCGCCTGGACGCGGACTCGCCGGCCCCGCGCCAGCCCGCCGAGCAGCTCGCGCTGGGCGTCGGCGGGGCCGCCGCGCTGCCCGAGCTGCCGGCGCCGCCGCCGGCCGGCGTGGCGACGCTGAGCTACTCGTCGCTGTCGGCCTACGCCCAGTGCCCGTACCGCTGGTACCTCGAGCGCGTCCTGCGCCTGCCGCCGGAGACCGAGGTCCCGCCCGCGGTCCAGGAGATGCTCGCGACGACGAGCACGACGCTGCCCGAGGCCGCGCCCGGTGGCCTGGACCCCCGCACCCGCGGCTCCATCGTCCACGAGCTGCTCGAGACGCTCGACCTCGCGAGGCCCGCCGTCCCGCACCCGGCCGCGATCAGGACGCTGGCCGAGGCCTACGAGGTCGAGCTCGACGACGCCGCGGTCGCCGACGTGCAGCGCCTGGTCCGGGCCTTCCTCGGCTCGTCGCTGCGCGCCCGCCTGGGGGCGGCGCGCTCCCTGCGCCGCGAGCACCGCTTCGCCTTCGCCCTGGAGACCGACGGCGCCGCCGGCCCGCTGGTCAACGGCGTGGTCGACGTGCTGGCCCGCGAGGAGGACGGCACCGCGCTCGTCGTCGACTACAAGACCGACGACCTCGACCCCGCCGCGGACGTCGAGGACCACGTCGAGCGCGCCTACGGCACCCAGCGCCGGATCTACGCGCTGGCCGCGCTGCGCTCCGGGGCTCCGGCGGTCGAGGTCGCCCACCTGTACCTCGACCGCCCGGAGGCACCGGTCGTCCTGCGGGTCTCGCAGGACGACGCGCCGCGCCTGGAGCGCGAGCTCCATGCGCTGGCGGAAGGGCTCCTGGCCGGCCGGTTCCCGGTCGCGGCCGAGCCCCACGTCGGGCTCTGCCTCAGCTGTCCGGGGCGCCGGGCGCTGTGCCTCCACCCGGAGTCACGGACCCTGGCGCCGACGGCGGGGGGCTGACGAACGGCGGGCCGCCGCGGCCCGCGCTCTCCTGGCGCTCCATCTCGGCGTTGAGCTCGGCCGCGAGGAGGAAGACGCAGCACGTCAGCCAGATGTAGAGCAGCAGCACCACCGCGGCGCCGACCGCGCCGTAGGCGGCGTACGAGCCGAAGGTCCTGACGTAGAAGCCGAAGGCCAGCGAGGCCAGCAGCCACAGGACGATGAAGCCGACCGCGCCGGGCGTGAGCCAGCGGATCTTGCGCGGCTTGATGTCGGGCGCGAAGGCCATGACGAGGGCGACGATCACCAGGCCGAGCACGGCGGCGATGGGCCAGCGCGCGATGTTCCACACCGTCACCGCCGCCGAGCCGAGGCCGATCTCGCCGGCGAGGTCCTCGGCGATGCCGCCGCCGAGGAAGACGGCGACCACGACGGCCAGCAGGAGCACCAGCACGGCGAGGGTGAGGCCGACGTCCTGGAGCTTGTGGCGCACGAACGAGCGGTCCTCCTCGACGTTGTAGACGTCGTTGAGGCCGCGGCCGGCGGCGCTGAACGCCCCCGAGGCGCCGTTGAGCGCGATGAGCAGCGAGATGACGAAGGTCGCTCCAGCCGCGCCGCCGGAGGACTCGATGATCTTGCTCATCATCTCGTTGACCGTGCGCTGGGTGTTCACGTCGGTCCCCTGGCGGGCCAGGAAGTCGACGAAGTTCGTGACGGTCTGCGGGTCCGCCACCAGCCCGAACATCGAGACCGCCGCGACGAGCGTCGGTGCCAGCGCGAGCATCGCGTAGTACGTCATCGACGCGGCGCGGTCGGTCAGCTGGTCGGCGCGGAACTGCGCGAAGGCGCGCTTGGCCGCGGGCCACAGCCGGGCGGCGGGCGGCGCGTCGACGGTGCGCGACGACGGAAGCCGGTGCGCGTCGCCGCCGGCGACGTGGGGGGCGGGCTGGGCGGCCATCGCGCTCCGTGGTGCCCGAGGCGAGGAACGCGCATGCGCCGCCCTGGCGCGCCGCCGCGCTCTACTGATCGCGGGTCAGAGCTCGAGCTCGCGCTCGGCGACCCGCTGGGCGACGTCCACCACCCGGATGGAGCCCGAGCGGGCGTGGCTGCGGATGCGCTCGAAGGCGTCGCGCTCGGCGAGCCCATGGCGCTCCATCAGGATCCCCTTGGCGCGCTCGATGACCGCCCGGCGCTCGAGCGCCGACTGCAGCTGGGCGACCTCCCCCGACAGCCGCTCGAGCTCGGCGTGGCGGCGCAGCGCGACCTCGATGGCGCTCTGCAGCGCCTCGGCGCTCGTCGGCCGGCCCCACGCGGCGATGCCCCGGTCGGCCGCGCGGGCGACGAACACCGCGTCCTCCTCCTCGAGCATGGCGATCACCGGGCCGCGGGCGAACGCCCCGACCTCCTCGATGAGCGCGAGCGCGTGCTCGTCGTCCTCATGGACGACGACCACCGACAGGTCAGGGTCCTCCCGGGCGATGACCTCGGTCGTCTCGGCGAGGTCGACGGCGGTGGCGATCACCTCGTGGCCCAGGCTCTCGACCAGCACCCCGAAGCGCTGGAGGGCCTCGTGGTCCTCGTCGGCGGCGAGCACGCGCAGGCCGGTCGTCGATGCGGCGGGCTCGTCCACTGGTGCTGCTTATACTGGCTGACGGACCGGCCCAGACCCCGTCGGCCCGATCTTCGCAAGGAGCGAGAGGGTGAACGGGGCGGACATCGACCAGGGGGCTCAGGCCCGGCTGCGCGAGGACAAGGTCCTCCTGCAGCGCTTCCAGCGCACGCAGGACCCGCAGCTGCGCGACGAGCTCGTGCGCCGCTTCCTGCCGCTCGCGCGCAAGCTCGCGCGGCGCTACGACCGCGCCGACGAGCCCTTCGAGGACCTCGTCCAGGTCGCCAGCCTCGGCCTCGTCAAGGCCATCGACCGCTTCGACGCCTCGCGTGAGGTGGCGTTCTCGAGCTACGCGGTCCCGACGATCCTCGGCGAGCTGCGCCGCCACTTCCGTGACAAGACCTGGTCGGTCCGCGTGCCGCGCGACCTCCAGGAGCTCGCCCTCAAGGTCGAGCGGGCGCTCGGCGAGCTCCAGCGCGAGCTGCACCGCGCGCCGACGGTCCCGGAGCTCGCCCAGCGCGTCGGCGCCTCGCAGGAGGACGTGCTCGAGGCCCTGGAGGCCGGCGCCGCGCACCGCGCGACGTCGCTGCAGTCCCCGCGGGGCAGCGACGACGAGCAGGGCGACACGCTCGGCGACACGATCGGCACCGCCGAGGACGGCTTCCAGCTGGCCGAGCACCGCGCCACGATCTCGGCCCTGCTCGACGTCCTCGCCCCCCGGGAGCGCGAGATCCTGCGCCTGCGCTTCGAGGAGGACCTGACCCAGGAGGAGATCGGCCGGATCGTCGGCGTCTCCCAGATGCAGGTCTCCCGGCTCATCCGCCGATCGCTCACGCGGCTGCGCGACGCGGCCGACCGCTAGCCGCCGCAGACCGGCCGTCCGACCCCGCCGATGTCCGCGCACGGACTACCGGAAGTGTCAATCTCGCCACCGGCCAACCAGCGGCCGGCCACGGCGTTCCCCCTCTCAGAGAGACGGTCGTGCGTGACGCCAAGGGGGCCGAGCGCAGGACGGACGACCAGCCTTCGGGGAGGGCACCGACGTGACCGACATCATCAGCAGCACGCCGCCGGCGGTGGACGACGACCGGGAGCTGCTCATCCGCTGGCACGTGCATCGCGACGTGCTGGCCCGCGAGGAGCTCGTGGCGCGCATGCTGCCGCTGGCGCGCAGCCTCGCCCGCCGCTACGCCGGCAAGGGGGAGCCGCTGGACGACCTCGAGCAGGTCGCCTGCGTGGGCCTGCTCAAGGCCATCGACCGCTTCGACGTCGGGCGCGAGGTGAAGTTCTCGACGTTCGCCGTGCCGACCATCGCCGGCGAGCTCAAGCGCCACTTCCGTGACCGCGGCTGGATGCTGCGCGTCCCGCGCGACGTCCAGGAGCTCTCGGGCCGCCTCACCGGCGTGCGCGAGACCCTCACGAACGACCTCGGTCGCGCCCCCACCGTGACCGAGCTCGCCCAGGCCACCAACGCCGACGAGGAGCAGGTCCTCGAGGCGCTGTCCGCCGGCGACGCCTACCGCACGCTCTCGCTCGACGAGCCGCTCGTCGACGGCGCCGGCGCGCACGAGGCGATCGGCGGGCCGGACGAGGGCTTCGAGCAGGCCGAGCACCGGGTCGTGCTGCGCGACGGCCTCGTCGAGCTGGCCCCGCGCGAGCGGCTCATCCTGCGCCTGCGCTACGTCGAGGGCCTGACCCAGCGCGAGATCGCCGGGGAGGTCGGCATCTCGCAGATGCACGTCTCCCGCCTCCTGCGCCGCTCGGTCGACGAGCTGCGCGAGCGGCTGACGATGCCCCAGGCCGCGTAGCGCCCCCACGCGCCGGGAAGCACGTGCGTCGCCATGGAGGTGACGCGCGAGCAGGCCCGGCGCGACGAGGACGAGGGCGAACGGCTGGACCGGGAGCTCCTCGAGCTGCTCAACGAGCTGCGCGTCGCGCTGCCGGGGGTCCAGGTCCTCTTCGCGTTCCTGCTGACGGTCCCGTTCCAGCAGCGCTTCGCGGACATCACGGAGTTCCAGCGGACGACGTACCTCGTGGCGCTGCTGCTCTCGGCGGGCGCCACGGCCTTCCTCATGGCGCCGGTGGCCTACCACCGGGTCGTCTTCCGCCAGGGCGACAAGCCACGGCTCATCAGGACCGCCACGCGGCAGGCCATCGTCGGCCTCGCCCTCCTGGCCCTCGCGCTCTCCGCCGCCGTCCTGCTCGTGGTGGACGTCCTCTACGAGAGCGCGACGGTGGGCGTGGTCACCGCCGGCGTGGTGCTCGTCCTGGCCTGGTTGTGGTTCGGCGTGGGTCTCGCGCGTCGGGCGGGTAGCTCTCCCGCCTGGTGACCTGCCCTTGACCCGCCCCGCGGCCATCCTCGACATCGACGGCACGCTCGTCGACACGAACTACCACCACGCCGTCGCGTGGTTCCGTGCCTTCCGCCAGCACGGCCACGTGATCCCCCTGCACAAGATCCACCGCAGCATCGGCATGGGCGGCGACCAGCTCGTGTCGACGCTCACCGACGCGGAGGTCGACGAGCGCGACGGCGACGACATCCGCAGCGCGGAGAAGGCGCTGTACCTCGCGATGATCGAGGAGGTCGAGCCGCTGCGCGGCGCCCGCGCGCTGCTGGAGGACCTCAAGGCACGGGGCCACACGATCGTCCTGGCGTCCTCGGCGAAGGCCGACGAGGTCGACCACTACCTCGAGCTGCTCGACGCGCGCGAGCTCGCCGACGCCTGGACCACGTCCGCCGACGTCGAGTCGACCAAGCCCGAGCCCGACCTCGTCCTCGCGGCCCTCGAGAAGGCCGGGACGAAGGAGGCGGTGATGGTCGGCGACTCGACCTGGGACTGCATCGCCGCCAAGCGCGCCGGCATCCAGACGATCGCCGTGCGCACCGGCGGCTTCAGCGACGAGGAGCTCCTCGAGGCGGGCGCCGAGCGCGTCGTCGAGTCCATCGAGGAGCTGCGCCAGACGCTGGACGACACGCCGCTGGGCGGTTGACGCCCGGGCCCCGCGGGGAGGTCAGCGACATGGTCACCCTCGAGGTCCCGCAGCCGGTCCAGCCGGCCCAGCCCGTCGTCCCGGAGGCGCCGACCGTCCCGACCCCGGAGCCGGCGCCGCCGCCCGGCGGTCCCGGCAACCCGCAGGGCCCGGACGTCCCGGCGCCGCAGGAGCCGGTCACGCCCGCCGTGCCCGACGAGCCGCCGCCCCCGCAGCCCGACGGCCCCGACGCGCCCCAGCCCGAGCAGCCGCCGGCGCCCGAGACGGTCTAGGACGCACGAAGGGCCCGCTGTGCAGCGGGCCCTTCGCCTCGACGAACCGCCCCGCCGCGCCCTTGCGCGCGGCGTGCGGACTGGACTGCGCTAGGCGAGACCTTCCTTCTCGTACTCGCGCAGGAAGCCCTCGAAGAGCCGGCGGTGGCCCTCCTCGTCGCGGAGGATCGCGATCACCATGTCGTTGGTCACGGGGTCGACGCCCTCGGTGACCTCGATGATGCGGTTGTAGTGCTCGATGGCGCCGGTCTCGGCCTCGATGACGCCCTTGATGACGTGGACGATGTCCGTCTGCTGCGAGGGCGGCTGGAGGTAGTTCTGCTCCGGCGTGAAGTCCATCGAGCCCGGGACCACGCCGTAGAGCTCCTTGATGCGGTTGGCGAACTGCTGCGCGTGGCCGAGCTCCTCCTGGATGTCGGTCTGGAGGGACTCGATGATCTCCTGGGCGCGCACGCCGTCCGGGTTGACCGAGTTCGTGATGTAGCTCATCACCGTCTCGATCTCCATCCAGTAGGCCTTCTTGAGCAGCTCGATGATCTGCTCGCGCTCGGCCGTCTTGTCGTCGGAGAGGATCCCCTGGGACGCACTGCGGACTGTGGCGGACATGGTCTTGCGACTACCCACGCCACCCCGCGTGCAACCGGCCGCCACAGCGGGAAGCCCGGCTGGCATGAGCAAGCTCGAAGGCAAGAAGATCGCGATCCTCGCGACGGAGGGCGTGGAGCAGGTCGAGCTCGTCGAGCCGCGCAAGGCGCTCGAGTCCGAGGGCGCCCAGATCACCCTGGTGTCGCTCGAGGAGGGCGAGTTCCAGGGCTTCGACCACCTCGACAAGGCCGACACGTTCACCGCCGACAAGGCGGTCGCCGACTGCTCGGCCGACGACTTCGACGGCGTCCTGATCCCGGGCGGCGTGGCCAACGGCGACTTCCTGCGCGCCGACGAGGACGCGGTGCGGTTCGTCCGCGCGTTCTTCGACGCGGGCAAGCCCGTGGCGGCCATCTGCCACGCGCCGTGGATCCTCGCCGAGGCTGACGTGGTCCGCGGCCGGAGCATGACCTCGTTCCCGTCGCTGAAGACCGACCTGCGCAACGCGGGCGCCGAGTGGGTGGACGAGGAGGTCGTCGTCGACCAGGGGCTGGTCACCTCGCGCAAGCCCGACGACATCCCGGCGTTCAGCGCGAAGGCGATCGAGGAGTTCTGCGAGGGCAAGCACGGCGGCCAGCGCCCGAGCGGCCGCGACGCGCGCATCGAGCAGGACGTCGCGGCCGGGCACGCCTAGCGGACGCGACGCAACGACGGTTGCGCGGAGGGTGCCCGGACCCCGGTTCGGGCATCCTCCAGCTGATGCCGCGCTCGATCTGGACCGGCGCGATCAGCTTCGGGCTGGTCACGGTCCCCGTGAAGATGTACAGCGCCGTCCAGCGCAAGACGGTGCGGTTCCACCAGCTCAACAGCAAGACGGGCGTGCGCATCGCCCAGAAGCGGGTGGACCCCAGCACGGGCGACGAGGTCGCCTACGAGGACCTGGTCAAGGGCTACGAGCTCTCGCCCGACCGCTACGTCGTCATCGAGCCGGGCGAGCTCGAGGCGCTCGACCCGGTCAAGACGAAGACGATCGACATCGAGGACTTCGTCGACCTCGCGGACATCGACCCGGTCTTCTACGACCACCCGTACTACCTCGCGCCCGGCGCGGGCGGGGCCAAGCCCTACCGCCTGCTGCTCGACGCGATGGAGGAGACGGGCAAGGTCGCGATCGCGCGGGTGGTCATCCGCTCCAAGGAGAACCTCGTCGCGCTGCGCCCGATGGGGGACGTGCTCGGGATGGCGACGATGCTGTTCCCCGACGAGGTCGTCGACCCCGACAAGCTCGACGAGGTCCCGTCGGCTGACGAGGTCAAGACGACCAAGCGCGAGCTCGACATCGCCAAGCAGCTCGTCGACTCGCTCGCCGGCGACTGGGAGCCCGACAAGTACCACGACACCTACCGCGAGGAGGTCCTGTCGCTCATCGAGCGCAAGGCCGCCGGCGAGGAGATCGTGGTGCAGCCCGAGCGCGAGGAGGAGTCCGCGCCGGTGCCGGACCTCATGAGCGCGCTGAAGGCGTCGCTGGACGCGGTGCGCGAGCGCACGGGCGACAAGGACGAGGCCAAGCCCGCCGCGGGCGCCAAGAAGAAGGCCCCGGCCCGCAAGCCCAAGGCCACCACGGACAAGCCCAAGACGACGTCTTCGGGGTCCGGGCGCAAGAAGACCACGAAGTCCGGGTAGTCGCCCGGCGTGGCAGCGATCGCCGCGCCGAGCCCCGGACGCCTGCGCCGCGTCGACTGCACCGGACCTGGACTGCGCCGACGGCGCCAGGGCCGCGGCTTCACCTACCTCGACGAGGAGGGGATGCGCATCGAGGAGCAGGAGGTCCTCACGCGCATCCACGAGCTCGTCATCCCGCCCGCCTGGGAGGACGTGTGGATCTGCCCGTACCCGGGCGGCCACATCCAGGCCACGGGCATCGACCAGAAGGGGCGCAAGCAGTACCTCTACCACCCGCGCTGGCGCGAGCGCCGCGACCAGGCGAAGTTCGACGACATGGTCGCCTTCGCCCGCGAGCTGCCGCGGATGCGCGAGGCGGTGGCCGACGACCTGGCGCGCGGCGACCTCAGTGCCCGCCACGTCCTCGCCGCGGCCGTGCGGCTCCTGGACCGCGGCTTCTTCCGCATCGGCTCCGAGGACTACGCCGTCAAGAACGAGACCTACGGCCTGGCGACGATGCACAAGCGCCACTGCCGGGTCGACGGCGACGTCCTGCGCTTCGACTACCCCGCCAAGCACGGCAAGCGCCGCATCCAGGCGGTCATCGACCCGCAGGTCGCGGAGCTCCTGGCGACGCTCAAGCG
Source organism: Conexibacter sp. SYSU D00693 (assembly GCF_017084525.1). Classification (GTDB taxonomy): domain Bacteria; phylum Actinomycetota; class Thermoleophilia; order Solirubrobacterales; family Solirubrobacteraceae; genus Baekduia. The sequence continues at coordinate 4,314,066 of NZ_CP070950.1, forward strand.
CCGCCGTGGCGGCTCGCCCGAGCTGCTGGCCTACAAGGACGGCGGTCGCTGGCGCGACGTCAAGAGCGCGGACATCAACGCGTACCTCAGGGACATCACCCACGTCGACGTGACGGCCAAGGACTTCCGCACCTGGGGCGCGACGGTCGTGTGCGCGGTCGCCCTGGCGGTCGCCGAGGAGCCGACGTCGAAGACCGCGCGCAAGCGGACGGTCACGCGCGCGGTCAAGGAGGTCGCCTACTACCTGGGCAACACGCCGGCCGTCGCGCGGGCGTCGTACATCGACCCGCGCGTCATCGACCGCTTCCACGACGGCGAGACGATCCGCCACGCGCTGCCGGCCCTGGGCGCCGACGGCGACGGGACGGCGATCCAGGGACCGGTCGAGGCGGCGGTGCTGGACCTGCTCGAGTCGGCCTAGGGCCGACCCGGAGGGACGGCTAGGCGGCGGAGGACTCGGCCTCGTCGAGCGCGGCGAGCGCCTCGTCGCGCGTGCCGCGGATCGTGAAGATCTGGTCGAGGCCGGTGATCTCGAAGGTCTTGGCGATCGACGCGTCGGTGTTGACGATCGTCAGGCGACCGTCGCGCGAGCGCAGGCGCTTGACCGTGCCGATCAGGACGCCGAGCGCGGTCGAGTCGAGGAACGTCGTCTCGGACAGGTCGACGACGATCTTCGTGCGCCCGGCCTCGATCGCGTCGCCGAGGGCGGACTTCATCTCGGGCGCGGTGAACAGGTCGATCTCGCCGCGCACGGCGACGACGTGGCGGTCGCCGTCGGCGGGCTCGCTGGATAGGCCGAACTCGGGTGCCATGGGGTGCTCCTAGTCTTTCACGATGCGAGGGCGTCGACGTCGCGCCCGCGCCCGAAGATGTCCCAGACCTCGACGACGTTGCCCTCGGGGTCCTCGAAGTAGATCGAGCGGTCGCCGCCGTCGTGCTCGACGGGCCCGCGATGGTCGACGGCCTGCTCCTGCAGACGGCGCACGAGCGCGTCGAGCTGCTCGGGCGTCGCGGAGAACGCGTAGTGCACGTGGGCGCCGCCCTCGTCGCCGAACTCCTTCTCGCCCGGCAGCCACAGCCCCAGGCGCGCGTCCTCGCCGGCCGCCAGCCACGTGCGGTCGTCCTCGCGGGCGAGGCGCTCGAGGCCGACGACCTGCTCGTAGAAGCGCTCCATCGCCGGGCGGTCACGGACCTGGAGCGTCAGCTCGCCGAAGCCGCCGACGGTTGCCGGTGCCTTGCGGGTCACCGGGCCGCGACGTGGATGACGAGGTGCTCGTCGTCGGCCGTGACGTCGTCGGCCAGGCGCTCGAAGACGTTGCCCACGGACGGCAGCACGGCCGCCTGCAGCATCGCGCTGGGGCCGCCGTCGCGCAGCGGCCCGACCCGGAGGCGCAGGGCGCCGTCCTCGGTCGTGACGGTCACGCCGAGGTCGTCGTCGCCGGCGTTCTCGGGGCCGTGGGCGGCGATCGCGTCGGTCACCAGGAGGGCGTCGTCGAGGCGGTCGACCGGGAAGTTCGCGCGGGCGGCGAGCATGCCGACGACGCGGCCGAGGACCGGGCCGAGCAGGCGCTCGTCGCGGACGCGGATCGTCGCCTCGTTGTCGGGCCCGGGGAGCGCGTGGCCGCTCTGCTCGCTCACGCGGCCTCTCCGGCGGTCTCGCGGGTGGCGTCGAGGTCGAAGGTCATGCGCACCTCCGAGCCGGCGCCGGCGCTGCCGAGCTCGAGGGAGGCGGCCAGCGTGGCGATCAGCGGGAGGCCGAGGCCCAGACCGGGGGAGTCGGGGCGCGGGACCATGCCCTGGCCTTCGTCGGCGACGACGAGCGTCAACCGCCGGTCGGCGAGCGCGCCGGACACGATCATCGGCCCGTCGCCCTCGGGGTAGGCGTGCACCACGACGTTCGTGCACGCCTCGGTGACGGCGAGCTTGATGTCGGCGAGGACTCCGTCGGGGACGTCCAGCGCGTCACCCAGACCACCCACGGCGTGGCGGACCACGGCGACGTTCTCCGCGCGCGCGGGAACCCGGAGCTCGAAGTCCGGCGTGTGCTGGTCTGGTCCGTCGTCGTGCATGCGGCGCCCTGCCCCCCTGGTGGTGACCCGGTGGTTCCTGCCCGCTGGGAGGGCAGTTCAACCACCCGTGTCAGCGGGGGCGGCGCAGCATATGCAAGCGCTGCCGCGGCACGCCGCCCGACACCACCGGCGCAACGCTGGTTTCAACGCGCGTGCCCGGGGGGATGAGGCGCTCGAGGTCGGCAGACCCCCGACCTCGAGACCGTCGCGTCGATGACACGCCGACCCCCTTCGGCGGATGCGATGACCTCCCCCACACATGCGCGTCAGGCCGCCACGATGGCGGCCTGTCGTGCGTCTGGGGGCGGGTCGCGGTTCGTGGGCGGTCGTGGAGGAGTCCCGCGTGGGCGGTCGTCGTGGGGGCCGTGGGCGGGTCGGGCGCGGTGACCCTGTCATCTCCGGCGTGGGACGCCGGAATCGACAGGGTGGCGATCGCTGTTCGGCAGTGAGGGAAGGGGAGCCGCCCGCGGTCGCGTCCTCCGTGGGCGGTGCGGGGAGCCGCCCGCGGTCGCGTCCTCCGCCGTCGTGGAGGTTGCGGGCGGGTCGGGCGCGCTGACCCTGTCATCTCCGGCGTGGCACGCCGGGAATGACAGGGTCGCGGTGGCCCAGGGAGTCCGGGCCATCGATTGGCGGATCGACCCCGGGACGGCGGGGCGATCCGCCGACGGATGGGTCCGCGCACATCCCGCGGCGCCCCGCCTCGCACATCGCTCGTGCGTGTCCGGTTCGCGCGCCCATGCGCGTCTTGCGTCCCACCACCCCGTCCACGACCCTCCGACGACCCTCGATCGACCCCTCGGACCACCGGTCCAGCCACCCCGGCCCAGCTGTACGTGATCACGTACGCGCGTGTAGGGCTGGGGCGCGAGCGGGACCCTGGCCCGGTACACTCGGCGGCTCCGCTCACGTGCCCCAGGGCCGCCACGGGACACCACATGAAGAACTTCGGACTGCCGCAGGCCGACGGCCTGTACGACCCCACCTACGAGCACGACGCCTGCGGCGTCGCGATGATCGCGAAGCTGGACAACCAGCCCTCGCACGCGGTCATCGTCAACGCCCTGACGGCGCTCGACAACCTCGAGCACCGCGGTGCCGAGGGCGCCGACGTCCGCACGGGCGACGGTGCCGGCATCCTCACCCAGCTCCCGCACGAGTTCTTCCGCTCGGTCGTGGACTTCGAGCTGCCCGAGCAGGGTCGCTACGGCGTCTGCATGTGCTTCATGCCGCACGACCCCGACCTCCGCCGCAAGGTCGAGGAGCTCGTCGAGACCAACGTCCGCGTCGAGGGCCAGCGCATCCTCGGCTGGCGCGACGTGCCGGTCGACGAGCAGTTCGTGGGGGAGACGGCCAACCGCTCGCGCCCGTACGTCAAGCAGCTCTTCATCGAGGCCGGCCCCGGCTTCGAGGGCGACCAGCAGGCCTTCGAGCGCAAGCTCTACGTCATCCGGCGCATCGTCGAGCTCGCCGCCGGGCCGGACTTCTACGCCCCGTCGTGCTCGTCGCGCACGATCGTCTACAAGGGCATGCTCATCTCCCACCAGGTCCGCGGGTTCTACCCCGACCTGCAGGACGAGCGGTTCAAGAGCGCGCTGGCCCTCGTGCACTCGCGCTTCAGCACGAACACGTTCCCCAGCTGGGACCTCGCCCACCCGTTCCGCGTGATCGCCCACAACGGCGAGATCAACACGCTCATGGGCAACATCAACTGGATGCGGGCCCGCGAGTCGGAGCTCGCCTCCGAGCTCTTCGGCCTCGACCTCCAGAAGGTGCTGCCGGTCGTGCGCCCCGGCGGGTCGGACTCGGCGACCTTCGACAACGTCCTCGAGCTGCTCATGCTCGGCGGCCGGTCGCTGCCGCACGCGGCGATGATGATGATCCCGGAGGCCTACCGGGACCGCGACGACCTGCCCGACCACCTCAAGGGCTTCTACGCGTTCCACTCGTGCCTCATGGAGCCCTGGGACGGCCCCGCCTCGGTCTGCTTCACCGACGGCACCGTCGTCGGCGCCACCCTGGACCGCAACGGCCTGCGCCCCGGCCGCTGGTGCGAGACCAAGGACGGCTTCGTCATGCTCGGCTCGGAGACCGGCATGCTGCCGGTCGAGCCCGACAACGTCGTGCGCCTCGGCCGCCTCGCGCCGGGCAAGCTGTTCCTCGTCGACCTCGAGCAGGGCCGGATCGTCGAGGACGACGAGGTCAAGAAGGCCGTCGCGACCCAGCGCCCCTACGGCCAGTGGTACGAGGACAACGTCGTCCACTTCGCCGACCTCGAGGCCAAGGAGGCCGCCCCGCTCGAGCAGCCGCTGCGCCGCCTCCAGCTCGCCTTCGGCTACTCGCAGGAGGACGAGCGCGTCCTGCTCGCCCCGATGGCCAAGGCCGGCGAGGAGCCCATCGGCTCCATGGGCAACGACAACGCCCTCGCGGTGCTCTCCGACCAGCGCCCGCCGCTGTTCTCGTACTTCAAGCAGCTCTTCGCGCAGGTCACCAACCCGCCGATCGACCCGATCCGCGAGGCCGTGGTCATGTCGCTGGGCACCGGCGTCGGCGCCGAGCACAACCTGCTGGCCGAGACGCCCGAGCACGCCCGCCAGCTGGTCATGGACCAGCCGATCCTGCGCAACGCCGAGCTCGAGACGCTGCGCCAGGTCGACCACCCGTACTTCCGCACGCACACGATCGACATCACCTGGCCGGTGAGCGAGGGCCCGCAGGGCATGCTCGCCCGCCTGGCCAACGTGTGCGACGAGGCCCACGACGGCATCGGGGTCGGCGCCAACGTCCTCATCCTCAGCGACCGCGCCGTCTCCGAGGACCGCTGCGCGATCCCGTCCCTGCTGGCCGTCGCCGCGGTGCACCACCACCTCGTGCGCCTGGGCACGCGCCTGCGCGCGGGCCTGGTCCTCGAGTCCGGCGAGCCGCGCGAGGTCCACCACTTCGCGACGCTCCTGGGGTTCGGCGCCAGCGCCATCAACCCGTACGTGATGTTCGAGTCGGTCGACGAGCTCGTCGACGCCGGCCGCGTCGCGGGCTGCGACGACGTCGAGACCGCCGAGAAGAACGTCGTCAAGGCGATCGGCAAGGGCCTGCTCAAGACGATCTCCAAGATGGGGATCTCGACCATCCAGTCCTACAACGGCGCCCAGATCTTCGAGGCCGTCGGCCTCGAGAAGGACCTGATCGACCGCCACTTCCAGGGCACCGCCTCGCGCATCGGCGGCGTCGGCCTGCCGGTCCTCGCCCAGGAGGCGCTGGACCGCCACGCGCGTGGGTATGCGGTCCCCGACGAGGAGCTGCTGCCCGTCGGCGGCGTCTACGCCTGGCGCCGCGACGGCGAGCACCACCAGTGGAACCCGGAGACGATCGCCGCGCTCCAGCACGCCGTCCGCGTCACCGACGCCGACGAGGCCCAGCGCAAGTACGACGAGTACGCGAAGCTCATCAACGAGCACGCCGCCCGCAAGGCCACGCTGCGCGGCCTCCTGCAGATCCGCACCGACCAGCAGGCCGTGCCGCTCGAGGAGGTCGAGCCGGCCCAGGAGATCGTCAAGCGCTTCGCGACCGGCGCGATGTCGCTGGGCTCCATCTCGACCGAGTCCCACGAGACGCTGGCCGTCGCCATGAACCGCCTCGGCGGGCGCTCGAACACGGGCGAGGGCGGGGAGGACCCGCGGCGCTTCCAGCCCGACGCCAACGGCGACCTGCGCCGCTCGGCGATCAAGCAGGTGGCCTCCGGGCGCTTCGGCGTGACCGCCCACTACCTGGTCAACGCCGACCAGCTGCAGATCAAGATGGCCCAGGGCGCCAAGCCCGGCGAGGGCGGCCAGCTGCCCGGCCACAAGGTCGACAAGTACATCGGCTCGGTGCGTCACACGACGCCCGGCGTGGGCCTCATCTCCCCGCCGCCGCACCACGACATCTACTCGATCGAGGACCTCAAGCAGCTCATCTACGACCTGCGCTGCGCCAACCCGCGCGCGTCGGTCTCGGTGAAGCTCGTGGCCGAGGTCGGCGTGGGCACGGTCGCGGCCGGCGTGGCCAAGGCCAACGCCGACCATGTCGTGATCGCCGGCCACGACGGCGGCACCGGCGCCTCGCCGCTGTCGTCGATCGTCTCGGCGGGCGTCCCCTGGGAGATCGGCCTGGCCGAGACCCAGCAGACGCTGCTCAAGAACGACCTGCGCCAGCGCATCTGGGTGCAGACCGACGGCCAGCTCAAGACGGGCCGCGACGTCGCGATCGCCGCGATGCTCGGCGCCGACGAGTTCGGCTTCTCCACCGCGCCGCTGATCGCGACGGGCTGCATCATGATGCGCGCCTGCCACCTCAACACGTGTCCGGTGGGCATCGCGACGCAGGACCCGGAGCTGCGCAAGCGCTTCCAGGGCGTCCCGGAGCACGTCGTCAACTTCTTCTTCTTCGTGGCGGAGGAGGTGCGCGGCATCATGGCCTCGCTCGGCATCCGCCGGTTCGAGGACCTCGTCGGCCGCGTCGAGCTCCTGCAGGCCGACGCGGCGATCGAGCACTGGAAGGCCCGGGGCGTCGACCTCGGCCACCTGCTGCACTTCCCCGAGGGCGTCGACCCCGAGGCTCCGCGCCGCCGGCTCCAGCCGCCGCCCCCGGTCCTCGACGACCACCTCGACCACACGCTCATCGAGCAGGCCGGCCCGGCGCTCGACGAGGGCCGCTCGGTCGAGATCACCTCGCCGGTGCGCAACGTCAACCGCTGCGTCGGCGGCATGCTGAGCTCGCGCATCGCCGCCCAGCACGGCGCCGAGGGCCTGGCGGAGGACTCGATCAAGGTCGCCTTCACCGGCTCGGCCGGCCAGTCCTTCGGCGGCTGGCTCGCGCCCGGCGTGACGTTCAGCCTCGTCGGCGACGCCAACGACTACACGGGCAAGGGCCTGTCCGGCGGCATCCTGTCGGTCACCCCGCCCGACGGCGTCTCCTTCAAGCCGGAGGAGAACGTCATCGTCGGCAACACGCTGCTGTACGGCGCGACGGCCGGACGCGCGTTCTTCCGCGGCCTCGCGGGCGAGCGCTTCGCGGTGCGCAACTCGGGCGCCAGCGCCGTCGTCGAGGGCGTCGGCGACCACGGCTGCGAGTACATGACCGGCGGGCGCGTCGTCGTCCTCGGCGACACCGGCCGCAACTTCGCCGCCGGCATGAGCGGCGGCATCGCCTACGTCCTGGACGAGCACGACCGGTTCCGCACGCGCGTGAACCCGGCGATGCTCGACCAGCTCGAGGAGCTCGACGAGGCCGACGCGATCGAGTGCCGCACGCTGGTCGAGGAGCACGTGCGCCGCACGGGCTCCACCGTCGGCCAGCGCGTGCTCGACGAGTGGGAGGCGCTGCGCGGGAAGTTCGTCAAGGTCTTCCCGGCCGACTACAAGCGCGTGCTGGCCGAGCTGGCCGCGCAGGAGGAGCAGGCGTCGGCCCAGCCGCCGCGTGCTGACGAGTTCGAGGAGGAGCGCGTCGACGTCGTCGGCGCTCCGAGCGTCCGCCAGGGAGACGGTGAGTAGACATGGGTGAGCTCGGAGGCTTCCTCAAGATCGAGCGCTCGGGCGTCCCGTACCGGGACCCCGCCGAGCGCGTCGGCGACTTCAAGGAGTTCGTCGTCCACCGCTCGGACGACGAGCTGGCCGCGCAGGGCGCGCGCTGCATGGAGTGCGGCGTGCCCTTCTGCCACAACGGCTGCCCGCTCGGGAACCTCATCCCGGACTGGAACGACCTCGTCTACCGCGGCCGCTGGCAGGACGCGATCCGCCAGCTGCACGCCACGAACAACTTCCCGGAGTTCACGGGCCGCCTGTGCCCCGCGCCGTGCGAGGCCTCGTGCGTGCTCGAGATCCGCGAGGGCGACGCGGTCACCATCAAGCAGATCGAGAACTCGATCATCGACCACGCCTGGGACAACGACTGGGTCGTCGCGCAGCCGCCCAGGAGCGAGACGGGCCGCACCGTCGCGGTCGTCGGCGCGGGCCCGGCCGGCATGGCCGCCGCCCAGCAGCTGCGCCGCGCCGGCCACACGGTCACGCTGTTCGAGCGCGACGAGGCCGCGGGCGGGCTGATCCGCTTCGGCGTGCCGGACTTCAAGATCGAGAAGTGGGTCATCGAGCGCCGCGTGCAGCAGCTCGTCGACGAGGGCGTCGACCTGCGGCTGAACACCGACGTGGGCGCCGGCGACCTCGAGGGCTTCGACGCCGTCGTGCTCGCCACGGGCTCGCGCGTGCCGCGCGACCTGCCGGTCGACGGCCGCGAGCTCTCGGGCATCCACCCGGCGATGGACTACCTCTACGTCCGCAACCGCCAGGTGGCCTCCGCCGACGGCGCCCCCGGCGAGATCACCGCCAAGGGCAAGCACGTCGTCGTCATCGGCGGTGGCGACACCGGTGCGGACTGCGTGGGCAACTCGATCCGCGAGGGCGCGATCGACGTCGTCCAGCTCGAGGTCCTGCCCAAGCCGCCCGCGCACCGTCCCGACGACAAGACCCCGTGGCCGCTGTGGCCGATGAAGTACCGCAAGAGCTACGCCATGGAGGAGGCCGAGGCCACCCACAAGGGCGAGCAGGACTACGCGGTCACGACGCAGCGCTTCGTCGGCGAGGACGGGCAGGTCAGCGCCCTCATGGTCGCCGACGCCGACCCGGCCAACCCGTTCGGTCCGCCGCTGCCCGGCACCGAGCGTGCGCTGAAGGCCGACCTCGTGCTCCTGGCCATGGGCTTCCTGCACCCCGAGCAGGAGCTCATCGACGGCCTCGGCCTGGCCAAGGACCAGCGCGGCAACGTCAAGGCCTCGACCTACGAGACCTCCGAGCAGGGCGTCTTCGCCGCCGGCGACTGTCGCCGCGGCCAGTCGCTCATCGTGTGGGCGATCAACGAGGGTCGCCAGGCGGCCCGGATGGCCGACCGCTACCTGCGCGGCCTCGACGAGGACCTGCGCCCGGCCACCGGCAACCTGACGCAGGGCGACGAGGGCGGTCCCGAGGCGGCCCCGCCGCGCCACGCCGACGGCGCGATGCCGTCGCCGCAGGCCGTCTAGCGCGAGAGCCTCCGGCCCCACCCCGGGATAGGGTGGGGCCGTGGCCATGGAGGGGTCGTCGGAGCCGGAGCTCGGCAAGCGCGAGCGGACGAAGCACGCCAACCGCCGGGCGATCCTCGACGCGGCCCGCGAGGTGTTCGCGGAGATGGGCTTCGGCGCCGCGTCGGTGCGCGACGTCGTGCGCCGCACCGACCTCGCGTCCGGGACCTTCTACAACTACTTCCCCGACAAGGAGGCGGTCCTCGGGGCACTGGTCGACGAGGCCGCCACGGAGGCGCGCGAGCGCATCGTCGCGGCGCGGCGCTCCGCCGAGTCGCTCGACGACTTCGTCCGGGCCGGCTTCCGCGCCTACTACGCGTTCCTGGTCGAGGACCCGCGGACCTTCGAGCTGCTGCGCCGCAACGCGGGGACGATCCGCGCGATGTTCGACCAGCCGGTGCTGGGCGGCGGCATCGACGAGCTCGAGCAGGACCTCCGGGCCGGCATCGCCGCCGGGCTCCTGCCCGAGCACGACGTCGAGCTGATGGCCTCGGCCATGGTCGGGGCGGGCTTCGAGGTCGGCGTGCGGCTGCTCGAGCGCGCCGGAGGCGACGACCTCGAGGCGGCGGTCGAGCTGCTGGCCGACGTCTTCGTCGCGGGCTTCGAGCACCTCGCGCGACCCGAGGGCTCAAGGCCCTCGGCCGGTCTGTCGAGAACTTGAGGGTCGGCCCCGCAGGGGCCCACGCCGTCTCTCCGCACGCTCACCACCAGAGGGGATCCCACACCTTGCTGCGTCGCACTGCCCTGCCCGCCGCGGTCCTCGCCGCGCTCGCCGTCGCTCCCGCCCAGTCCCAGGCCGCCACCTACGGCTTCTCGGAGCAGCAGGCGAGCATGTTCTCCAACCCGCTCTACCAGGCGCTCAAGAAGGTCAAGGTCGCCCGGTACATCGCGCCCTACGACGTCGCCACCGACGCCCGCGACCGCGCGACGTTCCAGCGCTGGTACGACGCGGCGCAGGCGTCGGGCGACAAGATGCTCGTCTCCTTCTACTACGACCGCGACCGCGTCATGCACATGCCGTCCTCGTCGGAGTTCAAGAAGCAGATGAAGCTCTTCAAGGCGGCCTTCCCGGCCGTCGAGTCCATCTCGCCGTGGAACGAGGCCAACAAGAAGGCCCCGGGCCGCTTCGCCAACCCGTCGGCCAAGCAGGCCGCGGGCTTCTACAACGTCGCGCGCTCGGTGTTCAAGGGCAAGGAGATCGTCGCGCTCGACGTGCTCGACCAGAACAACGTCAAGCCGACCCTGACGTACATCAAGCAGTTCAAGAAGCACGCCAACGGGTCGCCGCGCCTCTGGGGCCTGCACAACTACAGCGACACCAACCGCTTCGGCTCCAAGCGCACGAAGGCCGTCCTCGACGCGGTCAAGGGCGACGTCTGGCTGACGGAGACCGGCGGCCTCGTGCGCTTCGGCGGGTCCTTCCCGTACAACGAGCAGCGGGCGGCCAAGGCGCTGAAGTTCATGTTCAAGCTCGCCAAGAGCAACAAGCGCCTGAAGCGCCTCTACATCTACCAGTGGCACGGCGACAAGCCGGACGCCGTCTTCGACGCCGGCCTGGTCAACGCGCTGGGCACCGCCCCCCGCCCCGGCTACACGGTCGTCAAGCGCGAGCTCGGCTAGCACCGCTCGTCGCGCCGCTCGTCCAGCGGCGTCCATCCTGCAGGGCGAAGGTCCTCCCCAGAACCGGGGAGGACCTTCGTCGTAGTGGGGGCCACACGGGGTCTCGCGAAGGGGGCGTCGCGCCGACCTCCCAGGGAGACGATGGACGTCGGCGGCCCCACCCACCCGCAGGTCTCGCTGGAGGACCTCTTCGCGCAGGCCGAGCCGGTGCTGCTCGCGCCGGCGGTGGAGCGCGACGAGCGCGTGGCGGTCGAGCGCGTGGACCAGGCACCTGCGTCCTTCGACGACCTCGAGCTCGTGCCCGTGCGCGACCTGCTGCCGCCGCCGGCGGCCGTGCGCCCTCCGGTGCCGATCGAGGAGCTGTTCCGTGCGGCCGAGGCGACCCCGCACACGCCGCGCTTCGCCGGGGTGCGCCGTTGGGTCCACGTCGGGCTGCTCGCGGCGGGCCTCGTCGTCGGGCTGCTGCTCGCGCTGCCGCTGCGCGACGTCGCCGAGCTCTGCCCGCCCTCCGGCGAGGGCCGCGGCTACTGCGCGATGCAGAAGCAGTGGGCGCCCGCCGTCATCACGACCTTGGCGCCGATGCTGGCGGCCCACCTGGTGGCCGTCCTGGCGCTCGAGACGCTTCCGGGGCTGCGCCGCCGCCGCAAGGCCGGCGAGCGGCCGGTGCGTCGCACGCGCGCACAGCGTGCGGCGCCCTACGAGGAGGATCCCGTCCTCCTCGCAGCTTCCTGGGGGGTGCGCGCCGGCCACGAAGGCCGGTAGCGCCGCAGCGACGACGGCCCGCCCACCCGAGCTTCCAGGGCCGGGGCTCGGGAGGGGCGGGCCGTCCGTCGTCGTCTAGCTCTGGGAGCCGACCTGCTCGCGCACCTGCTGCGCGGACTCCTGCGCGGAGCTCTTGAGCTCCTCGGCGTGCTCCTGCCCGGACTCGCGGGCGGTGTCCATCGCGCTCTGGGCCGCCTCCTGGGCGACCTCCTTGCCGTGTTCGAGGGCCTCCTGGCCCGTCTCGCGCACGCGGTCCTTGACCTGGTCGGCCACCGGGCCGAGGCGCTCCTGCTCGGTCCTCGAGCTCGGCAGCAGCAGGCCGGCGAGGAAGCCGACGGCCAGCGAGCCGACCGCGAGGCCCAGCGGGTTGTCCTGCGCCATGCCGCCGGCGCGCTTGGCCCCGGCCTTGAGGTCGCCGGTGCTCGGCGTCGCCTCGGCCACGGAGCTCGTCGCGTCGCCGGCGCTCCCGGCGATGCTCTCGCGCACGCCGCCGACCTTGTCCTTGATGGTGCTCATCCTGTCGCTCACTGCCTCCTGCGTCCGTGCCTTCACGTCCGCCTTGTAGCCCAGCGCATCGACCGTCTCGCCCATGCGGTCACGGGTCTGCTCGATGTCGCGCCTGATCACGTCCGGGTCTTGGCCCACTGCACGTCCTCCTTCACCGTCTCCATGGTCTGCGGGGCCGGCGGCCCCGCCTCCTTCACGCGGTTGCGGCCCTGGAGGGCCAGCAGGCCGGCCACGGCCGCCCAGACGACGGTCACGACGAGCGCCGCGAGCCACCCGTCCATCGCCTTGTCGAGCAGGAGCACGAGGCAGGCGGTCAGGGTGCCGAAGGCCCCCAGGCCGAAGAGCCCCGCGCCACCCAGCATCCCGGCGCCCTTGCCGGCCTTCTTGCCCTGCTCGGAGAGCTCCGCGCGGGCGAGGGCCATCTCCTGGCGGACCAGCGTCGACGTCTCGTCGGAGAGCTGCTTGAGCAGGTCGCCGATCGAGCGATCACGCAGCTCCGGGTGGTCCGTCGCGGCCATCAGGCCCCCACGGGACGTCCGGGCACCGAGGTCGTGCCGATGCCGCTGCCGGTGCCGACGTCGTCGCTGCCGACGGTGTCGGTCGGTCCGGCGCCCGAGACCGTGCCGCTGCCGCCGGGCCCGGAGACCTCGCCGCCGGGGTGGGCCGTCGGGGGCGGGGACGACGGGACGCCGCCGCTGGGCAGCTGGCGCGAGGCGCCGTTGCCGCTCGACGTGCCCGAGCCGCCGCCGGCCTGCACGCGCTGCGTGCTGGACGCCTTGAGGAACCGGGAGGCCAGGAAGCCGGCGGCCAGGCCGCCCGCCACGACGGTCCAGGGGTTGTCGCGGGCGTAGCGCTCGACGTCGGAGAGGATCGTGTCCGCGTCGCTGCGCTCGAGGTAGCCGCCGAGCTGCTCGGCGCGGTCGGCCGCCTGGTCGGCGAGCTTGGCCGGACCCTCCTTGCCCTGCTCGCGCAGCTGCTCGGCCACCTGCCGCGCGTCGCCGGCCTGGCTCGAGATCTGCTGTCCGGCGGTGGTCGAGCGCTGCTCGACCTGGGTGCGCAGCGCGCCCTTGGCCTTCTCGGCGCCCTGCTGGGCCGCTTGCTGGGCCTGCTGCTGTGCCTGCTCGGCGGTGGACTCGCCACCGTCGTCCCGGCTGAACCTCGCCTGGGTGTCTGTCTGCGCCATCGCGCCTCCTTGCGTGGGAGAGGAATCGGTGATGCAGCGCCGGTGCCCGGCCCGGGGGTGCGGAAGCGGCACTGGTCCGCCGAAGGTGTCAGCGCTTCCTAGACTGCGGCGCGGTGCCGACCTTCTGCCGTCACAACCGCTTCGCCGAGAACTGCCCCATCTGCTCGAAGAAGCCACGGACGGCGAGCTCGGCGCCGGCGAGCACCCGGCGGGCGGCTGCGGGGACGGCCGCGCCGAAGCGGCGCACGGCGCGCAGCGGCGGCGCGGGCGGCATGACGGTCCGGCGTCTGGCGCGCGCGCCCGACGACGGCTTCGACCACCCGCTGGTCCCCGGCCTGCGCTCGAGCGTCGACGCCCGGCGGATCGCCGAGGAGGTCGCCTTCGCGGCGGCGCGCCTCGACGAGCTGCGCCACGACCCGCCGGGCCTGCTCGGCGAGATCGCGGTGCTGGACGACCGCGAGGAGGCGGCGTGGCAGTGCTTCCTGGTCGCCTGGCTCTCGCCGGTCGAGGCCGAGGATCCGTGGGAGGGCATCCGCGCCGCCCACGTCCCGTGGTCCTCCGGCGAGCTGCCGCGCGTCGACGGCGTCGCCCTCGGTGAGCGCACGGCGTGCGACCCGGGACGCGCCGACGCGACGGTCACCGCCTACCGGGCGTGGGCGGCCAAGTCCGGCGGGCAGGTCGCGGCCCTCGCCGGCGAGGAGGCCTGGGATCCGCCCCGGCGCTTCGACCGCGCCTTCGAGCGCCTGTCGCTGCCGGCGTTCAACCGCGCGGCGCGCTTCGAGTTCCTCCTGCTCGCGTCCGGGCTCGGGCTCGTCGACGCCGAGGCGTGGAACCTGCACCTGCGCGCGGAGCCGATGGACCCCGTCGTCCTGGCGTGCAAGCGGGCGTTCGGCATCGGCGACCCGGCGCTGCTGGCCCAGCGACTGCGCGCGCTCGCCGACGCGGGCGAGGCGCCCGTCGCCGCCTTCGACCTCGGGCTGCTCAACTGGTCGCGCGGCGGCGCGCAGGACCGCATCCGTGCCGGCTCGCGCGCCGAGCCCGACGCCGGCGTGCGCGAGCGCCTCGAGCGGGCGATGGGCCTCGAGCCCGCGGCGGCCGAGGGCGGCGACGACCAGCCGCCCGGGGCCGCCTGAGCGCTACTCGAGCGGGTTGGACTCGCGGTCCTCGAGCAGCGCGAGGGCGGTGGCGTACATCCGCCGCTTGATGGTCGCCTGCGTCAGGCCGTCCTTGCCGGCCAGCGCCGCGGCCCGCGCGATGGCGGTGCTGCGGACCTCCGCCTCGGCCGCCGTCGCCTCGACGATCCCGGCGCCGAGCGCCTCGGGGCCGGTGTAGCGCCGGGCGGTCAGCATCGCCTCGGCCTGGGCGGCCGGGTCGAGCTTGGCCTGGATGAGCGCCGTCATGCCGCGGCTGAACGGGATGTTGATGTCGGCCTCGGGCAGGCAGAACCAGCCGCGGTCCTCGCGCATGACGCGCAGGTCGTGGGCCAGCGCGAGCATCCCGCCGCCCGCGAAGGCGTGGCCCTGGATGGCGGCGACCGTCGGGGCCGGGAACGCGAGGACCTGCGCGAACACGCCGTGGATCTCGTGCACGTAGCCGGCCAGCTTGTCCCCGTTGGCCCCGAGCCAGTCGAGGTCCAGGCCGTTGGAGAAGAACTTGCCCGAGCCGGTCGTGACCAGCGCCTTGGGTCCTTCGGTGCTCGCGGCCTCGTCGAGCCGGGTGCGCAGCTCGGCGAGCCAGTCGGGGTGGAAGCGGTTCTCGTCGGCGCCGAGGTCCAGGACGAAGACGTCCCCCTCGCGCTCCAGCGTCGGCATGGCCTAGGTGTCCTTCCGGGTTCGGGTTCGTGGTGGTGGAAGTGGGAGGTCGAGCACCGCGCGCACCGCGGCGTCGAGGCGGGCGGCCGCGGCGGGGGAGAGGCGGCCGTCGCGCTGCAGCGGGCGCAGCACCAGCGCGGTGGGGAGGTCGACGACGCAGACGGTCACGGCCTCGAGCGCCGGGGCGTCGCGCCGGCCGAAGACGCCCTCGGCCAGCCGCCGCAGGAGCGCCACCAGCCGCCGGTGCGCCTCGTGCAGCTCGGCGACGAGCGCCGCGGGGAGCTCGCCGGCCGGCAGGTCCTCGCGGCGCAGGGCCAGCAGGACCCGTGCGCTCTGCGGCGCCTCGTCCAGCATCGCCAGCGGCGCCGTCGCCGCCGCGACCACGGCGCCCACCGGGTCGCCGGCCCCTGCGACGCGCTCGCCCTGCACCGCGCCGAAGCGCTCGGCGGCCCGCAGCCACACCCGCGCCAGCACCGCGTCGCGCGACCCGAACGCGTGGTAGATCGTCCCGCTCGGCGCACCGGCCGCCTGCGCCAGCGCGCGCACCGTCAGCGCCGCCGCGCCGTCCCGCGCAACGATCGCCTCCGCCTGGTCGAGGAGGGCGTCGACGTCGTGCAGGCGCGGGCGCGGCACGGCGATGACTGTAGCGGAACCGCTGTTCTAGAACGGTGGAGCTAGTATCCGTCGCGACCGATGTCGCCCAGGTCCGGTCCCGCGGTCACGATCCGGCCGAGCTCGGTCTGGGCGAGGCGGCGCAGGGCCAGGAGGACCGCGAGGCCGGCGCACCCTGCCGCGACCCGTGAGCCCGAGGCCTCGTACGCCGCCACGGCGCCCCGGCGAGGACCACCGCCGCGACCCCGACGAGCGACAGTCGCCAGATCGCCTCCCCGAGCAACCACGCCGCACGTCCGAGCACCGGGACCCTCCGCGCGGCCAGCACCTCGAGCACGACGCCGAACGCGAGCGGGGCACCGACGACCAGCAGGAGCTCCCAGCCCTCCACGTCAGGCCGCCCGGACCGCGACGACGACCGTGACCGTCCATGCCGTCCGCCGAGCCGCAAGGAGTCGAGCCACCGCCTCCGACTTCACCGACCCGGCGGCCGACGCGCAACGCTCGTGCGCTGAGCGGCCCTCGGCGTGCGAAGAAAGGGACAGTCCCCTTCTTCTCACCGCCACACCACACCGACGATGTCCCTGCATCTGAGGGGTTCGCGCCCCGTGTCGGCAGCGGGCTCACGCGCGGGTGCGTGAGAAGAAGGGGTCAGGCCCCTTTTTCTCACCAAGAAGGGGTCAGACCCCTCCTTCTCACGACGGCGACCCGCCCGCCTGCGCGACGACGTGGCTTTCCGGTGCGTTGGGCCGCCGTAGTAGAACGCCGCCCGTGCGCTTCGTGGGCCTCGTCGTGGCGACCACCGCCGTGCTCGCCGCCGCGACGAGCGCGACCGCCCACGCCGCGACCGGGTCCGCGCCGACGCCAGCGGCAGCGGCGGCCGAGGGGCGTGCGGAGGGCGATGCGCAGGTCCGAGCCGCGCTGCGCCCGACGCTGCGCCGCGGCGCGCCGGCCGCGGCACGGACGGTCGCCGGCGCCGCCGAGTCGCCCGCCCCCTGCACGACCGCCTACCCCGACGCCTCACCGACGTTCGAGGTCGGCCTGCCGTGCGGGGCCGCCGCCGGCACCGCGCCGAAGGGCGTCGTGCTGCTCCTCCACGGTGGCGGGTGGTACTCCTCCGAGGAGTTCTGCGAGGCGATCGGCCTGCGGAACGACTGCCTCATGGCGGGGATGCGGCCGACGGCGGCGCGGTGGCAGAGCCGGGGCTACGCGACCCTGAACCTCGACGTCCGCACCGGGCCCGAGGGCCTGACGGACCTCGTCGCCCGCTTCACCGAGGCCCGGCAGCTCGCGGATGCGGTCTCGCCCGACTTCCCCGTCTGTGCCGAGGGCGAGTCGGCCGGCGGGCACCTCGTCCTGCTGCTCGCGCTCGTCGCGCCGGGGCTCACGTGCGCGATCAGCAACAGCGGGCCGACGAACCTCGCCGAGCGCAGTGAGGAGAACCAGGTCATCCGGTCGATCGCGGCGCTGCACTTCTGCGCCCCGTGGATGGCGGCCGAGCAGTGCAACCAGCTGCTCGCGCTGTGGAGCCCGCTGACGTGGGCCAGCTCCTACGCCGGGCGGGCGATCCAGCTGGTCGCCGCTGAGGGCGACCAGCTCGTCCCGCCCGCCGTCCACGTGGCGCCGTGGCGGGCCGTGCGCCCGGAGACCCAGCTGCACCTGCTCGGACCGGACGTGCCCTGCACGGCGACCGGTGCGACGTTGCTCGTCCACAGCTGCGTGCCGGCAAGCGCGATCACGACCTGGCAGGAGCAGGCCGAGGCGCCCTTCGTGCCGGCGTGGCCGGCCGGCTAGGCGACCGCGGCCGGCACGCGCGCACGTCGCCGCGCGGCGGTCGGCACGACCTCCGGGACCACGACAGGCTCCGGCTCGGCGACCAGCGAGCGCACGAACGCCTCGACCTCGGCGTGGAGCTCGGGACGCCGCCGCGCCGCGATGGCGCAGTGCGCCCCGGCGATCTCCGCGTTGTGGCGGACGGACTCGAAGCGGAAGGCCGGTCCCCAGGGACAGCGCAGGCGGCGCGTGGCGTGCAGGCGGCGGGCGAAGGCCATGCACCGCTCGGCCCGCCCGACCTCGTCGCGCCAGCCGACGCGAGAGTCCAGGACGTCCGCCGCCAGCCCGTACAGCCGCGGGCGCAGGCCGTCGTCGACGTTGTCGTTGTACCCGCGCAGGAACGCCGCCACGACGGGACAGACGCACGTCGGCCGGTCGGTGAACGACTCGCCAGCGAGCATCGAGCACAGCTCCATGACGCACGCGCCGTCCTCGGGTTCGCGGTGCCGCCCGCGCGCGAGGCTGACGGTCTGGGGAGTGGGACGAGGAGCGGCGCCAGGCGGCTGCATGGCGCCGCGGGTACCCCCTCACCCTGGCGGCGCGCGACCCTCGCGGGGAGAGGGTCGCCCGTCGGACCAGCCGCAGCTCATCCGCTCGCGGCTCGGCCTGCCAGCGGCCGTGAGGCCCGGCTCCGGGCGCACCGCGCGCCGCTCGTCGGGACGACCCAGTACATACCTTTCAATCGAATGACAAGTTTGTTAGCTTCGCCGCCGTCCGCCGTCCGCCGTCCGCTGGGCGAGCAGAGGAGAAGGAGATGGCGAGCAAGGGCAACCGGGTCTTCGTGATCGGCGTCGGCATGACGAAGTTCGACAAGCCGGGCACGAAGGAGGGCGACTACCCCGACTGGGCCAAGGAGGCCGGCGCCAAGGCGCTGCAGGACGCCGGCGTGGGCTACGACGCGGTCGAGCAGGTCTTCGCGGGCTACTGCTACGGCGACTCGACCTACGGCCAGCGCGCCGTCTACCAGCTGGGCCTCACGGGCGTGCCCGTGGTCAACGTCCACAACAACTGCTCGACGGGCTCGAGCGCGCTGTGGCTGGCCCGCCAGTCGATCAAGGGCGGCCTCGTCGAGTGCGCGCTGGCGATCGGATTCGAGAAGATGGAGAAGGGCTCGCTGGGCGCGAAGTACACCGACCGCACCCCCGCGATGGACAAGCACCTCGAGGCGATGGTCGCCGGCCGGGGCGGCTGGGAGGACAGCCCCGCCGCCCCGCAGATGTTCGGCAACGCCGGGCGCGAGCACATGGAGCGCTACGGCTCCGAGCCCGACCACTTCGCGTGGATCGGCTTCAAGAACCACCGCCACTCCGTCAACAACCCCTACGCCCAGTTCCAGGACGCGTACTCGCTCCAGGACATCAAGGACGCCCAAATGGTCCACGAGCCGCTGACCAAGCTGCAGTGCTCGCCCACCTCTGACGGCAGCGGGGCCGCGATCCTCGCGTCGGAGCGCTTCGTCGACGAGCATGACCTCTGGGACCGCGCCGTCGAGATGGCCGGCCAGGCGATGGTCACCGACCTGCCGAGCACCTTCGACGGCTCCAACAGCTCGATCACGCTCGTCGGGTTCGACATGAGCCGGGAGGCCGGGCGCCGGGCGATGGAGGAGGCGCAGGTCGGCATCGAGGACGTCGACGTCATCGAGCTGCACGACTGCTTCAGCGCCAACGAGCTCATCACCTACGAGGCGCTGGGCCTCGCGCCGGTCGGCGAGGGCCATGAGCTCGTCGAGACCGAGGACACGACCTACGGCGGGCGCTGGGTCGTCAACCCCAGCGGCGGCCTGATCTCCAAGGGCCACCCGCTCGGCGCGACCGGCCTGGCCCAGTGCGCCGAGCTGACCTGGCAGCTGCGCGGCGCGGCCGACAGGCGCCAGGTCGACGGCGCCGAGGTCGCCCTCCAGCACAACATCGGCCTCGGCGGTGCGGCGGTCGTGACGGTCTACAAGCAGGCCGGCTGAGCGTGCCGGCGGCCAAGCGCCCCCGCTCCGGCGCGTCGGCCGTCGCGCGTCCCCGCCGCACCCAGGCCGAGCGCCGCGCGGCCACGCGCGGCGCCGTCCTGGACGCCGCGCTCGACGAGCTCGTCGAGCACGGCTACGGCGCCATGACGACCCGGCGCGTCGGCGAGCGCGCCAGCGTCTCGCAGGGCACCGTCATGCACTACTTCCGCTCGCGGCCCGAGCTGGTCGGCGAGGTCGTCCGCCACGCCTCCTCGCGGTTCACCGAGGAGATCACGACCGTCGGGCGCACCCGCGCGCGCACGCCGCGCACGCGCTTCGTCGCGATGCTCGACGCGCTGTGGGAGGTCCAGAACGGGCCGATCGCCCAGGCCGTCACCGAGCTGTGGGTCGTCGGCCGGCGCGAGCCCGCCGTCGCCGACGCGGTCCGCGAGGCCCAGCACGACGTCGTGCGCCAGGTGAGCGCCGCGGTCGTGGAGCTCTTCCCCGGCATCGCCACCACGCCGCAGGGCGTGCGCCTGCTCGACGAGGTCCTCGCGATCTCGCGCGGCATGTCCTTCGACAGCCTCATCGGCGACCGCGCCGACGCCGACCGCCGCTGGGACGGCGTCCGCGCCGGGCTCGTCGCGCGCTTCGAGGCGCTCGTCGCCGAGCTCGGCGCCTAGCTCCACCGACCACCACGAGACACCCCGCAGGAGACCGGAACCCATGGCCACCACCAGCACGCCCGTCGAGGACGTCATCGAGATCAACACGCTGGACTTCTGGAGCCAGCCCGCGGAGGTGCGCGACGAGACCTTCGCGCAGCTGCGCCGCGACAAGCCGCTCTCCCGCCACCTGCCCTTCGAGGACCCGCTGGAGATGGACGAGATGTTCCGCGACGACCGCCCCTTCTGGGCCGTCGTGCGCCACGAGGACGTCCGCACGATCTCGCGCGACCCCAGGACGTTCTGCAGCGGCAAGGGCGTCCTGTTCGGCGACGCGCCGCCCGAGATGCTCGAGGCGTCGCTGTCGTTCCTGGCCACGGACGCGCCGCGCCACACGAAGCTGCGCGGCCTCGTCTCCTCGGCCTTCACCCCGCGCCAGATCGCGCGCATCGAGGACGGCATCCGCGTCGCCGCGCGCGAGATCGTCGAGGAGGCGGCGACGACGGGCGGCGGCGACTTCGTCTCGCTCATCGCCAAGCGCCTGCCGCTGCGGACGATCAGCGACATGATCGGCGTGCCCGAGGCCGACCGCGAGCGCGTGATGCAGGCCGCCGACACGCTCGTCACCGCGATCGACCCCGAGGTCCTCGCCGGCCGCTCGCCGCTGGAGGTCCTCGGCACCGCGCTGTGGACGCTGACCGAGTTCGCCACCGGCCTGGCCGCCGAGCGCGAGCGCTCGCCCCAGGACGACCTCATGACCGCGCTCGTCCAGGCCGAGGTCGACGGCGAGAAGCTCACGCACGCCGAGATCGCCGCGTTCTTCGTCCTGCTCTCCGTGGCGGGCAACGACACGAGCCGCCACACGACCTCGCATGCCATGCGCGCGCTGACGGTCTTCGGCGACCAGAAGCGCAAGCTCATCGAGGACCCCGAGGGCCGCATGCCCACGGCGGTCGAGGAGTTCGTGCGCTGGGCGACGCCGGTGCAGGCCTTCCGCCGCACGACGACGCGCGACGTCGAGCTGCACGGCCATCTCATCCCCGAGGGCGAGAAGGTCGTGCTCTTCTACCACTCGGCCAACCGCGACGAGACCGTCTTCGAGGACCCGTGGACCTTCGACGTGCAGCGCGCGCCCAACCGCCACGCGGGCTTCGGCGGCGGCGGGCCCCACTACTGCCTGGGTGCCTCGCTGGCGCGCACGCAGCTCAACGCGATCTTCACCGAGATGCTCCGGCAGATCCCCGACATCGAGGCGGGTGAGCCGGAGCTCTTCCGCAGCGGCGCGTTCATCCACGCCGTCAAGCGGATGGACTGCTCGTTCACCCCGCGCGCTTGAGCCGCAGGGAGGACGCTGTCTCGCCCGAGGCCCGCCGCCGTGCTGCTCGGCGCCTCGCGCCGGCGCGGCCAGACGCTGCGGCGCGCCCTCGGGCGCCAGCGCCTCCAGCTGGCCGTCGGCCGCACGCGCCTGGACGATGCGAACGCCGGCGACCGCCTCACGGCGCGCTGGACGGCCGGTCGCTGAACGACGAACCGCCGGCCGTCAGCCCGTCGCCGAGCGCTGGGACTGCTCCGCCGCCTCCTCCTGCTGGGCGGCCCCGGCGGTGTCCTCGCTGTCGTCGGTGGGGCGGTCCGGGGCCATCTCGCCCTCGTTGACGCCGGCGCTGTCGCCGGGCCCGGGCTCAGGGTCGGTGCGGGGGCTCTCGTCCATGGCCGCCGCGTACCCGGTGCGGCGGGGCGCTTGCGCGCCGGGCCGCGACTCGCGGGTACCCTCGCGCGCCATGGTCCCCGGCCCCCGCGCTGTCTCGCTCGTGGTCGTCATCTTCGCGACGCTGCTCGCCCTGGCCCCGCCCGCCGGGGCGCAGACCACGAGCGCCAAGGAGCTGCGGCTCTCGCGCGTGGACGTCGACCGCAGCGGTGAGCTGCAGCAGCCGGGGTCGAGCTGGACGGTCGCCGAGGCGTCGGCCGCCTTCGACGCGCCGGACCGCTTCCGCAGCGAGTACGCCTGGAGGGTCCCGGCGACGGTCCCCGCGGAGGGCGCCCGGGCGTCGCTCGACGTGACGGCCATCGGGCGGGCCGAGGCCAGCGCGGCGTCGGCGCAGCTGTCGGGCACGGCGATCGTCGAGCCCAGCCGCGGCGAGGGGCGCCTGGCGATCTCGGCCGACGAGGGCCAGACGACCACCGACCACCTCGACGCCCGGCTGACGCCCAGCGCGCAGGAGGGCGAGCAGACGATCGTCATCCGCATCCTCGACGGCCCGACGATCACCTTCGTCTACCGCGTCGTGGCGTCCACCGCGCCCGCGGTCGACCCCGCCGCCGCGGCCGCCTGCCCGGCCCGGCTGTTCCCGCGCCCGCCGCGGGGGTGCGCAGCGCTCATCGAGATCGTCTCGCGCCAGCGCGAGCCGATCGCGGGCAAGACGGTCGCCTACGTCGCGCCGTCACCGGGGGCGATGGCGCGCTACCCCGGGCCGAAGCTCGGCAAGGAGGCGCGCGAGGCGACGGTCGAGCTGACCTTCGTCAACGCGACCTCGATCGTCCAGGAGCCGCCGCCCGTCATGGCGGTCCAGCCGCGCCTGCGCGTGCAGCCGGAGGTCTGCGAGGTGGGCCTTGCCGGCCCCGCCGGGTGGCTGCTGGACGACCTCCAGACGCTGCGCACCGAGCTCGACGCGTTCACGACCTGCACCGACGCGCTGACGAACACCGTGCGCATCGGCGACGAGCTGCGCGCCCTGCGCGAGGGCGTCGAGCCCGACCCTGCGCGCTCGCTGCAGCCCGCGTGCATCGGCGTGACGATGCGCGTCGGCGGCGTGCGCTCGCGCCTGCAGATCGCCTGCACGCCGACCGCGACCGGCGTGCGCCTGCGCGTCCGCGCCCGCCCGCCGATCCGCACGCTGCGCGGCGCCCTGCGCGACCGGCCGCTCGAGCTGCTGCTCGGCCGTTCGGCGCTGCGCACGACGCCCGCCTCGGGCGATCGCGTCAACACCTTCTGGCAGCTGCGCCGGACGCTCAGCGACTAGCCCGCCACGCCGCGAAGGTCGCGTGGCGCGTGCCCGGGTGGCACGTGTGCTCCATCGCGTAGCGGGTGGGCGAGCCGGCGTCGGCGACGAGCACGGCGGGGACGAAGACGTCCGGCCGCCGGTTGGCCTGCGGCGGCGGCATCGCGCCGTGCTCGCGGACCTCGACGCGCTCGCCGAAGAGCGTGAGGTTCACCGCGCCGGGCTGGTCGAAGGCCGCGGCGGGGGAGAGCACGCCGCGAAAGCCCTCGGCGCGCAGCGCGTCGGCCAGCGCCTGGCAGGCCGCGTGGGGCCCGACGGCGATCGCCGGATCCAGGCCGCAGGCGACGTAGGCGTCGAAGGTCGACAGGTCGGCGACGTCGTGCTCCTGGACCTGCAGCTCCCAGAGCCCGCGGCGCTCCTCGAGCCGGCGGGCGTCGTCGTGGATGGCGGCGTAGCGACAGCGCTCGGCCCACGCGCCGTTGGCCGACAGCGAGAGGTACTGCGCGACGCCCTCGCCCTCGCGGTGCCAGCGGCCGGACTCCTGGCGCAGGGAGACCGCGCCGCCGCCGTACCAGAGCGGCTGGACCTCGCGGGCGGCGTGGCGGAAGGCCTGCCAGACGCCGGCCGCGCGCTCAGGCGGCGCGGTCCAGGGCGCCATGCGCGGCGGGCTCGGCGGCGTCCAGCTGCGCCCGGCCGCCGCGGGCCAGCGCCATCAGCGCGCGACGGTGGGCGGCGGGGTCCTCGTCGAGCAGCTCGCGCGGCGTGCGCCCGCCGAGCTGGGGCATCGGCGCGTCGAACCACAGCAGGACGCCGCGCGGGGTCATCTGCCACTGCAGCTCGTAGACCAGCTGCGCGACCAGCGTGATGCGGTTGGGGTTCTTGCGGACCTGCCCGACGTCGCCCCGGCGGTAGGTCGACACCATCCGCGGCGTCGTCGCGAGCAGCCGGGCGACCTCGCCGACCTCGACGTCGGCCAGGCGCTGGGCGACGAAGCGCGCTGCCTCCTCGGGGCGGTCGAACGCGTCGTGGCTGAGCTGGCGCACCATCGCGCGCAGGACGACGAGCATCCGCTGCAGCGCCTCGCGCTGGCGCCACTCGGGGTCCGTGGCGTCGGGGTCGTCGTCGATCGCGTCGCGGAAGTCCTCGAGCAGGACGAGCAGCTCGCGCGCGAGGTCGTGGGCCCGCCACTCCGGCGTGCGGGCGACGGCGAGGATCGCCCGGCGCACCGCGTCGAAGAACGCCTGGCGCTGCGTCACGCGCGCCGCGCGCTCGAGCTCGTCCTTGCTCGGCTCGGGCTGGGCGGCCAGGTGGCGCTCGAGCTCGCGGGCGAGCTCGTCGGCGCGCTCGCGCAGGACCTCGTCCGTGATCGGCGGGTCGAGGGTCTCGGGCATGCCCTACATCCTACGAGCTTCCTGCGACAGGAAGTACAGGGGACCCGCGGAAGGCGCGCCGGTAGGCCGTCGGCGTGGTCCCGAGCTCGGCCGCGAAGCGGGCGCGCAGCGCCGCGGCGGTGGGGAAGCCGGCGCGTGCCGCGACGCGCTCGATCGCGTCGTCGGTCGTCTCGAGCAGCTCGCGCGCGCGGGCCAGGCGCGCGGTGAGCAGCCACTGCTTGGGCGTCGTCCCCGTCTCGGCGTGGAAGCGGCGGGTGAGCGTCCGCTCGGTGCAGCAGGCGTGCGCGGCGAGGTCCGCGAGCGCCAGCGGCTGGTCGAGGCGCTCGAGCGCCCAGGCCCGGGTCGCGCCCAGCCCGCCGTCGGGCGCGCTCGCCACGGGCGCCGGCGTGAACTGCGCCTGGCCGCCGTCGCGGTGGGGCGCCACGACGTTCCACCGGGCGAGCTCCGCGGCCGCCGCGGCGCCGTGGTCGCGGCGCACGACGTGCAGCGCGAGGTCCAGGCCCGCCGCGAGGCCGGCCGAGGTCAGCACGTCTCCCTCGTCGACGTAGAGGACGTCCGCGACGACCTCGACCGCCGGGAACTGCTCGGCCAGCGCGCCGGCCGCCGCCCAGTGCGTCGTCGCGCGGCGCCCGTCGAGCAGCCCGGCGTGGGCGAGGGCGAAGGCGCCGATGCAGATCGACATGACGCGGGCGCCGCGCTCGTGGGCGGCGCGCAGGGCGCGCAGGACAGCCGGGCTCGGCGCGGTCTCGGGTGCCTGCAGGTAGCCCGGCACGACGACCGTCTCGGCGCGCGCGAGGGCGGTGAGGTCGTGCTCGAGCGTGAGGGCGAAGCCGTCGCTCGTCACCACACGCCGCCCGCCGGGGCCGCAGACCGCGAAGTCGTACGGGCCCGCGTCGCGGTCGGCCCCCGGCGCGTAGGCGAAGGCCTGCAGCGCGCAGCCGAGGTCGAAGGTGACGAGCCCGGGCAGGGCCAGAGCGACGACGACGTGCGCCATGACGTGCCGACCTTACCTGTCTGGAAAGCGACGAACATCGTCTGAAGGACACCTCGTCGGCCCGCCCTCCCGACCGTACGGTCGCCCCATGGAGACCGTCCACGGAGTCCGCATCCCCGACAGCGCCTTCGCGCGCGAGGCCGAGGCGTTCATGGAGGAGCACTGCCCGGAGTTCCTCGGCCGCCACTGCCGGCGCACCTACGCCTTCGGCGCCCTGGCGGCCGACCGGCTCGGCGTGGCCTTCCGCGAGGAGCTCGCCTACGCCGCGGCGCTCCTGCACGACCTCGGCCTCGTCGAGCACCACGTCGACGGCCGGCGCTTCGAGGTCGCCGGCGCCGACGTCGCCCGCGCCTGGGCGCGCGGCCAGGGCCTCTCGGCCGACGAGGCACAGGTCATCTGGAACGCGATCGCGCTCCACACCTCGCTCGGCATCGCCGACGCGCAGGCGCCCGAGTCCGCGGTCGTCTTCTGGGGCGCGGCGATCGACGTCGCCGGCATGGGTCCCGAGCTGCCCGACGGCGCGGCCGACGCCGTCCACCGCGTCCTGCCTCGCGACGGCTTCGCCGGCGACTTCGCGGAGCTCATCGAGCGGCGCGCGACGCGCGAGCCGCAGGCCTACGCGCAGACGTGGCTCGCCGCGACGGCCGAGCGTTGCTGCGGCACGTCGCTGCCCACGTCGGAGCACGTCCTGCGCGTCGACCCGTTCCTCGCGTGAAGCGCGCTCGCGCACTTGGGCGCGAGGCGTTCCGTCCCCGCTCAACAGGCGAGGCCGGTACTACTTCGCGTTCGTCATGCAGAACCCGTCGATCCTCACACCGAAGACGGAGAGACGTCGCTGATGGTCGATCAGCGGCAGCCGGGCCCACTAATCGAGCTCCCGTACGGGACGCGCCAGCGGGTCGTCGTCGTCCCGGACGACGTGCTGGACGCCGAGCAGGTGCGCGTGATGGCAGGCGACCAGGAGCGACCCTGGCGCCCATGGGACGTCCTACGCGGCGACCCGCAGCATCCGACCTTGAGAACGCTCAAGGAAGCCGACGAAGAAGGTCTGCGGCTCCTTCCCGTCCGCCAGTCGCAGGTGGACCAACTCGACATGCCGGTCGGGCACCCGCTTCCGAACGTCGTCTACATCGGGAGCCCCGCCGTCGCGCGGCGGTACTACCCGATGGCCGACTTCCACGTGCGCGTGTTCGAAGAACGCTTCGGCGAGGCCATGCGCCTGCTCATGGCGCTCGGTGCCGAGCGGGTGACGGTGCGCTCAGAACGCGGCTGGAAGCGCGACGTGGGCACCGACATCGAGGCGCCGATCAAGCGCGTTCTCAAGAACCAGGCGGAGCTGCGCTTCGGGAGTCGGCGCGACCGCTCGCTGGTGTTCGAAGCCGAGCTGGTGCCAACTGGCGTCCCGGAGGTCCCGGAGGGTCTCGTCTGGTTCGACTACGAGCCGACGTGGAAGGCGGTCGTGGAAGCGAGGGAGCGGTACGGGCTGCGCGAGTTCCAGCTCCATGTCACCTCGCGGGAGAACTTCGGGATCGACGCCGACGTCGCGAGCAAGATCGGCCGGCGCAAAGTGCTCAGTCTCGGCGGGCGCTTCACGCAGCAGGTCGACACTTCCTGGGTGCTCGAGGGCACGTTCGGCGACGCTCCCAAGCGGGGTTGGAGACGCGGCCCATGACCACCGAGGTCAGCCGTTCCCATGACGTCAGCGGCTGACGGGCTGCGCGCGCGGCGAACTCCTCGAGCAGCGCGACGGCGTCGCGCAAGTGCGCGTGGCCGGCCACCTCGCCAGCGACGCGCCGCGCGGCCTTCCCGTAGGAGGGCTCGGCGAGCAGCCGCTCCACCGCCGCGCGGACCGGCGCGGGCTCGTGCCCGGTCACGGCGATGCCCGCGCCCGCCGCCGCGACGCGCGCCGCGTTCTGCGGCTGGTCGGCGAACATCGGCATGACGACCAGCGGCACGCCGGCGGCCAGCGCGCCCGTCGTCGAGCCCGAGCCGCCGTGGCAGACCACCGCGTCGGCCCACGGCAGGACGTCCTCCTGGGGCAGCCAGCGCAGGACCTCGACGTTGGCCGGCGCGTCGGCGAAGCGCTCCAGCTCCGGACCCGGGCCGACGGTCATCAGGACCGAGACCGGGAGGCCGGCGACCGCCTCGAGCACGATGTCGTAGGCGTGCTGGGCGGCGTCGAGCATGCCCGTCACGGTGCCGAGGGTCAGGTACACCAACGGCCGGCCGTCCTCGCCCCACGGCCGAGGCCCGTCGGGACGCGGGCGCGTGCAGCGCTCGTCGCGGAAGCGCAGCGTGTTCGGGATCGGCGCGGGCTCGAAGCTCGCGGGGAACGTCGTCAGGTACGGCGCCTCGCGCAGCCATGTGCCGTCCGGGTCGCTCGCCAGCCCCATCGCGCGGCGCACGTCGTCCAGCGGGCCGGCCGCCAGCTGCCGTCCGAGCGCCTCCACCTCGGCCAGGCCGATGCCGACGCAGGCGTGCGGGATGCCGGCCTCCTCGGCGAGCAGCGCGCCGCTGTACTGGTTGGCCTCGCGCACGACGACATCCGGCGCGAAGCTCGCGAACGCCTCGTGCATGCGCGGCAGCGTCGCCTCGGTGTTCAACCGGCCGAAGATCTCGCCGATCACGACGGCGTTGGCCTCGTCGGGCGACAGGGAGGGGACCCGGCTCCACACCGGTCCCATGCGCTCCTCGGACGGGTCGTCGAGCTGCCAGAAGGCGAAGCCGTGCGCGGTGACCATCTCGGCGATCCGTGGCGGCGCGGCGACGAGCACCTCGTGACCGGCGTCCTCGCACGCGCGCGCGAACGGCACGAGCGGGCTGAAGTGGCCGGCGCCGTGGGTGGAGGCGAAGAGGACGCGCATGGCGCCACCCTCCCAAGCGGCGCCGTCGCTCGCTGGCGCTCCCCGCGCCAGGGCCGTTCGGCCGACCGATCAGCGCCGTTCGACCGTTCGGCGCGGACAGTCAGCACATCCGTTGCGATCGCGTCTGCGTCCAGGACGTCGTCCGAATCAGCCGCTTTCCAGGACCTTCCCCCGTCTGGACGCAGGGGGCCACCCGAAGGGAGGTGTCGAACTCACGCAGGACTACCTCAACGGGTAGGGCGAACCTGGTTCACTGCCGGCCTATCCGATGCAAGGACGCATTGGAGCAGCACGGGGGAGTCGCATGATGCTTGGGCAGGAAGCGCCGACCATGGGGGTTCGGCTGAACAAGGCAGAGGCCGACCGGATGGTCGTCGACGTCGTCGCGGCGCACGCCGATGCGCTGCTGCGCACCGCGCGCAAGCACTCGCACTGCGCCGACGACGCGCAGGACGCCTACCAGCGGGCGCTCGAGATCTTCGTCCGGCGCGCGCCGGACCTCGACCCGGACCGCGTCGTCGGCTGGGTCCACACCGTCTGTCGCCACGAGGCGATGGCGCTGCGGCTGAAGCGGACTGAGACGGTCGCGGACCGCGAGCTCGCGCTCGAGGACGCCGAGGCTCGCGAGCAGCCCTCGCCCGAGGACCACGCGCTCACGCACGAGCGCATCAGCCAGGCGGCGGAGGCCCTGCGGACGCTCAAGCCCCAGGAGGTCCAGGCCCTCTGGCACCGCTCGCTCGGCAAGACCTACGACGAGATCGCCGATGAACTGGGCTGGTCGTACACCAAGGTGAACGCCGCGATGTGACGCGGGCCTCCTCCGGGCCCGCCCAGGCGACCACGGCGCGATCGGGCTCTCCGAGCGTGCCGTCGGGTCGCACGACGACGCCTTCGCCGCGGACGACGAACGTCGCGCGGATGACCCGGGCGGGCGCGTCGTCGGGGACGACGGGAATCCAGCCGTCCCGAAAGGCTTCCGAGGCGGGGCGCGTGTCGACGTGGACGTACGCGAGGAGGTCGCGCAGCGCGACGTTTAGTTCTGCCGCGCCGCGCGCCTTGGCGACCCTGCCCTCGATCAAGTCGACGATCTCGTTGTAGTAGTCGAGCGCGGCGTTCACGTCGGGCTCGGCGGTCCATTCGCCTACGCGCGCCTCGGCTTCCGCGACGCGTGCGAGCGCTTCCGTCTGCTGCGCCTCAACTCGCGCGACGGCGCGCAGTGTGACGGCGGCGAGGGCGTCATCCTCTTCGTCGAGTGCCTGATCGTGCTGGCGGTGCGCGGCCTCCACTCGGCGTGTCACCTTCGCGGCTTCGGCCCGCAGGCCCGCCGCGGCGCGTTCGAGGCTCGCGCGCTCCTCGTGGACCGCGGCGACGCGGGTCGCGAGCCACTCCTCGATGTTGAGCCGGAAGTCGTGGAGGTGGTCGAGCGTCTTTGCCTCGAGGACATTCGCGGGGATGGGGGGCGCGTCGCAGAGCCCGGTCGCCTGGCGGGTGTTCGCGCAGATGTAGTGCCGCCCGCTCGCGTACCGACGGGTGTAGAGCGGGGCCCCGCAGCGGGAGCACTTCGCGATGCCGCGGAGGACGTACTCCTCGGGGCTCTTGCGCCCAGCCTGCCGTGCCGCGGCCGCGACCGGGTCCAGGCGCCGCAGGTTGCCGAGGGCGCGGTCGAAGAGCGCGGTGTCGATCAGCTGGGGGTAGCCGTTGTCGCCGACGTAGCAGCGGTTCTCGATGATTCGGCGCACCGTCCGGGTCTCCCAGGCCCGAGACTTCTTCCTCGGCGGGGGGACTCGCTCCCGATTGAGGAGCCGGGCGATCTCCCCGGGTGTCAGCCCCGACGCCGCCATCTCGAAGATGCGGCGCGCCACCGCGGCGCGGGGCGGGTCTTCGACGCGGCGGGTCGTCGCCTCCCCGTCCGGACCGATGATCGCATTGGCGCGGTAGCCGAGCGGCATCGCCCCGACGGGCAGGCCGTTGGCCTTCCGCTGCTGAAGGGCGGCCCGGGTCCGCGCCTTGATCTTCGCCTTCTCGAACTCGGCGAACTGGGCCAGGATGCCGGTCTGGAGGCGCCCCTCTGGCGTATCCCGGTCGATGGACTCGCGCAGCGACACCACGCGCACCCCTTCGCGGTCGAACAGCGCGAGGCGGGTCTGGATCTCGACCGAGTCGCGCCCGAAGCGATCCAGAGCGGGGATCACGATTACGTCGACTCGTCCCGCGGCTACGTCCGCGAGGAGCCGCTGGTACTGCGGGCGGGTCGGGTCGTCTCCCTGCTCGCCGCCGTCCACGTAGGTGTCGACGTGCTCCCAGTCGGGCTCGCGGTTGATCCGTTCAAGGCAGCGTTCGGTGTCGCCCTTGAGGTTGTGCCCGTGCTCGACCTGTTCACGGGTCGACACGCGGTTGTAGGCCACCGCGCGCTTCGTGGCTGCTGCGGTCATCGTCCGCTCTGCTCCTCGAGGGTCCGGAGCGCCTTGTCCAACAGATCCCGGATGAACGTCTCGCGAGGGATCAGGCCGCGCACGGCGTCGACGCGATCGGCCATGTCGACGGGGATGCGAACCAGCTTCGACGGGGTGCGGCCAGCGGGCTTCTGCTTGGGGTCTGTCGGCATGATGGCGCAGGCTAGCCGATGTATACGACGGCTAGCCACAGGCAGCCGTCCGACGCACGCGCGATCGTTCCCGGCAGGCGGTCGCGACGGGCGGTCGGAAGGACACGACGGAGGAAGCGATGCAGTCCACGAAGACGGCAGGCGGGTGGTTCAAGGTCCACCACGACGCCTGGGACCTGATCCTGCGCGAGTGCGCGCCGAGCGCCCGACAGCGCGCGCTGCTGGTCTACTCGGCGCTGACGAAGCTCGGCAACGAGCACCGCGCCGCAGTCTTCGATGCGACGCGGGCCAAGGTCGCGGCGACGGCGGGCGGGATCAGCGTCGACACGGTCGACCGCGCCGTCCCGGACCTCGTCGACCTCGGCCTCATCGGATACGCGCCCGGCAAGCGCGGCGGGGAGAGCACCTGGACGGTCGGCACGGCCGTGGGTAGCCGCAGGGTGCGGCAGGAGGTGCCGCATGGCGCGGGTGGGGGTGCCGCACCATGCGGCTCTACGCGCGCGCGGCCCCTCCGTGGGGAAGAAGTAGAAGAAGAGAAGAAGGACGCGCCTGACGGCGCGCGCTCTCTCGGGATCGAGGGGACGGCGACTGACGACCTGACCGGGCGCCTGCTCAAGCGGTACCTGGCGGCGATGGAACGTCACCTCGGACGGCCCCCGAGGGCCCCGAGCAAGACCGACGTGGATCGCGCTCGCGCACTAGCCGCTCGCGTCGGCGACGACCTCCGCTCGGTCGACGAGGTGCTGGCGTTCGCGCTCGCCGACGAGTTCTACGCCCAGCACTCGGTGCCGTTCGCGCGCTTCGAGGCGATGTTCGACAAGGTCCAGGCGGCGCTGTCGGCGCGGGCGGCCGCCCGACGCGAGGCGGGGGACGACCTCGCGGGCGAGGCCGACGAGTGGTCGGGCGTCGTCGAGTCGCTAGTCACAGAGTCGATCCGGCTCGGCGAGGTGGTCGACCCGCCGGACGGGATGCCGGGCTGGGCGCTCCGGCAGTACGACAACGAGATCGCCGCCGCCCGGTGCCGCGGCTGCGACAAGCTCGGCCGCTGGTCGAGCGCGCAGGGCGGCGCCTGCTCCCGCCGCTGCCAGCTTCAGGCCGAGTACGCCGCCGCGATCGCGACCTCCAACGACGACATCGAGTTCTAGCGGCGGCCGCCCATGTGCTCCCACGACTCGCGCTCGGCGCCGAACGCGAGGTCGTCGTGGAGCCAGCGCAGGAAGTCGCCTAGCAGCTTGAAGCAGGCGACGCACAGCGGGGCGGCGGTGACGGGATCGCGGTGCGCGATGTCCTCGCGGCCGCAGGAGCAGCGGTCAGGCTGGCGAGCATCCATGGCGGACCTCAAGCTACGCCCGCGGCCGGTCGTCGTCGGGTCGGTCCGACGTCCGGCCTAGCGTCCTCGCCGCGGTGCTCCGCTCGACCCTTCAGCCGCCCGCGGGCCTCCCGGACTTCCCGCGCCGGGTCGACGGGTCGGTGCGCCTCCCGGAGGGGTCCGGCGGCGCGGAGCGGCTACTCGTCCGGCTCGTCGCCGACGGGCTCGACCCGGACGCCCTGCTCGTCGCTGCGGCGCTCGTCGCCCGGCTCGACCAGGACGCCGTCGAGCGGGCGGCGTCCCGGCGGGAACGTGCGCGGCGCGGCGCACTTGCGCGGCAGGTGCGACGCCGGGCGCTCGCGGCCTGACCGCCAAGACGCACGACGCCCGCCGGAGGTGGGAAGCGGGCGCCGTGGGGCCCGTCGGAAGAGGTCGCGACGGGCCGACGGGACCGGCATCGTCGCTCACGCCCCGGCGGAAGAAGAGGGCCGCCGCCCGCTCGCCGAGAGCGGACGGCGACCGAGGCATGGCTGATGCCGCCGTCGACCGTACGGGACGAACCGGCGTACGTCAGGTGGAGCGACGACGCGGAAGCGCGACGACGTTCGGACTCGTCGCGGCGGCCCACTCCGGCGTCGCGTCGAGCGACAGCTGGCCCGCCATCGGACCCGGACGGGCGATCTCTAGAGGGCGCTGCCTCCGACGGAAGCACGCCGGACACGTGTGGTACCACGGCCGCTCCGGCCGGAAGAGCTGCCGGCACCCTCTACAGCTGGGAGAACGGACGGCAGTGGCAGCCACGGCTACCGCGGCTCCGGCTCGTCGACGGTGATGATGAAGACGTCGCCCGCGCTCGTCGCCTGGACGTCGACGACCGGCACCATCCCGGCCTCCTGCATGCCGGACACGAACTCGCTCAGGACGAGCAGCTGCGCCTCGCGCTGGAAGTCGGTCGCGTCGAGCGGCACCGTCTCGATGAACACGTCGGCCATGCCCGCGATCTTCGCGACGGCGAGGACGGAACCGTCCGACGGCGCCCCTAGCGTCCGGCCTCCTCCTACGGACGTACGCGACGCCTCGGACCACCAGCCGGGGCGTCGTGCCGAGAGCCGCCAGACGGCGGCGTAGAACGTCGACCATGCTCCCCCGGCAGGACGAGCCGCTGTTCCTCGGCAGGACCGGCGGCCTCACCCGCAACCCGGCGCGCGCCATGCGCACCAACGGGCTCGTCGAACCGGAGCCGGTCGTCGGAGCCGACCTCGAGCGGTTCGCGTTCAACGCCAACCGGGACCGGGTCGCGGCGCGGCAGCTGACGCTCGCGACGCTCGCCGCGGCTCCCGTGGACGTGAGGCTCGCGCGGTGCAGGGCGCAGGCGAAGGCGACGAAGGTCGACTGTCACGCGCAACTGCGGCTCGTCCGGCTCGCGATCGCCAACGGCCGGTCCGCGGAGCACGTCGGCCGACGGCTCGACGCCGTCGAGCGGGCGCTCTGGCCGGACCTCACCGACGCCTGAGCGCCGGAACGCGCGTGTGCTCGCCGTCGACCTCCAAGACGGCGCTCGCCACCGCCTTGAGGTGCGCGGTGGCGCCGGACGGCTCGTCCCGGTTGAGCCGGGTCGTTTCGGCCCACAACCCGATTCCGATGCAGTCGCGCAGGCAGGCGCTCCGCGACACGCCCTTGTGCTCGGCGAGCAGGTCGAGCGCGGCATAGAAGCTCTCGGGCATCTTGAGCTCCATCGCCTTCCACGGATCGCCCTTCGGCATAGGCATATGCCACAAGAGGAAAGGCCGGGCGTCAAGACGTCGTACCTCTCAGGCTGTCTCCCGCCCGGCCAGCCCGAAACAACCCGAACAGTCAGGGCCGACCCGACGAGCCGGGGAGGCAGCTGCGGAGGCACCCGAAGCGGCGGGCTACGGCTGGTTGTGCCACTCCGCCTCGCGTCGCCCTTCGTCGATCCAGTCGACGAAGCCGCTGATCCCGAGGTCGAACCTCTCGGCGTAACGCTCCAACGCGTCGAGGTCGATGAAGGGTGCGCGCTTCGACTCTTCGCCTTCGCGGTTGACCGGGTAGCGGTATGTGAACGACCCCTCGTCGGCCTTGTGGATCGCTTCGACGAAGTCGCCGAACTCCCCCTCGAGGTAGCGCCAGCCCTTCGGGTCGAGCGGCCGGACGACCTGGCCGAACCTTCTCCACAGCACGTCCAGCCGGTGCGGGAGCTTGGCAACCGCCTCGACGTCCTCGCCGAGCAAGACCAGCGCGTGCTTGAGGACCAGTTCGACGCGGTGGCGCTGCAGGAAGAAGATCGCTAGCCCGATCTGGTCGACGCTCGCGTGCATCTTCGCCCGCTGCTCCGTGAGCATCCGCGCCGCCGACCCGAACCCGATCACGGCGTAGCCCCAGCCCTCCGACCATCGCGTCTGGACGAACGCCGGACTCTGGTGCGACGGGAAGATGTCGTCGGCCGCGCCCACGCCCGCAGGCTTGCCGAGCGGGCGCCGACGCGCAACCCACCGGGTGCCTCGATGGCAGCGCGACGAACGGACCTCGGGCGCGCTCCCTGCCGCTGCGCGAAAAACATGGAGGAGACCTTTTCTCGAGACGGACGCGGTTAGCGCCTGGCCTGCGAGTCGCGCGGACGGCGTGGGATCGCGGCTAGAGCCACCGCTGCGAACCCCAGGCCCATCGCGCCGAAGACGAACTTGGGCTGCGGGTCTTGGAGCGCGCCCGGGTCGGCCAGTCGGCTCAGGGCTAGTAGCTCGGCGACGATCAGGAACAGCAGAACCAGAACGCGAGCGGCTGCGGCAGTGAGCGGTCCGTCGAGGCCTCGGTTCCAGCGGTCGACCCAGCCACGCCACTCGAGGTTCCACTCAAACGCTCTCGCCTCGATCGCGAGGGTCAGCATGATGACCGGGATCACCTGGGCGGACGCTTCGTAGAACGATCGACTTCCGTCAGCAGGAGTCAGCGCGGTGGCGGTAGCCCACGCGCTGAAGAGGACGAGCAGCTCGATCAAGTCCCATCGCGCGCGCCGGGACGACTCTGGCGGCGGATCCGTCGGCGCATCCGGCATGCAGCACATCGTGCCAGCGCTCCCGGTCGGTCGCGGAGCCTCCCGCTGTTCCGGCCGACGGTCAATCGATCCTTGCGCGCGGACCTCGCCAGAGCTCACCACTGACATCCCGCGGCCCGGCTGCGGGCGACTCTGGAGGCAGCAGCATGAGGACGAAGGACCAGACCGCGCACCTGACGCGGATCAAGGAGCGGAAGACCGCTCTGTACGCCAAGCGGGCGACAGCGCGCAAGACGCTCGACATGTGCGAGCAGGACAAGGACGCCGAGGGCGTGACGGCGGCCCAGACGGAGCTGGACAACATCCAGGCGGAGCTGGACTACGTGCGGGAGCTGGAGCTGACGACGCTCCGCCAGCTTTCGCAGGGGAGCGCGATCGACCGGCTCGGCGAGAGCCTGCGGAACAACCTCGACGCGCAGCGAGCGCTGACGGAAATCGCCGCGTCGTCGGCACCGCTTCGGAGCAACATCACGATCGGGACGTTCATGGGCATCGACCAGGTGGCGGAGCTCACCGGCCGGTCGCTGATGGCCGCCCCGGTCAGCGTGCCCGACAGCGGCGGCGCCTCCGGCTTCCTGGGGATCGCGCCGACGCCGGTCGTCCCGACGACCCTGCTCGACCTCTTCCAGTCGGTCCCGTTCACCACCCGAACGGCCGACCTGCTCCGGCGCTCCGGCGTCGCGGCGGCGGCCATCGCGCCCCACGGCTCGGTCAAGCAGGAGGCCGCCCTGACGTACGAGGCCGACAGCCTGCGCGCGGTCACCGTCGCGTCGTGGATCAAGGCGAACCGCCAGGACCTCGACGACGTCGAGGCGCTGTCGGCCGACATCTCGCAGGCGCTCCAGTACGGCGTCCTCGCGGCCGTCGAGCGGCTCCTGCTCGACGGCGCCCCTGCCGACGCCGACGGCCCCGCGGTCCCCGGCATCCTCGACAACCCGTTCGAGCCGACCGTGACCGCCACGACGCTCGACGGCGTCGTGGGCCAGATGAAGGCCCAGCTCATCCCGACCGGGGTCGTCCCGAACTTCGCCGCGGCCAACGCCGTGACGATCGAGGAGGAAGAGGCCCGCGTCGGGAGCGACGGCCACCCGATCGGCGCCATCACGCCGGACGGCCGCATCCGACGCCTCCCGCTCGTCTCCACGGAAGCGCTCGACGACGGCCAGGTGCTCGTCGGCGACTCTCGCGTCGGCGCCCGGCTCGGCGTCCGTCAGGGCATCGGCCTCGTCGCCGGGCAGGAGAGTGACGACCTCACGAGGAATCGTGTGACCGTGCTCGTCGAGGGTCGCTGGACGCCGCTCGTCCAGGTCCCGACCGCGTTCGCGGTCCACGACCTGACGCCCGCCGCGTAGCGCGGCCTCCAGGGGCCAGGGGTGACACGCCCCCTGGCCCGTCGCGCTGCGGTGCATCCATCAGGGCGTCCAGGCGGCTGGACCCGGTCAGGGTCCTTGCGTGATACTCGGCGCGTGCCCGATCAGCTGAAGGAGCGGACGCCCCCTCCAGAGGACCTTCTGGCGGAGGCGATCGCCGACTACGAGCGGTATCTCGAGATCGCGAGCGTTTCGCAGATCGCGATGGTCGAGGAGCCCGAGGTTGCGCCCGCGTCGGTCCCCCCGCTCGGCCTGGTGCTTTGGCCGTCCTAACAGATGGCCGCCTGGGACGACGTTCTCAAGGAGTTCATCGCACGGCCGGAAGATGACAAGGGTCCGTGGCTTCAGGCTGAGCTGCTATCGCAACTGCAACGGGTTTCAGGGCTGCGCGGCGACCGGAACGTGATCCTCTACGGGTCCGCGTTCCTCCAGAAGCCGCAGGCCCCCGCGAGCGCCACGTCGATCATGCACGAGGACCTCAACGGTCTCATGACCGCGATCTACGGCATGGACTGGTCGAAGGGTCTGACGCTCCTGCTGCACACCCCGGGCGGCGTCACGAACGCCGCCGAAACGCTCGTCGCCTACCTGCGCAGCAAGTTCGCCGAGATGGAAGTGATCGTCCCGACGCTCGCCATGTCGGCCGGGACCATGATCGCCCTGTCGACCGGCCGGATCGTGATGGGCAAGCAGAGTCAGTTGGGGCCGATTGACCCGCAGATGACCTCGGGCGGTCGTACCGTCTCAGCCCGCGCGGTTGTCGAGCAGTTCGGCCAGGCGCACGAGGACATCCTCAAGAACCCGCAGGCCGCGCACGTCTGGGCGCCTGTCCTCGCGGCGCTCGGCCCCTCGCTGTTGCAGGAGGCCCAGAACGCCTTGGCCTACTCCGAGGAGATGGTCGCGAAGTGGCTCGCCACCGGCATGCTCAAGGACTCCGACGAGCCGGAGGAGCAGGGAAAGGCGATCGCCGCGCACTTCAACGACGCCCAAACTCACAAGAGCCACGGGCGTCGCATCGACCGGGACGAGGCGCGCGCCCAGGGCGTCGTGGTAGAGGACCTGGAGGCATCGCAGGAGCTTCAGGACGCGGTTCTCACGGCCTACCACCTCATGACGCTGGTGTTCGAGCACGGTCCGGCAGCGAAGACGATCCTCACCAGCCACGGCCGAACCTGGCTGAAGAACTGGGGCGAGCCCGGCGGCCAGCCCGCTGCTCCGCAAGGCCCCCGTCGGCCGGGTGGCGCGCCGCCCCCGAATCGGGCTCAGCGGCGGAAGAAGCGCTAGGTCGAGGCGCTGCCCGCAATCTTGAGCCGCCAGGCCCGGCGGGTCGCTCAGTGGTGCGACGCCTGAACCGCGACCGGCACGAGAAGCGGCGGCAGTAGGACGGCGCGCACCCACATCGGCGCAGTAGACGAAGGTCAACCGCTGCCTCACCGAGGGGCGCCGGACGCTCATGAAGCGCTTCGCCGGCATCGAGGCCGGCTCCGAGTGCGATCGCTGGGCGCCGACGCTCAGCGCGCTCATCGACGGCGAGGCCTCCGCGCACGAGCTCGCCGCCGCGCGACCGCACCTGCGCAACTGCTCGGCGTGCCGCGCAACGGTCCGCGAGCTCCATCTGCAGGGCAGCGCCATCGCGGCGGTCCTGCCGGCGGTGCCGCTCGCCGCCGCGGCGTCGGACCTGCCGAGCACCGACACGCCAGGGTTGCTCTCGCGCCTCTACGAGTCGGTCGCCACCTTCGTCGGCGAGCGCGCCACCGTGTCGGCGGTCAAGCTCCAGGCCGCCGTCGACGCGGTCGGCGGCGGGAAGGTCGCCGCCGTCGCGGCGTCCGCCGCCGCCGTTGCCGGCGGCGGTGCAGCGGTCGTCGAGCGCGCGCCGCATCGCCCCGCCGCGCCAGCGGCGAGCTTCACCGCCGCGCCGGCCACGACCGCGGCCCAGTCCGCGACCCCGCCGCCGCGTGTGAGGCTCGCGCCGGTGACCGCGGGCCTGCAGGAGGCCCGCAAGGTCGACCGCCCGACGCGGGCCACGACGACGTCGCGCACGACTCGCGCCGGGGAGTTCGGCGCCAAGCGCAAGCGCGGCGCGAGCGCACGGGTCTCGCGCGAGTTCG
This sequence comes from Conexibacter sp. SYSU D00693, assembly GCF_017084525.1. Classification (GTDB taxonomy): domain Bacteria; phylum Actinomycetota; class Thermoleophilia; order Solirubrobacterales; family Solirubrobacteraceae; genus Baekduia. The sequence continues at coordinate 4,352,858 of NZ_CP070950.1, forward strand.
GGCGCACGTCGCGATCGGCGAGCGCGCGCAGCTCGGAGTTCCGCAGCAGCACCAGCAGCTCCAGCACCGGCGCCAGCGCCGCCACCGCCACCACGGCGAGCTCGCCGTCCACGACGAGCTCCTCCGCCGGCTTCGAGTCCGGCGCCTCGCACGCGGCCTCGTCGCCGCCCGCTCGCTCGACCGCCCCTGCCTCCGGCAGCGGGGCCGAGTTCGGCTTCTAAGACCACCACACACCGAGACCAGGGGATCCCGATGAACCGCTTCGCCCGCCGGGCGGCCAGCTCCGCCGCGGCCTTCGCCACGCTCCTCGCCCTCGCCGCTCCGGCGGCGGATGCGGGCGAGTACAACGTCTTCACGTGCCGCCTGCCCTCCGGGGCGGCCGCACCGACCGGCGACGCCGCCGGCGGCTGGAAGTTCGCGAGCACGCCGTTCTCCAGCTCGGGCCTGACGGGGACCGACACCTGCGCGAGCGGCGGCGCGCTGAGCGCCGGCATCGGCGGGCCGAACTGGCTCGGAGGCACGCAGGTGTCCGCGGACTGGAGGTTCACGGCTGCGCCCGGGACGAAGATCACCTACGCGTGGCTCGCCCTCCTCGGCTACACCGCGCCCACGGGCTCGGGCAAGGCCGGCTACCTGCAGGTCTTCTCGCCTGCGGGCGAGGCGGAGGGCTTCGCGGCACGCGGCGACGTCGCCTACCACTCGGTCGCCTGGCGGCCGAACACCGAGGACGTCACGGTCTCGGTGCGCTGCCTCCCCGGCACCAGCCAGTGCGGGGGCACCAGCGTCGGCGGCGACGCTCGCATGTCCCTGTACCAGGGCGTGTTCAACCTCGAGGACGCGCAGGGTCCGGTCATCAGCAGCGTCACGGGCGACCTCGACGCCCCGGTCTGGACCGGCGGCAAGGCCGTGCCGTTCAGCGCGACCGACGTCGGTGGCGGCATCAAGGACATCGAGCTGGTCGTCGACGGCCAGACCGCGAGCCGGCGCGTCCTCGACACCAACGGCGGCGCGTGCCAGTACACCGAGGGTGGCTTCCTCACCGTCCGTCCCTGCAAGCTCGCGCTCAGCCACACCGAGACGATCAAGACCGCGGACTTCAGCGACGGCAGCCACGACCTGGCCGTGCGGATCATCGACGTCGGCGGCAACGCCGCGACCGTCTGGTCCGGTCGCCGCGTCCTCGACAACCGCCCGCCCACCCAGGAGCTCCCCACCGTCACGGGGGAGGCGCGCGTCGGCAAGGCGCTCGCCTGCAACGCGCAGGCCCTCGCCGGCCAGTCGCCGACCCTGCGCTACGCCTGGCTGCGGTCGCTGGCCGACGGCAGCGGCGAGCAGGTCATCGCCGGCGCCGAGGCGCAGACCTACACGCTCACCGACGCCGACGCGGCCCGCAAGATCCGCTGTCGCGTGACCGCGACCGACGCGGGCGGCTCGTCGACCGAGACGAGCGCCATCACGTCGGGGCCGTTCGCGGCGGGTGCCGTCGTCCTGGGCGCCTGCGAGGGCCTGCCGACAGGTCCGCGGGATGCCTGCGGCGACTTCGACGGCGACGGCCTGCGCAACGCCGACGACCAGGACGCCGACGGCGACGGCGTCGTCCGCGAGTGGGACCCGGACGACTTCGACGCCAAGGCGACCGGCCGCCCGTCGGCGCCGATCGTCCCGAGCTCGCCCAGCCAGTCGACGACGACGATCGTCGAGCGCACGACGACCACGACCGTCCCGGCCGCCGCGACCAGCGTGCCGGACGGTCCGGCCGGCGAGCCAAACGGCAAGGGGGCGACGCCCGCCGCCGTCCTCAGCGGCTCGCACGTGGGGACCACGAGCCGGACGCTGCACGTCGCCTACGGCAAGAAGGTCCCGCTGAGCGGCAAGCTCCTGGCGCCCAACGGGACGCCGATCGAGGGTGCGCGGCTCGAGGTGCTCACGCAGGACCGCATCCCGGCCGCGCAGTTCGTCGCCTACACCGCGGTGCAGACCGACGCCAACGGGGTGTGGCGCCTGACCCTGCCGGCGGGCCCGTCCCGGACCGTCCGCATCGCCTACCGGGCGCGCTTCGGCGACGCCCAGTTCGCCCAGACGACCGACCTCACGGTGCTGGTGAAGGCCGGGCTGCAGTTCCGCCTGAGCCACAAGCGCCTGCGCAACGGCAAGACCGTGCGGTACCTCGGCAAGCTGACCGGTCCTCGCACCGGCCACCGCTTCGTCGAGGTCATGGTCCGGTCCGGCGCGAAGTGGATCGTCGTGTGCTCCGTGCGCACCGACAGCCGCGGCTCGTTCGGATGCGCCCACCGGTTCACGAAGACGTTCCGTCGCACGCGCTACGTCTTCCGCGCCCGGGTGCGCCGCCAGTCGACCCTGCCCTACGAGCCCGGCGTCTCCGCCAGCCGCGCGCTGGTGGTCCGCCCGCGCTGATCGTGCCGCGGTTCCCTCTCCGCGGCCTCATCGGCCCCGGCGCCCTCGCGGCGCCGGGGCCGGCGGCCTGTCCGCCCACGACGCCGGCCGGCCCGCCGAACGTCCGCACGCGGTCCCCGAAGGTCAGGAAGTCCCGACTCCTGTCGATGCTGACCCCGTGCCGGTCCGCCTGGACCGTGCCGCTGCTTGCCCTCGCCGGACTCGCGGCGCTCCCGCCGACCGCCGCCCAGGCGGCCGAGAGCCCCGCGATCACCGCACAGGCCAAGGCCAACCACTTCGAGTTCGTGCGCTACCTCGACCCACCTCCCGGCCCCCCGGCCGAGCTGTGCATCGTTGACACCGGCGTCGCGATCACCCCGGACACCCCACCCGACAACCCGAACGGCCCGATCGTCAGCCGCACCGTCATGCCGGGCGTCGACGGCAACGGCCAGGGCGCCCCGGACCCCCTCCACCTCCACGGCACGTCGATGGCGTTCTACGCCGCGGCGGTCCCGGACAACGACTGGGGCACAGTCGGCATGTGGCCGGGGGCGCGGATTCGGTCCGTGCAGGCGCTGGGGACGGGGGAGACGAGTTTTGCGTTCGACACGTATCGCCGGGGGATTCGTCAGTGCCTGCAGTTCGAGAACGTCAAGGTCGTCGGACTGGCTTTGAGCTGCCACGGTCAGTGCGAACCGAAGGACGACGACCTCGCCCTACTGGCTGAGCAAGTCGCTTTGGCAAAACGGCGTGGGGTGTCCGTGGTCGCAAGCCTGGGCAACGACGGACCCGGCGCCATCGCGGGGCCGCCAGCGACGCTCGCTGGCGTATACCAAGCGGGAGCAGCCTCGGCGGACGGCTGGTGCACTTTTTCCACTCGAGATCTAAAGCGAGGGGTGCGCGCGGCTGGCTGCGACGCCGACTCGGCGACCGACGCCGGCCTCCCAGTGTCCGGTCACGAGGGTGGCAGCTCATCGGCGGCGATGCTGGTGAGCACCGCGCTGGCCCTTCTTCGCGCCTATAGATCAGACCTCAGCGCCGACGCTGCCGAGGACGTCCTCACGCGATCCGCCCGCCATTCGCTCGCCGGCGGTCCCGTGCTTGACGTCGAGGCGGCATTCGAGCAGGCCGGGCTCGCTTCATACATCGCCTCACGTCCGTCGAATGCGGTCGACGCGGTCGCCACCGACGCCAGAGCGCCTTCGTCGCCTCTGCTGTCGACCTCAACTGCCGAAGCTGTGTCATCGGCACCGACTCTGGCGGCTGCATCACGCAGGGCACGGCGATTCACTCGCCCGGTCGTGCGCTTCGTCCGGTGGTCCAACGGTCAGCTCGTGACGGGCCTGGCGAACCGTCCTGCCAGGGCCGCGGTCCGCCTCCGCATGAGGTCTTGCTCGTCGGAGTTCTCACGCATCCGGGAGATCCGCTGGACCAAGCGCGGGTCGACGCTTCGCGTGAGCGCGCCCAGTCGTCCCAACCATGTCGATGTCCGCTACGTGCCGGCCCGGGGATCTACGCGCAGGGCATCCGTAAGCCAGCGTGTCCGGGTCGTTAATTCGCGCTCGAACGGCACGGTTCGCAGAGATCGGTGCGGCACCTAGTCCTCCTCGCCGGACTGGTCCTCATTCTTGTGCCCGCCAACGCGCACGCGGGCAACTTCGACGTGCTCACCTGCTCCGACTCGGCAACCAATGCGAACCACTCCTGGACCGCGAGCAACGACGATCCAGCGGTGTACGAGATCGGAGGGTCGTGCGCCGGCGGCGGCGCCTTCGGAGGTCTCTGGGTCCGCGACAACCTCGCGGCCACGCGCAACGCAGTGCGTCACACAGGAGCGACGTGGCGTTTCGAAGCGCCGGCCGGCACCTTGATCACGCGGTTCTCGTACGCCCGCTACATCTACGGACTCGACGAGGAGGACTTCCGGCGCGCGCTGCACACGAACGACGGCGCCGCGCTCGAATCGTGTGAGATCCCGCCTGCGCCGTACTACCAGTGCACGGTCGGCTCCACGAGCGGCTTCGACCGGGCCTCGTTCAACGGCATAAGCGTCTCTGGGCTCAGCTTCGGCGTGCGTTGCGAGACCCAGCCCAATACGGGCTGCGTCGGCGGAGCGACGATCCACTCGGTGATCGCCACGCTGTACGGGGCCACCGTCACCCTGAGCGACCCAACGCCGCCGTCCCTCCCGCTGCCCACCGGCGACCTCTGGAGCGCCGGCGCCCACGGCGGGTTCCACAAGGGGACCGCGTCCGTGACCGGAGCGCCGAGCGACGGCCAGAGCGGCATCAAGACCCTCGAGCTCGTCGTCGATGGGGTCGTCGTCGCCAGCTGCCAGACGACCGGATCTGTCGGGTGCGCGAGCACGGTCAGCTGCGACTTCACCTACGCGAAGCCGTGCAGCAACCCGTCGGCGCAGACGCTCGGGTTCGACACGAGCTCGGTGGCCGACGGACAGCATGCGGTGACCTTGCGTGCCGCTGATGCCGGCGGGGAGCTCGCCACGCGGACGACGTCCATCGTGGTCGACAACGGCGCGCCGCAGGCCCCGAGCGTATCGGTGCCAGGGCAGGCGCGGACGACGGACGAGGTCGTGGCGACCGTGTCGCCGGTCGGCACGCAGGTGTCGCCCGTGCAGTCGGTCGTCTACGAGGCGTGCGGAGCCGGAGGGTGCGCGACGACGACGGCGCCCGCCGCCGCTGGCGGAGCGACGACGGTCACGCTCGGCAAGCTGCCGGCGGGACGCACGACGCTGCGCACGTGGCTGGTTGATGCGGCCGGGAACTCGGACCCGGGCACGGCCACGGTCTCGACGGTCGACGTTGGTACGCCGGTGCTGGAGGGAGAGCAGGGCGGTTCGGACTCCGGCACGGGCTCGGGCGGCTCGAACGACGGCGGCACGCCGGCGGCGCTGGTGGCGCCCGTGGTGGTGGCGCCGATGCCGCCGACGCCCTCACCGACTGCCCCGGGGAAGCCCGCGCCGCTGGCGCTGACCCGCTCGGTGCAGGGACGGACGCTGGCCGTGCGGGTCCGCCTTCGCGGCGCCGACGGGCGGCGCGTGCGGGTGACCTACACGGTGCGCGACGCGCGCAAGCGGCGACTCGCCAACGGCAACCGGCTCGTGCGCCTCAAAGACGGTGCGGCGAGCGTGCGGGTGACGCTGCCCCGTTCGGTGCGACGGCGGGCGCGCGAGGTCGTCGTGACGGCGCAGGTCGTCGGCGCGGGCGGCCAGCGCGCGACGAGCAGGCTGCGGCTCTCGCGCTGACCGCGGCGCGCGCCCTCGTCATCAGGTCTCGATCCGCAGCGACGCGAGGCGGCGTCGGCGAAGTTGACGTGCCAGCGGAACTTGCGCGGGCTGCCGGGGAAGTCGCCCGCCGCTATCGCGCGCCTCGAACGGCGCGCAAGAGCGTGGGGACGACGGTCGACGTCATGCCTGAACCCCGACCAGCGGGGAGGTGCGGGCGGCTAGCCGGCCACGGCGGCGCGGACGGCGCGCAGGAGGTCCTCCGACCGCGGCGAGTCGCCCAGGGCCCTTGCGATGAGCACGGCGCCGACGAGCGTCGAGAGCACGACGGGCGCGCGGTCGCGGTCGTCGCCCAGCAGGTCCTCGAGCAGGCCGAGGTAGCGCTCGACCTGCGCGGCGTACGCGTCGCGGACGCGCTCGTCGGACCGCGCGGCGTCGGCGCCCAGGGCGACGACGCCGCAGCCGCCACCGGGGTCGTCGCGATGTTCGACGGACACGTACCAGTCGACGAACGCCTTGAGGCGATCGTCGGCGCCCGCCACCACCTCCGGGATCCGGTGGTTGTTCTGGGTCAGGGCCTCGGCGGCGGCCTCGGCGATCAGGTCCTCGCGGGAGCCGAAGTGCTTGTAGAAGCCGCCGTGGGTGAGACCCGCTTCGCGCATGACCTCGGCGACGCCGGGCTGGGCCGTGCCCTGCTCGCGGATGCGCGCGGCGGTGACCTCGACGATCCGCCGGTGGCTCGCCGCCTTCTCCTCCTTCGACCGTGCCATCGCAACATGGATGATAGCCGTCATCCACATGCGTTAGGATGACGACCATCATCCACCTGCGACGGCCGAGGAGGCCCTCATGCAGCTCGAAGGGACGACGGCGCTGGTCACCGGCGCCAACCGCGGCATCGGCAAGGTGATCGCGGAGGCGCTGCTCGACCGCGGGGCGGCGAAGGTCTACGCCGCGGTGCGCGATCCGCAGACGGTGACCGACCCGCGTCTCACGCCGGTGCAGCTCGACGTGACCGATCCGGCCCGCGTCGCCGAGCTGGGGCGGGAGCTGACCGACGTGCAGGTCGTCGTCAACAACGCCGGCGGCGTCACGCAGGCGCCGGCGCTGCCGCTCGACGCGCAGCTCGAGGCCGCGCGCGGGGACTTCGAGCTCAACGCGGTGAGCCTCGTCTCGATGACCCAGGCGTTCGCACCGGTGCTCGCGGCCAACGGAGGAGGGGCGTTCGTGAACCTCCTGTCGGTCGTCTCGTGGGCCAGCGTCCCGTTCCTGGCCACGTACTCCGCCTCGAAGGCCGCCGCGTGGAGCTTCACCAACGCCGCGCGCGTCCAGCTCAAGGCGCAGGGCACCGAGGTCGTCGGCGTGCACGTCGGCTTCGTCGACACCGACCTGACGGCCGCGGTGCCGTTCGAGAAGGTCACGCCGCAGCTCGTGGCGCAGCGGACGCTCGACGCCCTCGAGGCCGGCGAGCCCGAGGCCGTCGTGGACGACTTCAGCCGCACGGTCAAGGAGAACCTGCCCGACGACCAGGGGCGGATCTACGCGCTCATCGAGGAGCGCTTCGCGCTGCCCGCCTGACGGAAGGCGGATGATGGGCCCCATGGCCGCCATCACCGTCTTCAAGCCCGAGATCCGCACCGCGGAGATCACCGGCCCGCGCGCGATCGCGACCGCCGCGATGGGGAGCGCCGCCCTGGGCGCGTTCGCCGTCGGGGCGCTCGCGATCGGCCGGCTGGCGATCGGCCGCGCGACGATCAAGAGGCTCGAGATCGAGGAGCTGACCGTGAAGCGGCTCAGGGTCGAGGAGTTGGACACGCCGAGGACCTAGACCCGGGGTCGAGGGTGGAAGGTGCCTGGCACCTTTCACCTGGGACGGTGGAAGGTGCCTGGCACTTTCCGCACGTTGCGGGGTGTTCCGCCGCCGCTCGCGCTATGGCAGGCGATGCCGTCCGACGCCGTCCGTACCTTGCGCGGCGGTTCCAGTCCTCCGAGCCGGAGACCGCGCCATGCCCCTCTGCTTCATCGAACCTCAGGACGCCATCCGCGTCATCGCGGAGTCCGTCGGACGTGAGGCCCGCCGGCAGCTGCTCGGCGAGCTGGTCCGTGCGTGGGTCGACGAGATCCCCGAGCCGGAGCTGGACGTCCACTACGCCAAGGCGATCGCCGACCTCGACGAGCACGACCTCTCGATGCTCGCCGCCTGGCACGCGTCGCTGGAGGTCGGGCAGCCGATCGCTAACCGGGACTTCCTCGTCAACGTCTTCCCGACGCTCGGCGAGAACCGGCGCGAGGCGCTGAAGATCGCGGCGGGCTTCCGCGGCGAGGAGGCCTTCGACGCCGGCGTCGCCGAGGAGCAGGCGCTCGAGACGGTCCTGCCCCGCCTCTCGCGGGAGCGCGCCACGGAGCTCGCGCAGGAGTGCCTCGAGCTCTACCTCTGGGACCGGCTGGGCTCCGACAACTAGCCCTGCGACGACGTCGGGCCCCCGACGCGACCAGCGACGAGGGCCCGCAGGACTGCACGCCGGCCACGGAGGGCCGGCAGCAGAGCAGCGCTTCGCTCTAGCGGACGATCCGCACGACCCGGTAGGTCACCGCGGCGCGGCCCTGGATCGTGATCTTCGTGCGCAGCGTGATCGTCGACGCCTTCTTCAGCGCCTTCTTGCCGGTCTTGGAGAGCGCGATGACGAACTTCGACCTGGCGCCCTGGGCGACGGTGCCCTTCTTCGCGCTCGTCCACTTCGCGCCGCCCTGCTTGGCGTAGCCCGTCAGCTCGACGCCGCAGGCGCTGCGGGCCGCCGCGGCGCAGCCGACGCTCACGCGCAGGCCCTTCTTGGTCAGGCGCGCCGAGCCGATCGTCGAGCCCGACGCCTTGACCTCGACGAGCGACAGCGGCTGGGTCGGCGCGGCGGGGCCACCCGGCGTCTGGCCGGCGGGCGGGTCGGCCGGCTTGGGGTCGGCCTTCGCGGCGGCCAGCCCGACGTCGTCGTAGTCGACCGTCGCGTTGGGGACGACGGCCGCCGGGCTCGTGAAGAACGTCGTGACGCGCAGCTTGTAGCTCTGGCCGAGCACGATCGCGTTCTTGTCCAGCCAGATCGGGCCGACCGTCCTCCACGTCGGCGACGACGCGATCGCCTGGTTCTTGACGCCCGAGGCGACGACCTGGTTGGCGGCGTTGAGCACGTCGACGGAGTAGGTCACCGCGCTGCCGGTGAGCTGGAGCAGCGCGCCGACGTCGGCCTTCTGCGCGAGGACGAGGGCGATCGCCTCCTCCTCGCTGTCCCCAACGCCCTTGTAGACGAACTCGGGGCTGGTCCACACGCTCGTCGAGGTGCCGGCCAGCGAGAGCAGGCCGCCGGTCGCGACGCGCAGGAAGCCGTCCGTCGTGCCCGGCTGGGAGACGGCGAGCGTGCCGCCGGTGGCCTGGAAGGAGTTCGAGACCTGCGGGATCGTCAGGCCGGGGACGCCGACGGAGTAGGCGACGCTGTCGGTCCAGCCGCCCTTGGAGGTCACGAAGGAGCGGTCGTCGGTGCCCGACGGGTACGGGGCGGAGGCGGCGTGCGCCGTGGCGGGGACCGCGGCGGCGAGGGTGAGGGTGGCCAGCACGAGCCGGCCGGACGCACGGAGAGTCACCCCACCATCATCGGCCACGCGCCACCGACCTTGAGCCGCGACCCCTGTCGCGGGTCGCCGTCAGTCCGCAGGCGCACCCTGCGGCGCGCCCTCGGCGGCCAGCAGCTCCTCGACCTCGGCGATCGCCTGCTCGGTCGTCTGGAACTGCACGGCGCGCATGCCCACGTCGCGGGCGGCGTCGCAGTTGTGCGGGAAGTCGTCGATGAAGACGCACGCCCCCGGCTCGACGCCCAGGCGCTCGCAGGTCAGCAGGTAGATCTGCGGGTCGGGCTTGCGCATTCCGACGAAGGCCGAGTCGACGACCTCCTCGAAGAGCTCATCGACCGGGAGCATCGCCCGCCAGCGCGGCTCCCACTCACGGACGTTGTTCGTCAGCAGCGCCATCCGGTAGCCCTGGTCGCGCAGGCGCGCGAGCAGGTCGACCATCGCGTCGTTGGTGCCCAGGGCGGCCCAGTAGCGCTCGGTGAACTCCTCGAGCGGCTGGCCGACCTCGTGGGAGAGCACCTCGAGGAAGGTCTTCTCGCTCATCCGGCCGCACTCGAGCTCGTGCAGCGGGTGGTAGCCGGTGCGCGCCTCGAGCTCGACCATCGCGCCGTTGAGCTCCCCGGGCTCGACGCCCAGGTGGTCCTGGATGTCCTCGAAGGCGTCTACCAGCGGCGTGGTGAGCACCCCGCCGAAGTCGCAGACGACCGTGGTGATCACGCGGCGTCCACGCGCCGCAGCACGTCGTAGCGCCCGACGCCGGTGCGGCCCTCCATGCGCCAGGTCAGGAACGCGGAGTGCAGCTGCAGGCGGCCGAGGTCGAGCGTCGTCCCGCAGACGACCTCGCCGGCCGCGCGGTGGGGGACCTCGTCGTCGGCGCCGACGAAGAGCTCGAGCCCGGCGGCGACCTGGCGGCCGTCGCCGTCGTAGGTCGTCGACAGCCGCGGGTCCTCGACGACGACCGGGGTGGCCGGGCCGTCGGCGACGTCGTCCTGCGGCGGGACGAGCAGCGTGATGCCCAGCGCCTCGTCGGCGTGGCTCTTGCCCTTGGCGGGCCGGACGGCGACGCCGGTCACGCCGAGGCCGTCGCTGAACCACGCCCCGAGGGTCCGCGAGACGGAGAGCTTCTCCCAGTCCGGTGAGCCCCACGAGTGGCCGCGCTGGCCCAGGCAGCGCACCTTGCGCTCGCCGCGGCCCGCGCGGACCGTGCCCTCGAAGGTCGCGAGCTGCTCGTAGCCGGCCATGCCGCCGAGCCTGGCGACGTCGCCGTCCTCGTCCAGCGGCGCGGGCAGCGAGACGGCGCGGACCTCGAGGTCGAAGCCCAGGTCGCCGTCGTCCTCGTCCTCGAAGTGCACGCGCCAGGCCTGCAGCGGCTCGAGGACCTCCGAGCGCACGCCGCCGGCGGCGACCTGCTCCCAGCCGCCCCCGGCGGGCACCGCGACGCCGCCCTCGGCGCGGACCGCGACGAGGTCGCCGTCGGCGAAGAGCATCCCGAGGCCGCTGGCCACCCGGGCGCCGTCCTCGCCGACGCTCAGGCCCACGCGGGCGACGCCGAAGACGTCGCGCTCGGCGTCGCCGAAGGCGAAGGTGACGGCGTCGGACTCAGCGCCCGAGAGCGCGCGCGGCGCCTCGAGCCCGGGGTCGATGGTGGTGCTCAGGGGAGCCTCCGCTGGTCGAGGTCGGTCGCGGTGGAGTCCACGTCGAAGTCCGACGGGGCGCCGGGACCACCGGGCCCGCGGGACGGGCGCCGGGGCGGCACGCCGATGCCGAAGGTCACGCGGCGCGCGAGGCTGCGCACGAGCGTGCGGCGGATGACCGCGCGCGTGGGAGGCAGCAGGAGCAGCAGGCCGAGGACGTCGGTGAGGAAGCCGGGCGTCAGCAGCAGCGCGCCGCCGAAGATCACGAGCGCGCCGTCGAGCACCTCGCGCGCGGGCGGCCGGCCCGCGCGGACCGCCGCGTTGAACGCGCGCCACGCGGCGCGGCCCTGCGAGCGCATGAGCATCGAGCCGAGGATCGAGTCGGCGATCAGCAGGGCGATCGTCGGCAGGACCCCGATCTCCTGGCCGACCTGCAGGAGCACGTAGAGCTCCGCGATCGGGACGACGATGAAGAGGAGGACGAGGAGCAGCGGCATGCGCTGCCCGGGACTGTACGCGGCGGCCCGTCAGGCGTACTGCGGCGCCGGGTCCACCATGACGCCCGGCAGCCGATGGAGGCCGACGAGCTCGATGAGGCGGTGGATGTGCGGCGCCGCCCCGCGCAGGCGCAGGACGCGGCCGGACTTGCGCAGCCGGCGGGCGACCATCGCGAGGTCGACCATGAACGAGGCGTCGGCGAAGCCGAGCTCGCGGAGGTCGACGACGACGTCGCGGCGGGCGACGAGCGCGCGGCTCAGCGCGCAGCGGCGCAGCGCCTGCGTGGCACGGTCCTCGTCACCACAGCAGCGGAGGACCGCCGGCTGTTCCTCCCAGTGGACGATGGCGTTCCGGCTACCCCCGCGGCACGGCGGCTACGCAACGCATTCGCCGCAAAGAGCGTCCTCTCCGAGGCCGGGGGTCGCGAGCGCGCGGCACTACACTCGGCGCCATGCCCAACGTCGACGAGGTCGAAGAGGCCCTGACCAACGTCATCGACCCCGAGCTCGGGCTGGACTTCGTGGAGCTCGGCCTCATCTACGGCATCGAGGTCGACGGCGGGGACGTCCACGTGACGTTCACGCTCACCTCTCCCGGCTGTCCGATCGGCCCGCAGGTCAGCGAGCAGATCGAGGAGTTCGTCTCCGAGCTCGACGGCGTCGAGTCCGTCGAGTCGAGCATGACCTTCGCGCCGCCGTGGACCCCGGACCGCATGTCCGAGGACGCGAAGTTCGCCCTCGGCTACTAGCCGCGCCCACCTCGGATCCGGACGTGAGAACGCCCCGCGTCCGGGGGTGGGGTCCAGGCCACCGATCCCGAACGCGGGGCGCCGCGCTTCCGGTCGCGACGCGGGGCGAGCGTCGCACGACCGACTAGGGGGTGTCGCGCTATGCGGTCCCGTCCTGGGTCCGCTTCACACGTCAGACACTCTGGCGCTTCGAGACGGTGAAGCGAAGGGAAGCTGGCGCGTTGGCGCTCATGCAGGCGTGTTCCCGTGAACGTGGACAGGCTCGGAGCAGCGACGGCCGCCCGAACGGGTGGGCCGCTTCCCGCGTCTAGGCTGAGGCGCGTGACGAAGCGCAGGACGTCCCGCGGGCTGGTCGCCGGCCTGCTCGGTCTGGCGATCGTGGCGGGGACGGCCGACGCCGCCGCGCCGCCGCCCGACCAGCTGTCCGGACGGCTCATCGTCACGCTGAAGGCCGACGCCCGGGCCGGCGACGCGAGCGCCCGCACGGCCCGCGCCGCCGCGAGCCCGCGCGCCGCCAGCGAGGTCCTGGAGGCCGTCGCCGCGAAGGCCGGCATCTCGCGCGTCGGCGACGTCGTCGGCCGCCTGCGGGCCGCGGCCGTCCGCCCTCCTGCGGGCACCTCGCCGGCCCAGGCCGCCGAGGCGCTGCGGGCCGACCCACGCGTGGCTCGCGTGGAGGTCGAGCGCCGCGCCCAGCTGCGCTTCGAGCCCAACGACCCGGGCGTCACCCAGACCGACCAGCGCGCCGGCGACGGCCGCGTCGTGCAGTGGTGGCTGGGCGAGCAGGGCTTCCCGGGCGCGTGGGACATCGCCCGCGGCCAGGACGCCCGCGTCGCGGTGATCGACTCCGGCGTGGACGCCAACCACCCCGACCTGGCCGGCAAGGTCCTCGCCAGCGCCGACTTCGACGACACGCCCGGCAACGGCGGCCCGCTCGTCGACGAGAACGGCCACGGAACGCACGTCTCGACGCTGGCGTGCGGCACGCCCGACAACCAGGTGGGCATCGCCGGCGCCGGCTTCGCCTGCGGGCTGCTCGTCGCCAAGAGCGACCTGACCGACACGAGCGTCGCCAACTCGATCCTCTGGGCCGTCGAGAACCGGGCCGACGCGATCGTCATGAGCTTCGGCACGACGGGCCAGATGCCGGCGGCGACGCCGGTCGTGGAGGCGATCGACGCCGCGGCCAACGCCGGCGTCGTCATGGTCGCCGCCGCGGCGGACGAGCCGGTGGAGGAGCAGGGCGACCCGGCCAACGTCCTGCAGCCCACCGGGTCGGGGCCGGACCTCGAGGCCAACAAGGGCCTGTCGATCACCGCCGCGCAGGCCGACGGCGTGCGCGCGCCGTTCGCCGGCCGCGGCTCCCAGATCTCCCTGAGCGCCTACGGCACCTACCTGTCCCGCAGCGGCGACGGACTGCTGTCCGGCTTCCCCGGCAACACGACCGACCTCGACCAGGGCTCGGTGCTCGGCGACCCGCCGTGCGAGTGCCGCGTGACCTTCGCGGGCGACCGCCGCTACGCCTACCTGCAGGGGACGTCCATGAGCGTCCCGGTCGTCGCCGGCGCCGCTGCGCTGATCAAGCGGCTGAACCCCGACCTCAGCGGCAGCGACGTCGTGAAGCTCCTCAAGCAGACCGCGCGCCGCGCGGGTCCGGGGTGGGAGCCGGAGCTGGGCTGGGGCATCCTCGACGCGGGGACGGCGCTCGTGGCCGCGCGCGACGCCGACCGCCGGCCACCCGCCTCGGCCGCGCGCGGACCCAGGCGCGCGGTGCGCAGCCGGTCGTTCACGCTGCGCTGGAACGGCAAGGACCAGGCGCCGATCGGGGTGCACCGCTCGGGCATCCAGAGCTACGAGGTCTGGCGCGCGGCGAACGGCCGTCCGGCGCGCCGCCTGTTCACGACGCGCTCGACCAAGCGCAAGCTCAAGGTCCAGCCGGGCTCGCGCTACGCGTTCTTCACCGTGGCGGTGGACCGCGACGGCAACCGCGAGGCTACGCCCGCGCAGCCGGACGTGACCGTGCGCGTCGCGCGGCAGCAGCGCCGCCGCTGACGCGACCCGCGGCGGTGCCGCGCCCGCCGACCGGCGACGGCGCACCGGTCCCGCGGGCCAGCGCGACGAGCTCGGCCAGCGACGCCTCGATGCCGTCGGCGACCTCCTGGACGTCGGGCATCGCGTCGAAGTCGCTGAGCAGCCCGAAGTTCATGCGGCCGTTGTAGGACATGATCGCGATCGCCAGCGCGTGGCCCTTGGGCAGGAACGCGACGGGGAAGATGTCCTCGAGCTCGCGGCCGCGGACGTAGAGCGGGAACTGCGGGCCCGGGACGTTCGTGACGATGAGGTTGAACAGCCGCGTCGAGAAGTTCAGGCGCGAGGCCTGCGCGAGCACCGTCGGCGGCGCGAACTGCTGCATGGAGGTCATGACCTCGGCACCGACCGCCTGCTTGGACTCCTTCAGGCCGTCCATCGCCGCCTTCACCGCGCGCAGCCGCGCGACCGGGTCCTCGATGTAGACGGGCAGCGGTCCGCGCATGGCGGCGATGCGGTTGCCCAGCGCGCCGCGCTCGTCGTGCGCGCGGATGCTGACCGGCACCAGCGCGCGCAGCTCGAGGCCCTCGGTGCGCGTGCCGCGCGCCTGCAGCCAGCCGCGCAGCGCGCCGCTGACGGCGGTGAGGACGACGTCGTTGACCGTGCCGCCGAAGGCGTTCTTGACCGTCTTGAAGTCCTCGAGCTCGGTGCGCACGCCGACGAAGCGCCGGTGGGGCCCGATCTCGACGTTCAGCGGCGTCTCGGGCGCCGGGTTGAGCGTCGCCCACGCCAGCTCGCCGAGGCCCTCGACGGCCTCGCGGGCGCTCTCGATCGCGCGCTGGGGGCTCTGCAGGGCGGCGGCCGCGCCGGCGGCGACGCGCAGGGCGTTGCGGGCCAGGCCGAGGCTGCCGGAGGCGACGAGCTCCGCGGACGTCGGCGGGCGCTGGGGCTCCCACGCGCGACCAGGGTGGGCGATCTCCGTGGGGACGGGTCCCAGGTCGAAGAGCACCGTGGCGAGGTCGACGCCGCTGACGCCGTCGATGAGCGCGTGGTGGGTCTTCGAGATGAGGCTGAAGCGCCCGCCCTCGAGCCCCTCGACGACCCACAGCTCCCACAGCGGCTTGCTGCGGTCGAGCTGCTGGCTCATCACGCGCGCGGTGAGCGCCATGAGCTGCTGCTCGTCGCCGGGGCTCGGCAGCGCGGTCTGGCGCACGTGGTACTCGAGGTCGAACGACGCGTCGTCGACCCACACCGGCCGCCCGCTCTCCAGCGGCTGGTCGGCCAGGCGCTGGCGGTAGCGCGGCACCAGGTGCAGCCGCCCGCGGACGTGGTCGAGCAGCTCCGCGAAGTCCGGCGGCGGGCCTTCGAAGATCGTCACGCCACCGATGTGCATGTGCGACGACGGTCCTTCCTGGTGCAGGAACGACGCGTCAAGCGCGGTCAGGCGATCAAGGTGCTGCTGGGCCATGCGCTCTCTCCCTCCGTGGCGCCCTCCCCAGGGCGCTCGCGCGAGGGTACCTCAGCGCGAGGTCCGGCCCACGCCCGTGAGCACCTCGCGCACCCGCGCGGGGCCGCTCGTGCGCGGGTCCAGTGGCGGGGTGTCGTGGCCGGCGCCCTGGCGCATGCCCTCGACGAGCTCGCGCAGCGCCTCGTCGGCGGAGACCCGGGGCTCCCAGCCCAGCTCGCGGCCGGCGCGCGAGGTGTCCATGACGGGGACCTGCATGCCCATGTCGAACCAGCCGGGCTCGGTGGGCTGCAGCCGGGCCTTGAAGGTCAGGCTCGCCAGGGCGCGCACGACGCCCGCGGGCGCCGAGACGTGGCGGGTGCCCAGGGCGCGGGCGAGGACCCCTGGCGGCAGCGCCGGCTCGGCGGCGATGTTGAACGCGCCGCGCGCGCCGGGCCGGTGCAGGGCGGAGCGGTAGGCCAACGCGACGTCGTCGGAGTGCACGCACTGGACGACGAGGCCGTCGGGCAGCGGCAGGACCGGCAGGAGCCCGGGACGCACGAGCGCGTTGGGCAGGAACGGCCCCGCGAACAGGCGGCGGACCTGGGTGGCGGCGTCGCGCTGGAAGACCAGGCCCGGGCGGATGCGGACGAAGCGCGTGTCCGGGTTGCGCGGCTCGAGCTCGTCGAGCAGCGCCTCGACCGCCGCCTTGTGGCGCGAGTAGATCGAGGACGGGATGCCCGTGTGCGGGTGGGACTCGTCGACGCGGCGGTCCTTCGGGCCGGGCGCGTACGTGCCGACCGACGAGGCGTAGACGACGTGCCGCACGCCGGCGGCGAGGGCGGCCTCGAACACGCGGCGGCTGCCCTCGACGTTCGTGGCGCGCATCGTCGGCTCGTCGCGGCCGGGCTGGATGAGCCAGGCGAGGTGGACGACGGCGTCGCAGTCGTGGAAGGCGGGCGTGAGCTCGTCGCGCGAGACGTCGGCCGCGTGCCAGGTGACCTTCGGCGGCGGCGGGCCGTCGGGGACGCGCCGGGCGATCCCGACGATCGCCTCGACGCCGTCGTCGACGGCCAGCGCCCGCAGCAGGGCCGTGCCGTGGTTGCCGGTGGCTCCGGTGACGGCGACGCGCATGACCGAGGTGTTCCCAGCGCGCCGCGCCGCACGCGCGGGTGGGATGCTCCAGGCGCATGCACCGCCTGCCGCTGGCCGCCGTCCTCGTCGCCGCCCTCGTGGGCTGCGGGTCGGGCGGGGACGACGGCCAGGACGCGCCCGTCGGCGCCGGGGCCGGCGCGGGGGAGGCCGGCGTCACGACGGCCGACGCCGCTGCGGCGCGCCCGCCCGACCGCTTCAGCGCCACGCGCGCGATGGCGACCGTCCGCCTGCAGCTCGCGGCGGGCCAGCGTCCCGCCGGCTCGGCCGCGCTGCGCCGGCTGGCGCCCAGGCTCCGGGACCGCCTGCCCCGCGGGCGCTTCGAGGCGATCCCCGGCCATCCGGGGCTGCGCAACGTCGTCGGGCGGATCCCCGGCTCGCGCCCCGCGATCGTCGTCGGCGCGCACTACGACACGGAGGCGCTGCCCAAGGGCTTCGTCGGCGCCAACGACTCGGCCGCCGGGACCGCGGCGCTCATCGAGGTCTCGCGGGCGCTGCGCAAGGTCCGCCGCCCGGCGGGCGCGCCGGAGATCCGCTTCGTCCTCTTCGACGGCGAGGAGGAGCCGCGGCCGACGGACGACTTCTACCGCGACGCGCTGCGCGGCTCGAAGGCCTACGCGGCCGCCCACGCCGACGAGGTCGGCGCGATGGTCCTGCTCGACTACGTCGCCAACGAGGGCCTCCAGCTCCCGCGCGAGGGCACGAGCGACCCGGGGCTCTGGGCGCGGCTGCGCGCTGCGGCCCGCCGGGTCGGCAAGCAGGCCTTCTTCCCGGACGCCACCGGCCAGGCGGTGCTCGACGACCACACGCCGTTCCTGCGCGCCGGGGTGCCGTCGATCGACCTCATCGACTTCACCTACGAGCACGCGGACACGCTCCAGGACACCTACGACAAGCTCGACCCGAGGGCGATGGACGCCGTGGGGGAGACGGTGGTCGAGCTGGTGCGGACCATCCGTACACTGGGGTGACGTGAGCCTCGCCGTCGAGAAGCTGCTGCTCGCCGCCCCGCGCGGCTACTGCGCGGGCGTCGACCGTGCCGTCCAGACCGTCGAGAAGGCGCTGGAGCTGCACGGCGCGCCGGTCTACGTGCGCAAGGAGATCGTCCACAACAAGCACGTGGTCGAGCAGCTGCGCGCCCGCGGCGCGGTCTTCGTGGAGGAGCTCGACGACACGATCCCCGAGGGCGCGATCACCGTGTTCTCCGCCCACGGCGTCGCGCCGCACGTCCACGCCGAGGCCGAGCGCCGCGGCCTGCGCACCATCGACGCGACGTGCCCGCTGGTGACCAAGGTCCACCGCGAGGCGCTGAAGTTCGCCGCCGACGGCTACACGATCGTCCTCATCGGCCACGCAGGCCACGAGGAGGTCGAGGGGACGATGGGCGAGGCGCCCGACCACATCGTCCTGGTCGAGACGGAGGCCGACGTCGACGCGCTCGAGGTCGACGACCCCGAGAAGGTCGCCTACATCTCGCAGACGACGCTGTCGGTCGACGAGACCAAGGCGATCATCGCCCGGCTGCGCGAGAAGTTCCCCGCGATCACCGGTCCGCGCACGGACGACATCTGCTACGCCACGACCAACCGCCAGGCGGCCGTCAAGCAGATGGCGCCGCACTGCGACCTCGTGCTCGTCATCGGGTCCAAGAACTCGTCGAACTCGAACCGCCTGGTGCAGGTCGCCCGCGAGCACGGAACCGCGTCGCACCTCATCGACAACGAGACCCAGGTCGACCCGGCCTGGCTCGCGGGCGTCAGGACCGTCGGCATCACGTCGGGGGCGAGCGCGCCGGACGAGCTGGTGCAGCGGCTGGTCGGCTGGTTCCGGGAGCGCGGCGTCAGCGACGTCGAGGAGTTCCAGGTCCTCCAGGAGGACGTGCGCTTCATGCTCCCGAAGACGATCCGCCAGGCGATGGCCGCCGCGGCGGCGCCTGCGGCCTAGCCCACGCGCGTGCGCCGCTAGGCGCTCGCCGGCAGCAGCGGCTCGGCCCGCTGCTGCGCGTTCGCGCCCGGTCCCGGGCCGATCTGCGTGTCGCGCGGCGAGAGCGCGTCCCCGCAGTGGGTGCAGTGCAGCTGCGGATGGGCCTCGTGGCCGCAGGTGCGGTGCACCGCCACCCGCGGCGGGCCGCCGGGTGGCGTGGCGTGCGCGTCGCCCCACGCCATGAGCGTCAGCAGGACGGGCTGCACGTCGACGCCCTTGCGCGTCGGGCGGTACTCGAACGCGTCGGGGTGGTTGTCGGCGTAGCGCTCGCGGATGAGCAGGCCGTGGTCGACGAGCGTCTGGAGGCGGTCGCTGAGGATGTTCGGCGCGACGCCCAGGCGGCGCTTGAGGTCGGCGAAGCGCCGGCGGCCGAGGAGGACCTCGCGCATGACGAGCAACGTCCAGCGCTCGCCCAGGACCTCGAGGGCGGCGGCGATCGAGCAGTGCTGGTCGTAGGCGCGGAAGGGCATCGGGCCGCGCCAGCGTAGCGCGGGCGGTTGCAGATCGCTACCGCATGGCGTACGGTCCGCGCCCCCTCGTTGCAGTTGCAGATCGCTACCGCCCTGTCTGGAGCCCCGATGGAACACCGCTGGAAGGTCCTGACCGTCGTCTCGGTCGCCGCGTTCATGGCGAGCCTGGACCTCTTCATCGTCAACGTCGCCTTCCCCGAGCTGTCCCGGGACTTCGAGGGCACGAGCGTCGCCGGGCTCTCGTGGGTGCTCAACGCCTACGCCATCGTCTTCGCCGCGCTGCTCGTGCCGGCGGGGCGGGCCGCCGACCGCCTCGGTCGGCGCCGGGCGTTCCTGGGCGGCACGCTCGCGTTCCTCGCCGGCTCGGTGCTCTGCGGGGTGGCGCCGTCGGTCGAGGCGCTCGTCGCCGCCCGCATCGTCCAGGCCGCGGGCGCGGCGTTCCTCATGCCCGCCTCCCTGGCGCTGCTGCTCCCGGAGTTCGGGCCGCGCGAGCGGCCGGCGGCGATCGGCGTGTGGGCCGCCGTCGGCGGCGTCGCCGCGGCGCTGGGCCCGCCCGTCGGCGGGCTGCTCGTCGAGGCGAGCTGGCGGCTGGTCTTCCTCGTCAACGTCCCGGTCGGCCTCGTCGCGCTCGCCTTCGCGGTGCGGCTGCTGCGCGAGACGCGCGACGAGACGGCCGAGCGCGCGGACCTCGGGGGGACCGTCCTGCTCACGCTCTCGACGGCGGGCCTCGTGCTCGGGCTCGTCGAGGCGCCCGACTGGGGATGGGGCTCGGTGGCGACGCTCGCCGTGCTGGCGGCCTCGGCCGCGGGCCTCGCACTCTTCTGGGCCCGCTGCCGGACGCACAGCTCGCCGGTGGTCCACCCGGAGATGCTGCAGGTGCGGTCCTTCGCGATGGCGACGCTGGGCCAGCTGCTGTTCAGCGCCTCGTTCGGGGCGATGCTGCTGGGGTCCGTCCTGCTGCTCACCGACGTCTGGGACCGGTCGGTCCTCGTCGCCGGCCTGTCGATCGCGCCGGGGCCGATGCTCGCCGCCGCCTTCGCGGTCGTCTCGGGGCGCCTGGCGCCGACCGTCGGCCAGCACCGCCTGGCGGCCGCCGGCTGCGCGACGTTCGCCGTGGGCTGCTCGTGGTGGCTGTGGCAGGTCGACGCGACGCCGGCCTACGCGACCGGCATCCTGCCCGGGCTGCTGCTGACCGGGATCGGCGTGGGCTTCACGCTCGCGCCGCTGGCCAGCGCCGCGGCGTCCTCGCTGCCCCCGACGCGCTTCGCCACCGGCTCGGCGGTCCTGACGATGGCGCGCCAGCTGGGGACGGTCCTCGGCGTGGCGGTGCTCGTGGCGATCCTCGGCTCCGGCGACGCGAGCGACCCGATCGGCGCCTTCCAGGGCGGCTGGACCTTCATGGTCGTCTCCGGGCTGCTCGCCTCGCTGGCGGCGCTGCGCATCGGCGACCTGCGCGAGCCGGCACCCCTGGTGTCCGGTCTCGAGGTCCGTCATCGTCTTGAGGGGGCATGAACGACCTCGAGCACCTCGTCCGTGAGCACGGGCCCCAGCTGCGCCGGCGGCTGGAGCGCATGACCCGCGACCGGGACCTGGCGGAGGACCTCTGCCAGGAGGTGCTGCTGCGCGCGTGGCGCCGGGCGCCCGCGGACGCGGCGCCGGAGGTCCTCCAGGCGTGGCTGCACCGCACCGCGACGAACGTCGCCCTCGACGAGCTGCGCCGCCACGCGCGGCGCGGCGGCGTGCACCTGGAGCTGCCCGAGGCGCTGGCCGCGCCGGAGTCGCCGGACGCGGGCGCCGCGCGCGAGGCGCTCGCGCAGCTCAGCCCGCACGAGCGGCTGCTCCTGCTGCTGCGCTTCGAGGCCGGGCTGTCGCTGCGCGAGGTCGCGGCGGTGCTGGCGATCTCCGAGGAGGCGGCGCGCAAGCGCGTCTCGCGCGCTCGCCAGCGCTTCTCGTCGGTCTTCCGGGCGATGGCCGAACGCCGGGACCCGGTGGTGCTGCTGCTCGTCCGCGACGAGGACCCGGTGCCCTACGAGCGCTGGCTGGCCGACGCCGGCGCGGTCGTGCGCCGCGTCGACCACGGCGCGGGCGGGCGCGACGTCCTGCACGCCGACGGCCTCGTCATCACCGGCGCCTACACCGACATCGACCCGCGGCTGTACGGCATGGAGCGCCGCGCCGACCTCCAGGGCGAGCAGGACCTCGAGGCCGACCGCCGCGACCTGGACCTGCTGCGCGGCGCGCTGCAGTCAGGCCTGCCGATCATCGGCGTGTGCAGCGGCCACCAGCTGCTGAACATCGCCAGCGGCGGGACGCTCCTGCAGGACCTCGACGAGCACGGGACCGCGGTCGTCGACGGCCACGAGGGCAACCACGCCATCCGCCACACCACCGGCTCGCTGGCCTCGGGCGTGCTGGGTCGGCGGATGGCGGTCCACTCCAGCCACCACCAGGCGGTGGCGAAGCTCGGCTCGCACCTGCGCGTCAGCGCGCTGTCCGACGACGGTGTGGTCGAGGGCATCGAGCGCACGGACCACCCCTTCGCGGTCGGGCTGCAGTGGAAGCCGCAGCTCGTCCCCGACGCGCCGGCGTCCACCCGGCTCGCCGAGGCCTTCGTCGAGCAGGCCGCGCGGGTCGCGGCCTAGACGCGGGGTGGTAGGTGCCAGGCACCTACCACTCGCGTGAGTGGTGGGTGCCAGGCACCCGTCAGCGGGGCAGGGTGTCGCGCAGGCGCTCGAGGCGCTGGTCCCAGCGGGCGCCGGCGGCGGCCATCCACGAGATGGCGTCGCCGAGCGGGGCGGGCTCGAAGCGGTAGCGCGCCTCGCGGCCCTCGCGCTCGACGTCGGCCAGGCCGGCGTCGCGCAGGATCGCGAGGTGCTTGGCCACGCCCTGGCGCGAGATGGAGCGGCCCTCGGCGCCGAGCTCGCGGGCCAGCGCGGAGGCGCTCAGGGCGCCGCGCTCGGAGAGCAGGCGGACGACCTCGCGGCGCGTCGGGTCGGCGAGGGCGTGGAAGACGTCGCCCGAGGCGTCGCCGGTGGGGGCGGCCCCGGGGCTCACGCCAGGGCCAGTGGCCCGCGGGTGCCCGAGCTCGTCCCGGCGACGACGGCGGTGGAGACGGCGCGCAGCACGCGGACCGGCGTCTCGACGACGACGACGCGCGTGCCGTCCTCGTGGTCGTCGAGGACGACGTCGACGACGGTGCCGCGGTCGGGCGACCACCGCAGCGCGAGGCGGTGCGGCGCCTGCTCCTCGACGACCTCGGCCTCCTCGCCCAGCCACGCCAGGTCGCGCACGTGCTCCCACGCGGCGTCGCGGTCGGCGGGGAGGACGACCTCGCGGACGACGGCCTCGGCCTCTTCGTGCAACTCCATGGTTGCTCATGCTACCGTGGCGTCAAGTGCAACCGTTCGGTTGCGTCAACGCGACTCAGGGGACAGTCCCCTGGTTCGCACGCGTCACGGAGGAGCTCGCCTTGCCCCTGGTCCCGATGGTCATCGAGCAGTCGCCGCGCGGCGAGCGCTCGTTCGACATCTACTCCCGCCTGCTCAACGACCGGGTGGTCTTCCTCGGCCAGCCGATCGACGACGAGATCGCGAACCTCGTCGTGGCCCAGCTGCTGCACCTCGAGGCCGACGACCCCGACAAGGACATCGCGCTCTACATCAACTCGCCGGGCGGCAACGCCTACGCGGCGCTGGCCATGTACGACGCCATGCAGCACGTGCGCTGCGACGTGCAGACGATCTGCTGCGGCATCGCCATGAGCGGCGGCTCGCTGGTCCTCGCGGGCGGCGCGCCCGGCAAGCGCTCGGTCCTGCCCAACGGGCGCGTGCTGATCCACCAGCCCAGCGGCGGCTTCCAGGGCCAGTCGACCGACATCGCCATCCACGCGAAGGAGGCGCTGAGCCTCCGCGACCGCTTCGAGGAGCTCTACGCCAGGCACACCGGCCAGGACCAGGCGCGGGTGCACGCCGACATGGAGCGCGACCGCTTCTTCAGCGCCGAGGACGCCGTCGCCTACGGCCTGGCCGACCGCATCATGGAGCGGCGGAAGGGGGTGCCGCGTGAGGGCGTGTGAGCCAGGCGCGCAGCTCGTCGTCGTGCTCGCCGAGGCCGGGCGGCGGCAGCCGGACCCCGGCGTCGGCGAGCGGTGAGCGGACGGTCCGCACGCCGCCCGTCTCGTCCACCGGCGCGAGGCCGAGCTCCTCGGCCAGCGCGAAGGCCGCGGGCACGTCGTTGACGCGCCCGACCGGGACGCCGGCGGCTCGCAGGCGCACCTCCACCTCGTCGCCCGCGAGCAGCGGCTCGAGCGTCGCGACCAGCGCGTCGCGATGCTCGAGCCGCGCCGCGTTCGTGGCGAAGCGCGGGTCCTGCGCCACCTCGGGCGCGCCGACCGCGTCGCACAGCCGCGCGAACATCGCGTCGTTGCCGCAGGCGACGACGAGGTCGCCGAAGGTCTCGTAGGGCGTGAGCGACGGGTGGCGGTTGCCCATCGGCCCCGGCACGACGCCGCCGTTGAGCCAGCCGCTGGCCTGGTTGAGCAGCCCGGTGAGCGCGCTGTCCATGAGCGAGACCTCCACCCGCCGGCCGCCGCCGTCGCGCAGCGCCGCCAGGACCCCGATCGTCGCCCAGAGCCCGCAGAGGACGTCGACGACCGGTGCGCCGACCTTCAGCGGCCGCCCGCCCTCCTCGCCGGTGACCGACATGAGCCCGCCCATCGCCTGCAGCAGCAGGTCGTAGCCCGGCAGCGCCGCTCCGCCGAACGCGCTGATCGAGCAGTAGGTCACGCCGGGGTTGCCGGCGGCGACCAGGTCGTCGAAGCCCAGGCCCAGCCCGTCCATCAGCCCAGGGCGGAAGGACTCGACGACGACGTCGGCGCGCAGCGCGAGCTCGCGGGCCAGCGCGCGATCACCGGGGTCCTTGAGGTCCAGGCGCAGCGAGCGCTTGTTGCGGTTCAGCGCCAGGTAGTAGGTCGCGGTGCCGTCCGGGGCGCGCGGTGGCCCCCAGCCACGGGTGTCGTCGCCGCCGTCGGGGCGCTCGACCTTCACGACGTCCGCGCCGAGGTCGCCCAGGGTCTGCGCGCACAGCGGTCCGGCGAGCACGCGCGAGAAGTCGGCGACGAGGAGCCCGGAGAGCGGCATGGCACGATGCTCGCGGATGCGCACGCTCGTCGTCTCCGACCTCCACCTCGGCGGCCGCACCGGCGTCGACGTCCTGCGCCACGAGGGCGTGGCCCGCGAGCGGCTGCTCGCCGCGCTGGACGGCGTCGACCGCCTCGTGCTGCTCGGCGACCTCCTCGAGCTGCGCCACGGCCCGGCGCGTGACGCCCTGGCCGCGGCGGCGCCGGCGCTGCAGGCCATGGGCGAGGCGCTGGACCCCGCCACCGAGGTCGTCGTCGTCCCCGGCAACCACGACCACGCGCTGCTCGCGCCGTGGCTGGACCGCACGGACAAGCCGCTGGGCCTCGAGACGCGCGTCAAGCCCACGACCGCCTCGCCGATCGCCGCCAAGGTCGCCGGCTGGCTGGGCAAGGACCGGACGTCGATGGCCTACCCCGGTGTCTGGCTGCGCGACGACGTCTTCGCCACCCACGGCCACGTGCAGGACGTCCACGGGACGATCCCCACCTTCGAGCGCCTCGCCGCCGGCGCGATGCAGCGGATCGCCGGCAAGGTCCCCGAGGGCCCGTGCACGATCGAGGACTACGAGCGGGTGCTCGCGCCGATCTACGCCTGGATCCACAGCGCCGCCCAGCGCGCGCAGGAGGGCAAGCGGGCGGCCGGCGCCGGCGGGGCCTCGCGCGCCTACGAGCTGCTGATGGGCGACGGCCACAAGCCGATCCGCGCACGCGCGATCGCCGCCGCCTTCCCGCTGGGCATCCGCGGCCTCTCGCTCCTCGTCGGCCCGCTGAGCAGCGACCTCAGCGGCGACGCGCTGCGCCGCAACGCGCTCGGCGCGCTGGGCGAGGCGATCGACCGCCTCGGCGTGCGCAGCTCGCACGTGGTCTCCGGCCACAGCCACCGCGCCGGCCCGCTGCCCGCCGACGACCCGCACGAGTGGCGCACGCCGCACGGGGTGCACCTGCACAACACGGGCTGCTGGGTCTACGAGGGCGCGCTGCTCTCGGGGGGCGACCCGGCCTCGCCGTACTGGCCCGGCCACGCGGTCGTCGTCGAGGACGAGGGCCCGCCGCGGCTCGAGCGGCTCCTGGGCGACGTGGAGCTCGAGGCGCTCAGGCCTGCGCGGTCGGCTCCGCACCCTCCGGAGCCAGACCGGGGGTGAAGCACACCGCGTGGCACGTCACACCGTCGCCGGCCTCGAGCTCGAGCACGGCCTCGGTGTGGCGCTCGTGCTCGACGAGCGGGTGGCAGCCGGTGTACGGCACCTCGCGCGCGTCGCCGTTGACCACCACGGTCCCGCCGCCCTCCGGCACCTCGAGCACCGCCCAGACGCCGCCCGCCTCGTAGGGGCCCGACCACAGGCCCGGCTGGTCGGGGGTCGGCACGGCGAGCAGCGCGACCGGGTCGTCCTCCGGGCGCAGCGGCGGCAGGACGTCGCGCTCGATCCCGAGCGCCTCCTGGATCGCGCGCTCGGTCTCCTGGTAGGCGCCCTCGCCGAAGTGGAAGTCGACGAGCCGGTGCTGGCGGGAGAAGAGGTAGCGCGCCGGCCACCCGCGGTTCTCGTAGGTGCGCCAGAGCGCGAGCTCCTGGTCGAGCAGCACGGGGTGGACGACGCCGAGGCGCTCGACCGTCGCCCGCACCACGTCCTCGTCCTGGGAGGGCGGGAAGCCGGGGGCGTGGACGCTCACCACGCGCAGGCCGTCGTCGGCGTAGCGCTCGTGCCACGCCTTGACGTAGGGCAGCGTGCGCAGCGAGTTCACGCGGCAGACGTCGAAGAACTCGACGAGGACGGGCCGGTCGCGCTGCTGGTCCATGCGCAGCAGCTTCACGTTGAGCCACGTGGCCGGCCGGGGGAACGGCGGGGCGTGGATGTCGTCGACGGGCGGCCGCACGGGCGGGGCACCGTAGCAGCGGCGCACGGGCCGTCCGGACTACCCTGCGGGCCATGAGCCCCCGCGCACGGATCGCCATCGTGGCCGTCGCGGCCGTCGGCCTCGTGCTCGCGTTCTTCGCGGCCCGCGGCAGCGACGACGCCGACGACCCGCCGGCCACCGTCGCCGGCACGACGACGCAGAGCACGCCGGCGCCCGAGGTGACCACGGACGAGGCCACGGGCGGCACGACCGCGCCCGCCGGGACGACCGAGACCGAGGCCGAGCCGGCCGAGCCCGAGGAGCCCGCGGTCCAGACGATCCGCGTGCGCGACGGCCAGCCGGTGGGCGGCGTGCAGGAGGTCGAGGTCGACTCCGGCGAGCAGGTGCGCTTCCGCGTCTCGTCCGACGTCACCGACCACGTGCACGTCCACGGCTACGACCTCATGCGCGACGTCGGGCCGGGCAAGCCGGCGACGTTCTCCTTCGAGGCCGACGCCGAGGGCCGCTTCGAGGTGGAGCTCGAGGAGCGCGGCGTGCAGATCGCGGAGCTCCGCGTCACTCCGTGACGGGCCGCACCCGGATCCTCGCCGCGGCGGCGCTGTTCGGTGCCGCCGCGCTCGCCACGCCCGCGGGCGCGCTGGCCCACGGGCTCGTCGGCCGGCAGGACCTGCCGATCCCGCGCTGGCTGTTCGCCTGGGGCGCGGCGGTCGTGCTCGTCGTGTCGTTCGTCGGCCTCGGCGTGCTGTGGGCCAAGCCGCGCCTCGAGGAGGCCGCCGAGCACCGCGTCCTCGGCGTGCCGAAGGCCCTCGAGGTCCTCGCCGGCGCGCTCGGCGTCGCCGCCTTCGCCTTCGTCGTCTACGCCGGCTTCGCCGGGACGCAGACGCCCACGGCCAACCTCGCGCCGACCGCCGTCTACGTCCTCTTCTGGGTCGGGGTCCCGGTGCTCAGCCTGCTCTTCGGCGACGTCTTCCTGGCGTTCAACCCGTGGCGGGCCATCGGACGCGCCGCCGGCTGGGTCGCGGGCCGGGTCGGTGGCGGGCGCGACGAGCTCAGCCAGCCGCTCGAGTACCCCGAGCGCCTCGGGCGCTGGCCGGCGGCGATCGGGATCCTCCTGTTCGCGTGGGTCGAGCTCGTCTTCTCCGAGCGCGACGACCCGAGCACGCTCGCGGTCCTCGCGCTCGTCTACGCCGCCTTCCAGCTCGTCGGGATGGCGCTCTACGGCGTCGACGTGTGGACCCGCCGCGCCGACGCCTTCCAGCAGTTCTTCTCGCTGTGCGCCCGCATCTCGCCGCTGCGCTGGCGCGACCGGGCGCTGTGGCGCCGGCTGCCGCTGGCGGGCGTCCCGTCGCTCAGCGCGGTCCCCGGCACCGTCGCCCTGCTCTGCGTCCTCATCGGGACGACGACCTTCGACGGCTTCTCCCAGGGCTCGCTGTGGACCGACGTCGCGCCCGACCTCCAGTCCTTCTTCCTCGACGACCTCGGCTTCGACCAGGCCCGGGCGATCGAGGCGGCGTTCACCATCGGGCTCGTCGGCTGCGTCCTGGTCGTCGCGCTCCTCTACCGCCTCGGCGCCGCCGGGATGCGGACGGTCGCGCACGACCGCGAGACGAAGGACCTGGCGCGCGTGTTCGCCCACTCGCTCGCCCCGATCGCGCTGGCCTACGCGATCGCGCACTACTTCTCGCTGCTGGCCTACCAGGGCCAGGCGATCGGCTACCTCGCCAGCGACCCGCTCGGCGACGGGTCGGACTGGTTCGGGACGGCGGGCGCGTCGATCGACTACGGCGTCGTCGACGCCAACGGCATCTGGTACGTCCAGGTGGGGGCGCTCGTGCTCGGCCACGTCGCCGGCCTGGTCCTCGCCCACGACCGCGCGCTCGTCCTCTTCGGCAGCGGCCAGCGCGCCAGCCGCTCGCAGATGTGGATGCTCGCGGTGATGGTCGGCTTCACGTCCCTCGGCCTCTGGCTGCTGTCCGCGAGCGCGCAGACATGATCGTCGCCCACGCCGGCCACTGGATCGTCAACCTCATGTACGCCCTGCCGGTGGTCATCGTCGGCGGGCTGCTCGGCTGGCAGGCGATCAAGGACCGCCGGGCGGAGCGGCGCGAGCTCGCCGCGGGGATCGCACCCCGCCCGGACGACGACGCGCCGGTCGACTAGGCGCTGCGCCGCGCGTCGGCGGCGATGAGGCGCAGGTCGTGCGCCAGGCCGTCGGTCGTCAGGTCGCTGAAGGGGAAGCTCACGCGCTGACGGCCCTGCGCGTCGATCAGCAGGACGCGCGAGGAGTGGTCGAAGGCGTCGCCCTGGGGCTGGATGCCGTAGGCCTTCCACACGCGCCGGAGCTCGGCGCGCGTGCCGAGCAGGAAGCGCATGCGGCCGGTCAGCCGGCGCTCGACGAGGAAGCGCTTGGCGTTCAGCGGCGTGTCGCCCTCGGGGTCGACGGAGACCGCGAGGACCGGGATGTCGTCGCCCACGCCGGACTGGTCGAGCGCCGAGCGGATCACCGACGCGGTGGTCGGGCAGGTGTCCTCGCAGGTGGAGTAGAGGAACGTCAGCGCGACAGGCGAGCCGCGCAGCGCGCTGAGGCGGACGGTCTCGCCGTCCTGGTCCTTGAGCGCGAAGTCGCGCGGCGGCACGTCGGGCGGCGTGAAGCCCTGGAACCCCGAGGCGATCCGCTCGTTCGAGGAGGGGCCGAAGAGGACGATCGCGAGCGCGGCGACGAGGACGAACGTCGCCGTGAGCATCAGGGCTGCGCGCGTGCGGGGATGCACCGCGTCCGACGGTAGCGCTGCCGGGCTACGCGGCCGGCGGCGGGTCGACCTCGGGCGCGTCGCCCTCGGCCTCGGGCGACTCGCCGGCCTCGGCCGGCGCCTCGAGCGCGGCCTCGCCGCCGGGCTCGGGCGTCTCGAGCTCGGCCTCCTGCGCGGGCGCCTCGGCGGGCGCGTCGTCGACCGGCTCCACCTCGGCGGCCGCGGGGGCCTCCTCGGCGACGGGCTGCTCGACGGCGGCGGGGGCGTCCTCGACGACGGCCGGGACCTCCTCGGCGGCGGCGGCCTCGGGCTCCTCGGGCTCGGCGGCGGCGCCGACCCCGAACGCGGCGGCGATCTCGTCCAGGCCCTTGATCTTCGTGCCGGAGAACTCGCCGAAGGACGTCGTGCCGCGGGCGCCCTTGGCGTCCTCGCGACGGCGGCGCCGCTGCTCGTCGCGGCGGCGGTCCTCCTCGTCGCGGGCGCGCCGGCGGGCGGCGCGGGCCTCGCGCTCCAGGAGGTCGCGCTTGGGGAGGATGACCTCGGCGGCGACCTCGACGTCCAGGGAGGCGACGAGCTCGCCGACGATCGCCTGGGCCAGCGCCTCGCCGACCTCGGTGCCCGGCTTGGCGCCGCGCTTCGTGCGGCGCGCGGTGTGGACGGCGCGGGCCAGCGACTTGGCGGCGTGCTGGGAGAGCGGGCGGCGCGCGCCCTTCTTGAAGCCGCGCACGCCCTCGGTCACCTCGTCGCGGACCTTCGGCGGCAGGAGCCGGTAGAGCTCCTTCATCTGCGCGACGTCGGCGTCCTGCTTGACGAGGGCCACGACCTGGCGCAGCTCGGGGAAGGGGAGGGGCTCGCGCTTGGGCGGCGCGGGCTTCTCGCGGAGCTTCTGCTTGACGACGGGCAGCGGCTTGGGGTCGGGCGCGACGCCGAGGATCTTCGGGCCGACCGAGGGCTGGTCCTCGACCACGGGCTGCTGGGTGGCGGCGGGCGCCTCCTCGGCGGGGACCTCCGGCTCGACGGCGGCGGGCGCCTCCTCGGCGGCGGGCTGCTCGGCGGGCGGCGCGTCCTCGACCACCGGCTGCTGGGTGGCGGCGGGCGCCTCCTCGACCGGGACCTCGGCCTCGGTCCGGACCTCCTCCTCGGGGGCGGGCTGCTGCTCGCTCATCGTCCGGGGAGTGTGCCGCACGGTGCGAGCGCTCGCGTTCCGGCCCGCCGCCACCGAACGATCTTCGGTACGCTCCGAACCTGGTTCGGCCATGCCCACCGCCACGCCCGCCCGCCGCCGCATCCTCGACGCCGCCCTCAAGCGCTTCGCCGCCGACGGCGCGCTCGGCGCGACGCTCGACGACGTCCGCAGGGACGCGGGCGCCAGCGTCGGCGCCGTCTACCACCACTTCGCCGACAAGCAGGCGCTGCACGCCGCCGTCTTCGAGGACGTCCTCGCCACCTACCAGGAGGCGTTCGCGTCGCTGCTCGAGGAGCAGGACGACCCCGAGGCGGGCGTCCGTGCCGGCGTGGCGTTCCACCTGCGCTGGTGCGCGGCGCACCCCGACCACACGCGCGTGCTGCTGGCGGGCCCGCCGGCCGGTGCCGACGTCACCGAGCTCAACCGCACGTTCTTCCGCCGGGTGCGCGGCTGGTGGCGCCCGCACGCCCACCACGGCGCGTTGCGCGACCTCGACATCGCCCTCCTGCACGCGCTGTGGCTCGGCCCGGCGCTCGCCCTCACCCAGAACGCCCTGGCCGGGCGCGACCGCGCCCCGACCGACCACGACGCGACCGTCCTCGCCGACGCGGCGTGGGCGGCCCTGAGGAGCCCTGACGCATGACCGACACCGCACCGCTCTACGCCACCATGCGCGCCGCCGGCGCCGGCGCCACCCACGAGGCCGTCCGCGTGCAGCGCCGCGGCGACCGGGCGACCGTCACGCTCGCGGAGCCCCGCCGCCTCAACGCCCTGAGCGCGGCGCTCATGGTCCAGCTGCGCGCCGCGCTGGAGGACCTCGCCGCCGACGAGGCGATCCGCGCGATCGTCCTCACCGGCGAGGACCCCGGCTTCAGCGCCGGCGGCGACCTGGAGATGATGGGCGCCGCCACCGCCCGCCTGTGCGACCCGGAGGACGAGCTCGGGACGACCGACGTCTGGCGCTGGATCCGCCGCGAGTTCGGCGGCGTGGTGCGGACCATCGCCCGCACCGACAAGGCGTTCGTCGCCGCGCTCAACGGGCCGGCGGCCGGCGTCGGCCTCGCGTTCGCGCTGACCTGCGACGTCGCGGTCGCCTCCGACCGGGCGGTCATCGTCCCGGCCTTCGGGCGCCTCGGCCTCCTGCCCGAGGTCGGCACGAGCTGGGCGCTCACCCGCGCGCTGGGCTACCAGGGCGCGTTCGCGTTCTTCGCCGAGGGCCGCCACCTCGACGCGCAGGAGGCCCACCGCCGCGGCCTGGTGCAGGAGGTCGTCGCCCACGACGAGCTCGCGGCCGCGGCCGAGCGCTGGTGCGACCGCGTCTGCGCGCTGGCGCCGCACGCGCTCGAGATGGCCAAGCCGCTGCTGCGCGCCGCCGCCGACGCGCCCTGGGACCACGCGCTCGCGCTCGAGGAGTACGCCGAGCCGACGTGCTTCACCACCGCGCGCTTCCGCACGGCGGTCGACGAGCTGCGCGGGCGCTAGGGCAGCATCGCCGCCGGGGTCCGGGCGAGGATCGCCGCGCTGAGCACGAGGTCGAACCCTGGGGCGCGCAGCGGGCGCAGTGCGTCGCCCTCCTCGACGCCGTCGTAGAGCTCGAGCAGCTCGCCGATGGAGCGGATGACGTCCGCGTGGTCCCCGACGGGGTCGGCCACCGCGGCACGGACGAGGTCGATGCCCTGCCCCGGCGCCTCGCCGCGCAGCAGCGGCTCCACGGCCGAGCACAGGGTGACGTAGAGGCGCTCGAGCTCCGGGGCCAGCGGCACGTGGTCGGCCGGGAACGGCCCGACGTCGAGTGGGTCCTCGTGCGCGACGAGGCGTTCGAGCTGGCCGCCCATCACGGCCCGCAGCTGCTCGCCGGTGAGGCCGGCCTGCACGCCGAGCCGTGCGGTCATGAGGATCGCGAGCGCGGGGTTGGCGAACGGGATGTCGCTGGCGAAGAGGACCTGCCCCGGGCGGACCGTCCGGAACAGCGCCCAGACGTCGCTCGGGTTCCACCAGCTCGTGTCGAAGAAGAGGTTCGGGAGGTCGTCGGTGTGGCGCACGACCTGGTCGAAGGCCCCGATGGCGCAGTGCGCGAGCACGATCCGCAGCCCCGGGTGGCGCTGGCACAGCGCGACGGCCTGCGGCCCGATGTCCACGTCGCCCACGCCGGCGTGGACCATGATCGGCAGGCGCTGCTCGTCGGCCAGCTCGAAGACGTCGACCAGCGCCGGGTGCTCGAGGTCGAAGCCCTCGCCGCGCGGATGGAGCTTGAGCCCGACCGCGCCGTCGGCCCGCGCGCGCACCAGCTCGTCGAGCGGGTCGTCGTCGGGGTCCAGCCGCGCCAGGGCCCGGAACCGCGGCTCGCGCTCGGCCAGCGCGCAGACGCGCTCGTTGGCCGCCCGGTAGCCGCCGGGCTCCTTGAGGGGGAACACGAGCGCGCGCGAGCCGACCTGCTCGAGGGCCGCGATCGCCTCGGCCTCGGTGGCGTTGAGCCCTGCCGGGTCGCTGATCCCGACGTGCACGTGGGCGTCGAAGAGCTCGACGCCGCCGACGTGGTCGAGCGCCGCCCTCACCCAGGGCAGCAACGCCTCCTGCTGGTAGATCACGGCGCCCGTCTTGCCCGGCGGCGCCGCGTCCACGCGCCCGGACGGGGACTAGGGCTCGACGAGGCCGCGGCGGATCGCGTAGCGCACGAGCTCGACGCGGTCGCGCATCCCGAGCTTGCGCAGGAGGTTGCCGCGGTGGGACTCGACCGTCTTCTCGCTGAGGTGCAGGACCTCGGCGATCTCGCGGTTGGTGTGCGCCTCGGCGATGAGCTTGAGCACCTCCTGCTCGCGCGGCGTCAGCGGCTCGCCGGCGGTCCGGGCGTCGGGGTCGGCCAGCCAGTCGCGCAGCAGGGAGCGCTCGACCGCGCTCGTGAGGAACGGCTCGCCGCGGTGCACCGCCCGGACGGCCTCCACCAGGCGGGTGTCGGCCTCGCGCTTGAGGACGTAGCCGCCGGCGCCCGCGGTCAGCGCCTCGAGGACGTAGCGCTCGTCGTCGTGCATCGAGAGGACCAGGACGCCGGCGTCGGGGAGCTGCGCGCGGATCTCGCGCGCGGCCTGCAGGCCGGTGAGCTTGGGCATCGAGACGTCGAGCACGCAGACGTCGGGACGCTCGCGCAGGGCGACCTCGACCGCCTCGGCGCCGTCGGCCGCCTCGGCCACGACCTCCATGTCGGCCTGGCGCTCGAGCAGCAGCCGCAGCCCGCCGCGCACGACGCCGTGGTCGTCGGCGATCAGGACGCGCACGCCAGCGCCTCCTGCAGGCGCAGCTCGACCTCGGTGCCGTACCCCGGCGCGGACCGGATCGCCACGGCGCCGCCCGCCAGCCGCGCGCGCTCGCGCATGCCCGTGAGGCCGAGGCCGCCCTCGCCCTCCTGCACCCGGCGCACGTCGAAGCCGTCGCCGTCGTCGCGCACCGTCACGACCACCTCGCCGCCGTGGGCGCGGGCGGCGACGTGGAGCACCTGGGCGTGGCCGTGGCGGATCGCGTTGGACAGCGCCTCCTGCACCACGCGGTAGACGACGACCTGCGCGTCGGGCTGCAGCGCGTCGAGGTCGCAGTCGCCGGCGTCGAGCGACGCGCGCAGCGGCGCGCGGTCCAGCAGCGCCGCGAGCGCCACGGCGAGGCCGTGGTCGTCCAGCGCGGCGGGGCGCAGCTCGCGCGCCAGGCGCAGCAGCTCGTCCATCGCCTGCGTGGCGACCTCCTGGGTGGCGCGCAGCTCGTCGCGCAGGGCGGGCGGCGCGTCCTGCGCGGTGGCGGCGAGGCGCAGCAGGACGCCGGTCAGCGCCTGGTTGGCCTCGTCGTGCAGGTCGCGCGCGAGGCGCGCGCGCTCGGCCTCCTGGCCCTGCAGGACGGCGCCGGCGGTCCGGGCGCGCTCGTCCTCGAGCCGTCCGAGCATGCGGTTGAAGGCGTCGGTGAGGCGGGCGACCTCGGCGGAGTCGGCGTCGACCTCCGCGCGGACCTCGCCGTCGCGGGCGGCGCCGAGGTCGACGCGCTCCATGACGTCGATGAGGTGCTCGAGCGGGGCGAAGCGGCGGCGGACGACGAGCCCGTTGACGAGGACGGTGGAGAGGATCGCCGCCACCAGGACGAGCGCCTGGCGGCGCGACTCGGCGCCCGTCACGTCGAGCTGCGCGACGACGGCCGCCGCGAGGACGGTGGCGGTGATGAGCGCCGCGTTGACGGCGAGCACCTGGGTGGCGAGGGAGGTCCGGCGCAAGGCGGTGGGGGAGGGCTCGGAGCGAATGGGGTCCACACCCCATGTCGGCACCCGCGGCGCGCTCCGATACCCCTGGTGCAGCCCCTCCCCACTTGGACCTGGGTTCGGGACCCGGCGGTCGGACGCGCTCGGAGGGCGGGCGCGTCCGGCCGCTACACTTCCTGAAGCACTGAAACCCCTCAGTCCTTCAGGTGATTGCCACAGATGACGCCCTCCGGCTCGGAGTTCATCAAGCAGGTGAAGTCCTCCATCAAGGAGGTCGACCCGCGCGAGGTCCACGACCTCGTCGAGCAGGGCCGCATCGACGACGGCGTCGTCCTCGTCGACGTCCGTGAGCCCGAGGAGTGGGACCGCGGCCACCTGCCCGGCGCCAAGCACGTCTCCCGCGGCCACCTCGAGTCGCGCATCGAGGGTGCGGCGCCCGACCGCTCCCAGCGCGTGGTCCTCTACTGCGCCTCGGGCAACCGCTCCGCCCTGGCGGCGCGCACCCTGCGCGAGGACCTCGGCTACGAGCAGGTCGAGTCGATGACCGGCGGCTACACGCTGTGGAAGGACCGCGGCTACGCCGTCGAGACCCCGCGCGTGTTCACCCCCGAGCAGCGCGACCGCTACAGCCGCCACTTCCTGCTGCCGGAGATCGGCACCGAGGGCCAGGCCAAGCTGCTGGACGCCAAGGTCCTGCTGCTGGGCGCCGGCGGCCTGGGGTCGCCCACCGCCCTCTACCTCGCCGCCGCGGGCGTCGGGACGCTGGGCATCGTGGACGACGACGTCGTCGACGTCTCGAACCTCCAGCGCCAGGTCATCCACGCCACCTCTCGCGTGGGCGTCCCGAAGGTCGACTCCGCCGAGCAGGCGATCAAGGACCTCAACCCCGACGTCCAGGTCAAGAAGTTCCAGTTCCGCCTGGACGCCTCCAACATCATGGAGGTCCTCGAGGGCTTCGACATCGTCGTGGACGGCGTCGACAACTTCCCGACGCGCTACCTGCTCAACGACGCGACGGTCCGCCTCGGCATCCCGGTCGTGAGCGCCGCCATCCTCGGCTTCGAGGGCCAGCTGAGCGTCTTCGCGCCCTACGAGGGCCCGTGCTACCGCTGCCTCTTCCGCCAGCCGCCGCCGGCGGAGCTGGCCCCGAGCTGCGGTGCCAACGGCGTGCTGGGCGTCCTGCCCGGGACGATGGGCCTCCTGCAGGCCACCGAGGTCATCAAGCTCATCACGGGCATCGGCGACCCGCTGATCGGCCGGCTGCTCATGTACGACGCGCTCGACGCGTCGACGACCGAGCTGAAGGTCCGCCGCGACCCCGAGTGCCCGATCTGCTCGCGCGAGCCGGGCGCCATCTCCGACGAGGAGATGGGCGTGTTCCCCGACTACGAGGCGTTCTGCGCCGCCGCGGGCTAGGGTCCCGCCGTCTCCATGGCTGCCACCATCCGCATCCCGCCCGTCCTGCGCCCCTCCGTCGGAGGGGAGCGCGAGGTCAGCGCCGATGGCTCGACCGTCGGCGAGGTCCTCGTCGCCTTCACCGAGGCCAACCCGGGCGTCAAGGCCCAGGTCTTCGGCGACGACGGCCAGCTCAACAAGTTCCTCAACGTCTACCTCAACCAGGAGGACGTCCGGGTGATGGACGGGCTGGACACGCCCGTCACCGAGGGCGCCGTCCTGCAGCTGCTGCCGGCCATGGCCGGCGGCTGCTGAGCGCCGGCTCTCCGCAGGACATCGAGGGGGTGGGGTGGCCCCTCACCGAGCACTACACTCCGTGAAGCGATGGCCGTCCCTCCCCTCGAGACGCGACCCTGCGGCGGACGCTACGGCGACCTCGTCCAGGCGATCGGCAACACGCCCCTGGTCGAGCTCAAGCGCCTGAGCCCCAAGCCGGGCGTCCGCATCTGGGCCAAGCTGGAGTCCCACAACCCGACCGGCTCGGTCAAGGACCGCGTGGCGCGCTCGCTCATCGAGCACGCCGAGGAGCAGGGGCTCATCCGCCCCGGCCAGACGATCCTCGAGCCCACCTCGGGCAACACGGGCATCGCGCTGGCGATGATCTGCCGGCGCAAGGGCTACCGGCTGAAGGTCGTCATGCCCGACAACGTCACGCCGGAGCGCACGCAGCTCCTGAAGATGTACGGGGCCGAGATCGTCTACTCGCCCGGCGACCAGGGCTCCAACGGCGCCGTCGCGATGGCGCTGAAGATGGCCGAGGAGGACGCCTCGTACTACATGCCCTACCAGTACGGCAACGAGGCCAACCCGCTCGCCCACTACCACGGCACGGCGCCCGAGATCCTCGAGGAGCTCGACGGCGAGCTCGACGTCTTCGTCGCGGGCCTCGGCACGGGCGGCACGCTCATGGGCAACGGCCGGCGCTTCCGCGAGGAGCTCGGCGACCGCGTGAAGATCGTCGCGGCAGAGCCGATGCAGGGCGAGCCCGTCCAGGGCCTGCGCTCCCTCGACGACGGCTACATCCCGCCGATCATCGACCTCTCGCTGCTGGACCGCAAGATCTTCGTCACCAACCGCGACGCGATCGTCTGGACCCGCAAGCTCCTCGACGAGGAGGGCCTGTTCGCGGGCGTCTCGTCGGGCGCGATCGCCTCCATCGCCGTGCGCATCGCGAGCGAGATGGACGAGGGCAACCTCTGCTTCATCGTCTGCGACGACGGCTGGAAGTACCTGTCGTCCGGGATCTACACGCTGCCGGTCGACGAGGTCGCGAACCTCGACTCGACCGTGTGGTGGTAGTCGGCGCCGCCGGATCGACCGTCCGGCGGTGGGCAGCGGATGATCCGTCTGCTCAACTGCTGCGCAACACCTGACGACATCCCAGTCGAGAGGATCTTGAACTGATGCCCTTCAACATCGGCCCCATGGAGCTCATCATCGTCCTGGCGATCGCCCTGATCGTCCTGGGCCCGAAGAAGCTGCCCGAGGTCGGTCGCTCCCTCGGCAAGGGGATGCGGGAGTTCAAGGACTCCATCTCCGGCGAGGACAAGCGCGACGACGAGTACATCGCGCCCCGGAGCGAGGCCTAGCGCCTCGCCCGCCGGGCCTCGCGAGGCCTGGCGCTAGGTTGGCGGCGTGGACATCGCCGCCGACCTCCTGGAGCAGATCGTCGAGCACGCGCGCCGCGAGGCGCCCAACGAGTGCTGCGGGCTGATCGCCGTCCGCGACGGCCGGGCGGTCGAGGTCTTCGAGGCCGAGAACGTCGCCGCGAGCCCCTTCCGGTTCGAGATCGACGGCAAGGAGCTCCTCGAGCTCACCCAGCGCATCGACGACGCCGGCGCGGACCTGGCGATCTACCACTCGCACACGCGCTCGGACCCGATCCCGTCCCAGACCGACATGAACTTCGCGGCGCTCTGGCCGGGCGCCGAGTGGCTCATCATCGGTGTCGCGGGCGGCGGGGAGCCGGACATCCGCCACTGGCGGATCGTCGACGGCGAGGCCGAGCAGGCCGAGGTCCGCGTGGGTGCGGCCTGACCCGCCCCAGGGCGATCCCCGCTACCGCGAGGGTCCCCTCGTGAAGGTCGCGGGCGGCCGCAACCAGGCCGAGGCGGAGTTCATCCAGAACCTCCTCGCCGAGGAGGGCATCCCGTCGCTGCTGCGGCGCACGGCCGGCTTCGACGTCCCGGACATGCTCGCGGCCGGACCGCGCGACGTGCTGGTCCCGGAGGGCGGTGCCTTCGCCGCGCACGAGGTCCTGCTGCAGGCTGAGCTCATCAGCGAGGAGCGGCGTGCGGCGGTCTCGCCGCTCAAGCTCCTGGCCGGGTTGGTCGTCGGGCTGCTGGTGGTCGCCCTGCTCGTGTGGCTGGGCGCGGCGTTGTGAGGGCGGGCGCTTCGCGCATCCGTTGGCGTCTTCTCCGCCTGGGGAGCGGAGAATCCGCCAATCGATGCTCGTTCGGGGCCGAAGGACCGTGACCCTGTCGATTTCCGGCGCAGGACGCCGGAATCAACAGGGCCACGAACGCCCGACCCCACACGACCCCTCGCGGACCCCGCGGCGGCTAGCCCCGTCGCCTCCCTCACTGCCGAACAGCGCCCGCCGCCCTCCCACGGCGCACCGAGCGGAGCTCCGCCAGACGGACGACCGCCTAGGCCACCAGCACCGTCGTCCCGACCTCGACCCGCTTGTACAGGTCGATGACGTCCGACGGGTTCATGCGCACGCAGCCGTGGGACGCGGCGTTGCCGAGGGAGCCGATGTCGGCGGTGCCGTGGAAGCCGACGGAGCCGTTGAAGCCGATCCAGCGGGCCTTGAGGGGGTTGCGGGGGTCGCCGCCCGGGATGGTCTGGCCGGCGAGGTCGCCCGCCCACTCGGAGTCGGGGACGTTCCAGGTCGGGTTCTTCTGCATCGACTGGACCGAAAACTGGCCGAGCGGCGTCGGGTACTCCTTGCTGCCGACGGCGACGCGGTAGGTCTTCTCGAGCTCGCCGCGGCGGAAGACCCGGACGCGCTTGGCGTCGGCGGCGACGGTCACGACGACCGGGTTGGCGTTCCAGACGTCCTCGGCGGTGCGCTGCGGCTGGACCTTGACGACCGAGGCTCGGAGATCGCGCGACGCGTCCGGGTCGCTGAGGGCCTTGGTGATGCGGCGCTGGAGGCCGCCGGGGTCGGCGAGGCGGCGGCCGGTCTCGCCCGGCTTGACCGAGACGTCGGTGATGGAGACGTCGAGCTCGGCGTCCTTGGCGGAGCGCCCGACGCGGTCGCGCAGGCGGCCGACGAAGCTCTTGACCGCCGCGGCGTCCGCCTCGACGGGGGCGGGGATGTCGCGCTCGACGGTGCCGCCGGAGAGAGAGCGCCAACCGCGGCTGACGAACGAGCCGCCGCGGCCGGACTCGACGGCTTGGCGCACGGCGCCCGCGAGGTCGATGCGCACGCCGGCCTCCTTGGCCGAGAGCGTCAGCGTCTGGCCGCCGACGCGCACGCGCACGGGGCGGGCGGCGGGCTGGGCGAGGTCCTGGCGCAGCTGGTCGCGCGCGCCCTGCTCGGTCATGCCGCCGACGTCGATCCCGGCGATCTGGACGCCGTCGGGGATCTCGTCGCGGGACTGGTGGTCGGCCCAGGCAAGCGCACCGGCGCCCACGCCCACGACCAGCACCACCACGAGGGCGAAGACCTTCACGACACGGCGGCTCACCCCACGGATGTTCCCATGCAGGTCGCGGGAAAACGGCCCTCGGTCCGGTTCTTGCAGGGGCCTCCCCGGCGGTTGTTCGGCCCCGGACGTTGCGGTCTAGCCCTCCTCGCTCGCCTGCCCCGCGAGCCGGGCGAGATGGGCGCGCCAGGTGCCCTCGGTGTGCACGAGCGGCCGGCCGTGGAAGGCCCGGACGAGGGCGTCGCGCGGGCCGCCCGGCGGCAGGTGGGTGATGAACCGGATCGCGGCGCGCTCGCCCTCCTCGCGGGCCAGGAGGTCGAGCACCGTCCCCCCGAGCAGCGGCGCATCGCGCAGGCCCGGCGGGAAGGACGGCTCGCCGCCCTCGCGCAGGCGCCGCCCGATCGCCGGCCGGGCGTGGGCGGTCTGGCCGCCGAAGAACTGGCCCGCGCCGAAGACCAGCCACGCCCAGCGCACCGCCCGCACGAACGTGCCGGCCCGGAACGGCGGGGGCAGCAGCGGGGCGTTGTGGCCGACGACGAGCTGGGCGTAGAGCGCCGAGGGGGCCAGCAGCTCCATCTCCCGCGAGCCCGGGACGTTGGACGCCCGTGCGGCGAGCAGCCGCGGCGCGAGGACGTGGATCGTCGCCCGCGAGGGCCAGCCGACGAGGTAGCGCCGCGCCGCCGGCGCCGTCGCCAGGCGCATGAGGGGGACCACCGGCTGGGCGAGGGCGAGCGCCGCGTCGGAGGGGTGGACGACGACGCTCGTGCGCTGCGGGACCTCCGGGAACGCGCCGGCGAGCCGTTCGTGCGTCGTCTCGAGCAGCTCGAGCACGCCGGTGACGTCGTCGGCGTCCTCGGACCCGTGCCGCGCGCTGAAGTGGGTGCTCTCCGTCTCCTCCCACGCCATGACCCGCCTTGACCATTCGCCGCAGGCCGCCCGCCGCCTGCCCGCTCGTCGCAGGGCCTGTCCGAGACACGGCGTCGCGGCCTGGCAGGATGCGCGCCATGCTCCGCCAGGCCCTGCGCGCCGCCGTGCTCATCGGCGGGTCCTCCATGCTCCTGGCCGCCTGCGGCGGCG
Source organism: Conexibacter sp. SYSU D00693 (assembly GCF_017084525.1). Classification (GTDB taxonomy): domain Bacteria; phylum Actinomycetota; class Thermoleophilia; order Solirubrobacterales; family Solirubrobacteraceae; genus Baekduia. The sequence goes on from NZ_CP070950.1 coordinate 4,393,411, forward strand.
ACGACTCGAGCAGCGACGGCCCCGACGAGGAGGCCATCCGCAAGACCACGGTCACCGCGCTCACGACGCGCGACCCCGAGGTCAAGTGCACGCGCGTCGTCACGCGCGGCTTCGTCACCGCCGTGTACGGCGACCTCGCGACCTGCCGCAAGGCCGAGACGCCCGAGGCCGACGACAAGCCGCCGACCGGCGCGACGGTCAGCAACGTCCAGGGCGACGCCGAGCGCGCCACGGGCACGGTGACGGTCCAGGGCGGCGACAGCGACGGCGCCACCGGCCAGCTCACGTACGTCAAGGAAGAGGGCGAGTGGAAGGTGGCCGAGCTCAGCGTCGCCTTCCTGCGCTCCCAGCTCACGAAGGGCCTCGCGGGCGCGGCTGACGACCCGGACGCCGGCCCGCTGCAGGACCCCAAGGCGCGCGACTGCATCGGCAAGGGCCTGCAGGGCCTCGACGACCCGACCTTCCGCCAGCTCGCCTACGACGCGATCGCCGACAAGGACCCCCACCGGGAGTTCCTCCGCGTCGTCACCGAGTGCACCTCGGAGACGACCGACAGCCAGGGCGTCTCGCTGCTGCGCCGCCAGTTCGAGAGCGGCGTGCGCGAGTCGCTCAAGGGCGACGGCGCCACCGAGCAGGAGGTCGACTGCGTGGTCAAGCAGCTGCGCGAGACGATCAGCGAGGACGACATCACCGCGCAGATCCGCTCCGGCCAGCGCACCTCGCGCGAGCTGACGACGAAGGCCGCCGAGGCGATCCAGGCCTGCGGCGGCAGCCAGTCCGGCTAGCGCACGGTCAGGACGAGGGCGGTGCGGCGGCGGCCGCGTCGCGCTCGTAGGCCAGCTCGGTGCGCACGCCGAGCTCGGTGAGCCGGTCGTGCGCGTGCTCGAGCGAGCACGAGTCGACGAGCGCGGCCGCGAGCTTCGCCGCCGAGCGCATCGCCGCTGCCGGGTCGAAGCAGACCAGCCGCCCGCCGTCGGGCGTCAGCGGCACGGTGCGCCGGCCCTGGCGGATCGGCACGTCGCCGACCTCGCCGCGCGCGCAGCGAACGGCCATCGCGCTGGCCTCGGTCGGCACGACGGCGCACGCCGCATCGAGGCGGTCCAGCGCGCCCTCGGGGAGCGGCAGGTCGCCGAGGTCGCCGCCCACGGAGCGGACCTCCTCGAGGCGCTCGAGCACCTCGGCGGGCTTGAGCTCGCCGTCGCAGCCGATGCCGAAGACGACGCCCAGCACGCCCAGGCCGGCGGCCTCGAGCGCGGGTGCGGTCGCGAGCAGGACGGCGTCGGCCAGCGGGCTGGCCAGCCCGGGCTCGTCGCCGTGGGCGAGCACGTCGCCGCCGACGTCGAGCAGGACCACCACGTCGCAGCCCAGCCGCGTGGCCGCGTCGGCCAGCCCGGCCGCGGTGGCGGCGGGCCCGCCGGTCGGGTCGACGAGCACGACGTCCTCGTCGAGCAGGCCGGCGAGGTGCGCCTCGCAGAAGCGGAAGCCGCCCGGACCGCTGGTCTCGGGACGGGCGAGCGCGACCGCCGCGTTGAGCGCCTCGGCGTCGACGACCTCGTCGAGGCGCCGCGGGCCGGGGAGCGGGTCCACCGGCCGGCGCTCCCACGTCAGGCCGCCGACGACCGCGTCGGTCCCCAGCGCCTCCGCGGCCAGCGCGACGGCGTAGGACCCGACGACGTCACCACCGCCGCCGATCCCGACGACGAGGAGGCGCTGCGCGGCGGCCACCAGGTCGGTGGCCGCCATCACAGACGAGCTAGACGAGCTCGGGGACGCGCGACTCGCAGATGCCGGCGATGATCTCGGCGGCGCTCGCGAACTCGTCGTCCGACAGCACCGGGGTGCCCTCGAACGGCAGGTCGCGGGTGATCTCGAGCCAGGAGCGACAGCCGCCGTACTCGTCCTTGACGCGGACGGTCACGGGGCGCGGGATCCGGTACGTGCGCAGCAGCAGCACGTGCAGCGGGTGGCGGCGCTTCCACGCCAGGCGCTTCTCGGCGTAGTCCGTCGTCCAGACGTAGAACGGCGAGAGCTCGCAGACCGTGCGCGGGTCCGTGATGGTGAAGTGGCCGGCGACCTCGGCCCAGGCGCGAACGCGGACGCGGTCGGGCTGGTGGATGCCGCCGTCACGGGTCAGCGCGTGGAGGGGCGGCTCGCCGTCGGGCCAGACGCCCTCCTCGAGCGCGCGGCGCAGCTCGGGCATGTGCGACTCGCGGACGAGGTCGTTGCGCTGGTGGTCGAAGGTCGGATACAGGAAGAACCGGTCGTGCTCGAGCTGGAAGTGCTTCGAGGACTCACCGACGCCACCCTTCCGGAGGGTGAGGAGCTGCTCACCCTCGGCGAGCGCGCGGACGGTGACGGCCCATTCCTTGAACGCAATAGGCATAAGCGGGTGCGGGGGGAGGAGGCTGGAACAGAGGCGTGCCGCCGCGTCCGGAGGGTCGGACGAGGCCAGCGGCAACGCCCCTGCACATAAGCACAGGATGGAAACAACTGCCAAATCTCCCGGCAAAATCGGGAGATCGACAGACTGTCTAGGCGGACTTCGACAGGGTGTGCTAGTCGCCGGACGGACCGTCAGGGCCCGCCGGGCCGTCACCGAGGCGCCGTCCGGCCAGCCCCTCGAAGGCCTCGAGCAGGACCGCGAAGTCGGCGTCGCCCCGGCCGCGGCCCATGGCGGCGACGAGCGCGTCGCGCGCCGCGGCGGCCGCCGGGAACGGCACGCCGGCGCTCTGGGCCTCCTCCAGGCAGAGGCGCACGTCCTTGAGCATGTGCTCGGCCTTGAAGAGCGTCGAGAAGTCGTGGTCGCGCATCGGCGCGGCCTTCAGCGCGAGCATCGCCGAGCCGCCGGAGCCCGCGCCGAGGACGGCCTGCAGCGCGTCGAGGTCGACGCCCAGCGCGTCGGCGACGAGCAGCGCCTGGGCGACCGTCGCCGCGTTCGCCGCGGCGGTCGCGTTGTTGACGAGCTTGAGCGCCTGGCCCTGGCCGGTCGCCCCGACGTGGACGACGAGCTCGCCCATCACGTCGAACAGCGGCCGGGCGCGGTCGACGTCGTCGGCCGCGCCACCGCACATGATCGTCAGCGTCCCGTCCGCGGCCTTGGGCGACGAGCCCGTCACCGGCGCGTCGACGAAGCGCAGGCCGCGGGCCTCGAGGTCGGCGGCGATCGACCGGGCGTCGGCCGGCGCGATGGTGGACATGTCGACGACGAGCGTCCCGTCGCCCGCCCCGTCCGCCGCGCCGTCTTCGCCGAGCAGGACCGAGCGCACCTGCGCGCCGTCCACGACCATCGAGACCACGACCTCGGCGCCGTCGGCGGCCTCGCGCGGCGTGGCGGCGACCGCGGCGCGGTGCTCGTCGGCCCAGGCCTGCGCCTTGCCGGGGGTGCGGGTCCAGACCGTCAGCTCGTGGCCGGCCCGCACGAGGTTCGCGGCCATGCGCGACCCCATGATCCCGAGGCCGAGGAAGGCGACACGCACGGCGCTCAGCCCGCGGCGGGCGCGGGGTCCTGGGGCGTTGCGAACGCCCCGCCGTCGATGAGCTCCACGCGGTAGCCGTCGGGGTCGGCGACGAACGCGATGCGCGGCAGGTCGTCGCGGCCGCCCGGCCGGTAGGCCGGCTTCTCGGGGTGCACGTCGGCCTCCTCGGCCAGCGTGGCCAGCGTCGCGTCGAGGTCGTCGACGGTGACCGCGATGTGGTTGAAGCCCTCGCCGAGCGGATAGGGCTCCTCACGGCCGACGTTCACCGTGAGCTCGAGCCGGTCGCCGTCGCCGGGCAGCCCGAGGTAGACGTTGTAGGCCGTCTCGAAGGTGAGGCGGCCCGTCTCCTCGAACCCGAGCAGGGCGTAGAAGCGCACCGACGCGTCGGGGTCGCGGACGCGCAGGCAGGTGTGGACCAGGGAGGCGGGCATGGCCTCACTCTGCCAGCGCGGGTGCCGACAGGCGCGCTAGGGGTGGAGCTTCTGACCCGCGGCGAGCATCGCGACCAGCCGCTCGATGCGCCGCTCGCGGGTCCCCGGGCGCTTGGCCTCGGCGGTGACGCGGTGCAGGACCGCGTAGCGGTTGGTCGCGTCGAGCGCGGCGAACGCCGCGGCCGCCTGCGGGTCGGCGTCGAGCGCCGCCTGCAGGTCGGCGGGGACGGTCGCGGTGCTCGGCGGCTCGTAGGCGGCGTCCCAGCGGCCGTCGGCCTTGGCCTTCTCGACCTCCGCCATCCCGCTCGGGCGCATCCGCCCCTCGGCGATGAGCGCCTCGGCCTTCTCGGTGTTGATGCGCGACCACCGGCTGCGGGGCCGGCGCGGCACCCACCGCTGGCCGGTCCACGTCTCGTCGATGCCGTGGGACTGGCCGTCGATCCAGCCGAAGCAGAGGGCGAGGTCCAGCGCCTCGGCGCGGGTGACGCTCGGCACGCCGGCGCCCTTCTTGGCGAGCTTCATCCACAGCCCCGGCCCGTCGTGGTTGGCCTCGAGCCACGCCTCGAAGGCCGCCGCGTCCTCGAACGACAGGACCGGGAGACCGTCCTCGCCCGGCTTGGCCATCTACGCCTGGGGCTCCACGACCAGCCCGAGGCGGTAGGCGGCTGCGGCCGCCTCGGTGCGCGAGCGCACGCCGAGCTTGGCCAGGATCCGCGAGACGTGGACCGAGGCGGTCTTCTCGGCCATGAACAGGCGCTCGCCGATCTCGCGGTTCGTCCGCCCGTCGGCCACGAGCAGCAGGACCTCGAGCTCGCGCGGGGTGAGGCCGAGCTCGGTCGCCGGCTCGGGGACCTCCGGCTGGGCGGCCGTGGCGCCGGCGGCCGACCCCGGCGTGCCGTCCGCGCCGGCCGGGTCGCCGTCGTCGAGGCGCAGCCGGCCGCGGCGGGCCAGGCCCTCGATCGCGTCCCTGAGCCACGCCGCACCGAGCTCGGTGGCGACGGCGCACGCGGTGCGTGCCGCCTCGGTCGCGCCGGCGCGGTCGCCGGTGAGCAGCCGCGCCTCGGCCTCCTCCCAGCGCGCGCTCGCCACGCCGTAGGGGCGCGACATGGCGTCCCAGAGCTCCGCGGCGCGGGCCCACAGCTCGGGGCGCGGCGCGCCGCCGGCCAGCGCCGCCTCGGCCTCGGCGACCGCCGCATGGGCCGCGGTCTCCGGGATCGCCCGGCCGTGCCGGGTCCCCGCGAGGACGATCGCCCGCGCCGCGTAGTCCGCGGCACGGCCCGCCGCCTCGGCCTCGTCGCCGGGACGGCCCAGATCGCGCGCCATCCGCGCCGCGTCGGCCTCCACCCCCGCGCCGACCGCCAGGATCCGCGCCATCCGCGGCGCGTCCTCGAGTCCCGGCTCACCGCGCTTGAGCCGCGACAGGCCCCAGTCGATCGCGTCGCGCGCCTCGTCGATCCGGCGCTCGCGGCGGTGCAGCGCGGCCAGCAGCGACGCGATGGGGGAGATCCACTGCGGCTCGAGCATCTGCCCCGCGCTCTCGCGGGTCTGCGCCAGGCGCTCCCGGGCGCGGTCGTGCTCACCGCGGGCGAGCTCGAGCTCGGCCCGGCGGATCTGGAAGAACATCCGGTTCTGGCCCTCGTGACGCGGCGCGCTGCCGGCGGGCAGCAGCTCGTCGGACTCCCGCCACAGCCCGAGGTGGAACGCCGCCTCGGCGCGCTGGAAGCCGATCCACGTGCCGTGGTGGCCGAGCTCCTTGGCCTCCGCCGTGCCGCGCACGAGCAGGTCGTGGGCCTCCTCGGCCCGGCCGGCGAGCAGCAGCGTGTCCGAGAGGTTGATGTAGGCCCGCATGAGCTGGTCGGCCATGCCGTCCGCCCGCGCCCCGTCGAGGGCGGCGCGCAGCGTGTCGATCGCCCCGCCGGGGTCGCCGAGCGCCAGCAGGCAGACCCCGCGGGTGTTCAGCGCGTGCAGCTCCGCCCACCGCGAGCCGGCCGCGCGCGCCGAGCGCAGGGCCACCTGGCAGAGCTCGTCGGCGTCGGCGTAGCTGCCCCAGAGCATCAGCGACGACGCCTTGCGAGCCAGGAGCTTCGCCCGCAGGACGGTCGGCCGGTCGGCGGGCAGGAGGTCCAGCGCCTCGTCCCAGGTCGCGAAGGCCTGCTCGCCGTGGCCGCGGCTCCACTGCGCGCGGCCGAGGCGGTGCAGCAGCGACGCGGCGCGCACCGGCTCCTCCTCGCGGTCGAGCTCGGCGAGCGCCCGGCGGGCGAGCTCGGCGGAGCGCGCGGGCTCGTCGTCGCGGGCGACCGCGGCGCGCTGCAGGAGCTCGACGTGGTCGATGCCCAGCAGCTCCTCGGCGTCCGGGACGTGGTCCCACAGCTCGAGCGCGCGCTCGAACAGGTCACCCGCCTCGCCCGCGGCGTGGACGTCCCACGCCGCCTCGCCGGCCCGTACCGCGGCCACGAGCGCGCGGGGGCGCTCGCCGGCCTGGTCGTAGTGGTGGGCGATCATCGCCGCCTCGGTCGGCTTGACGCAGACCTCGCCGTCGAGCCGGCGCTCCAGCGCCTCGGCCAGGACGAGGTGCAGCTCGGCCTCCTCGCCGGGCAGGAAGTCGTCGGCGACGACCTCGCGCAGCAGCTCGTGGCGGAAGCTCAGCGTCCCGTTGGGGTGGGTGAGCAGGACGTTGTGCGTGACCGCCTCGCGCACGCCGTCGCGGACCTCGCGGGCGTCGAGCCCGCTGACCTCCTGCAGGACCTCGAGCATCACGCGCTTGCCGGCCGCGACCCAGCGCAGCGCCTCCTGCGCCGCGTCGGGCAGCGCGTCGACGCGCAGCATGAGCGCGTCGCGCAGCGACCCGGCCAGCTCGCCCCGGCCGTCGCTGCCGGCGGCCAGCAGCTCCTCGGCGAAGAGCGGGACGCCCTCGCTGCGCTGCCACAGCCGCTCGACGAGGCCCTCGGCCGCGGGGGCCCCGAGGATGTCGCCGAGCGCGAGGCGCAGCTCGTCGCGGGTGAAGCGCTGCAGCTCGACGCGCCGGACGTTGGACTGGCGCTCGACCTCGGCGAGGACCGGGCGCAGCGGGTGGCGGCGGTGCAGCTCGTCGGAGCGGTACGTCCCCAGGACCAGGATCCGCTCGGCGCAGAGGTTGCGCGCGAGGAACGCGAGGAACTCGCGGGTGGAGCGGTCGGCCCAGTGCAGGTCGTCGAGGACGAGCAGCAGCGGCTGCTGGCGCCCGAGGCGGTCCAGGAGCGCGAGCAGCAGCTCGAAGAGCCGGCCGCGCCCGCTGCCGCCGAGCGGCTCGATCTGCAGGTCGCCCGGGACGCCGAGCTCCGGCAGCAGGCGCGCGAGCTCGGCGCGCGCCGGGCCGAGCTCGTCGAAGACCGGGTCGCCCTCGCGGGCCAGGCCGCGCAGCGCGCCGACGATCGGCGCGTAGGGCAGCTCGCCGTCGCCGAGCTCGAGGCAGTCGCCCCACAGTGCGCGCGCGCCGGCCTCCTCCGCACGGCGGCGCACCTGCGTGGCGAAGCGGCTCTTGCCGACGCCCGACTCCCCGGCGACGAGCGCCACGCGGGCCTTCCCGCCCAGGACGTCCGCCAGCGCCCGCTCGAGCTCTGCGAGCTCCGCGGTGCGACCGACGAAGACGTCGCTCGTGACACGCTGGGGCACGCCCCCATCGTCCCACGGCCGGGCAAGGCCCGCCACGGCCCCGCGGTCCTCGGCTAGGCCGGGCGGGGGCGGATGCTCGGACGCCGGGCGCGCACCGGGCGCCACCTGCGGAACCGGTGGAGGCGGGGCACGGCGGAGAGAGAGGCCTGTGCCGCGCGGGTCCGCTGCGCCCGGCGCACGCTCGCCTCGGCGTCGAGGAGCTCGTTCTGGAGGAGGAAGTGCATGGGAGCATCGTGCTCCTGAGGGGTGGTCCTCCACATCGGGTGGGCGAGCCGTCTTGGCGGCCCGCAGACCTCAGTCCTGCGCGCCGACCCCTTACTCACGTCGGGTGCAACCCCTTAGTCCCCCGGCCGCGCTGATGGCGGCCATCAGCAGGGCTTCTACGAGGCGCTCTCCGGCGCTCCGTGACCGCCGCCGCCGGGCGTCTCGAGCCGCAGCGCCTCCCCCGCCGCGAGCTCGCCGGTGGCCTTGGGCGCCAGCTCCTCCTCCGTCCCGTCGGCGCGCACGAGGACGTTGCGCCCGCGGGCGCCCGGCGCGCCGCCGTCGGCGCCGGGCGGGGCGTGGCGACGGCGCTCGGTGATGAGGCTGTAGGCCAGCGGCTCGCGCGCCCGCCACTCGCGCACGAGCCCGTCGCCGCCGCGGTGGCGGCCGTCCCCGCCGCTGCCGCGCCGGCGCTCGAGGCGCACGACGTCGACCGGGAACTCGAGCTCGAAGGCCTCGACCGGGGTGTTGCGGGTGTTGGACATCGCCACGTGCACGCCGCTCGGCCCGTCGGCGTCCGGGCATGCGCCCTGGCCGCCGCCGAGCGTCTCGTAGGACGTCCAGTCGTCGGTGCCCAGCGTGATGTTGTTCATCGTCCCCTGGCCGCAGGCGCGGCCGAAGGCCTGCAGGACGAGGTCGGCCACGCGGCTCGAGGTCTCGACGTTGCCGCCGGCGACCGCCGCGGGCGCGCGGGCGTCGAGCAGCGTCCCCGGATCGGTCAGGACCTCCACCGGCCGCATGGCGCCGGCCGTCGGCGGGATGTCGGCGTCGGTGAGCACGCGCACCGCGAAGGCGCAGGCGCTGACCGTCACCGCCCGCGGGCAGTTGAGGTTGCCGGGGTCCTGGCCGGCCGAACCCCGCAGGTCGAGCACCAGGCGGTCGCCGTCGACGGTCGCACGCAGGCGCAGCTCGAGGTCCCCGTCGACGCCCTCGAGGACGTCGACGGCCTCGTGGACGCCGTCGGGCAGCGCGGCGAGGCACGCGCGGGTGCGCCGCTCGCTGTAGTCGAGCACCTCGTCGACGGCGGCCTGCAAGGTCTCGCGGCCGACGCGCGCCGCGAGCTCGCGCAGCCGACCCGCGCCCGTGCGGTTGGCCGCGAGCTGCGCGCGCAGGTCGGCGCGGCGCTCGGCGGGACCTCGCATCCGCGCGCTGAGCTCCTCGACCGCCGTGGCGTCGAGCACGCGTGGAGCGATGACGACCCCCTCCTCCTCGAGCGTCCGCGAGTCCGCCGGCATCGAGCCCGGGACCTTCGCGCCGACGTCGGCGTGGTGGGCGCGGCTGGCCGCGAAGCCCAGCAGGGCGCCGCCGTCCTCGGCCTCGAAGACCGGCGTGACGACCGTGATGTCCGGCAGGTGGGTGCCGCCCCGGTAGGGGTCGTTGAGCACCCACGAGACGCCGGGACGGTGGTCCTCGCCGAGCACCGCCTCGACCGACGCCGGCATCGCCCCGAGGTGCACGGGGATGTGCTCGGCCTGCATCGCCATCTGCCCGTCGGGCGCGAAGAGCGCGGTCGAGCAGTCGCGGCGCTCCTTGATGTTCGCCGAGTGCGCGCTGCGCACGAGCACCGCGCCGGCCTCCTCGCACGCGGCGCGCAGCGCCCCGAGGACGACCTGCAGCTCGATGGCGTCGATGCTCACCGGCGGTCCTCCAGCACGAGCGTCCCGGTCGGGTCGTAGCGGGCGTGCCAGCCTTCGGGGACCCAGACGGTCGAGCCGCGCAGGGCCAGGGCGAGCGGGCCGCCGCCGGGGGCGTCCTGCTCCGGCGCGTCCCAGCCGACCTCGGGGCCGGGCAGGGCGGCGCGCACCCGGACGGTGACGACCTCCACCTCGCCGTCGTCGTCGCGGTAGCCGTAGCGGGCCTCGTGCTCGGCGGCGAAGGCCTCGCGGACCTCCGCGGCGTCGGGCCCGCAGCGGACGGCGAGCTCGTGGGACTGGCCGGCGTAGCGGACCTCCCACGTCGTCGTGAGGGCCGCGTGCTCGTCGCCCAGCTGTGCGCGGGCCTGGGCGCCGACGTCCTCGAGCGCCGCCCGCAGGGCGGCGTCGTCGAGCGCCTCCCCGCGCAGCAGGACGGTGCGCTGGGCGTCGGCGCGGCGGTCGGCGGCGGCGAGGCCGAGCGCGCTGAGCACGCCGGAGGCCGCCGGGACCAGGACGCGCCGGACGCCGAGCTCCTGCGCGACGTGCGCGGCGTGCAGCGGGCCCGCGCCGCCGAAGGCCAGCAGCGCGAACCCCCGCGGGTCGACGCCGCGCTGCACCGTCATGACGCGCAGCGCGCGGACCATCTCGGCGTCGGCGACGCGGACGATCCCGGCGGCGCAGGCCTCGACGTCGAGGTCGAGCTGCTCGGCCAGGCCGGCGACCGCGGCGTGCGCGGCGTCGCGGTCGAGCCGCACCCCGGAGAGCGCGGCGTCCGGGTCCAGCCGGCCGAGCAGGAGGTTCGCGTCGGTGACCGTCGGCTCGGTCCCCCCGCGGCCGTAGCACGCGGGTCCCGGGTCGGCCCCGGCGCTGCGCGGGCCGACGCGCAGCGCGCCCCCCGGGTCCCGCCAGGCGATCGAGCCGCCGCCGGCACCGACGGTGTGGATGTCGACCATCGGCAGCGCGAGCGGCCGGTCGCCGACCTCCCGGCCCGCGGTCTCGCGCACCTGGCCGTCCTCGACGACGCACACGTCGCACGACGTCCCGCCCATGTCGAAGCACAGCAGGTCGGGCTCGCCCAGGCGCTCGCTGAGCAGCGCGGCGGCGGCCGCGCCGCCGGCGGGACCGCTGAGGACGGTGAGGGCGGCGTGGCCCGCCGCGGTCGCCGAGCTCGTCAGCCCGCCGCTGGACTGCATGATCGACGGCTCGGGCAGTCCGGCGCCCGCGGCGCGTTCGCCCAGCCGGCGCAGGTAGGCGGCCAGCAGGGGGGAGAGCGCGGCGTCGACCTCGGTGGTCACGCCGCGCTCGACCTCGCGGAACGTCGCGGTGACCTCGTGGGAGAGCGAGACGTGGACGCCGTCGCCCAGCCGCTCGCGCAGCGCCGCGCCGAGGCGCTGCTCGTGCTCGGGGTGGCGGTAGCCGTGCAGCAGGACGACGGCGACGGCCTCGGGCTCCAGCGCCGCCACCGCCCCGGCGACCGCGCGGGCACCGTCGTCGTCGAGCGCGCGGCGCACGCCCTCGGGGCCCGTGCGCTCGGGCGCGGCCACCCGCAGCTCGGCGGGCACGAGCGGCGCGGGACCCGCGACGCACAGCCGGTACAGCTCGGGCCGCGCCTGGCGGCCGAGCTCGAGGACGTCGGTGAAGCCCTCGGTGGCGACGAGGGCGGTGCGGGCGCCGCGGCCCTCGAGCAGCGCGTTGGTCGCCACGGTCATGCCGTGGGCGAAGGCCTCGACGGCGCCGGCGTCCCGGCCGGCCTCGGCGAGGGCGAGCTCGACGGCGGCGAGGACGCCCTCGGACTGGTCGTGGGGCGTGGTCGGCGCCTTGGCCGTGACGACCCGGCCGCCGTCGACGAGGACGGCGTCCGTGAACGTGCCTCCCACGTCGACGCCCAGCAACACGGCCGGGAGTCAAGCACCCCCGGCCGCGAAGCCCTCCTCCGCAGGTGTCGGCGCGCGCTAGGCCGCGAGCGCCATCTCCGCCGCGATCTCCCGCTCCTCGGTCTCGGCGAGGTGCTGGTGCGACGGGCAGTAGCCGTTGTGCGGCAGCGGCATGCGCTGGCAGGCCGTCCCGCGACGCGTCGTGGCGCGGCACTGGAGCGGGTTGCCGTTGGCGTCGAAGCCGTTGCGCGGCTGCGTCAGCAAGAACTGGTCGGCGGCCGCCACGTACGTGCTGATGACCTGCCAGACCCGCGCCTGGCTCGCCATCGGGAAGTACTGGCGGACGTCGTTGAACAGCGTCCGTGCCGGACGGGCGAAGTAGTGCCGGTCGCCGGCGAGACGCTCGATCGTGCGCTCGCAGGAGCAGAGCACCGCCTGGTGCGCCTCACGCCCGTGAACGCCGTCGATGTCCCCCGCCAGCTCGCGGTAGATCGCCCTCGAGAACTGGTACATAGACCCTGGTCCCTCCTCCGTAGGTCCCGTGTGAGGGGCGGCATGGTCGCCTCCCTCTGTGAAGGCTCAAACGGTGCGAAGATTGAGTTCGCGTTAAGCGGACCCGGATCTTGGTCCAGTGTCGCGGCCTGGAGGGTAGGCCGCCGCGTCCGGGGCTCAGGCCCAGCGCTCGAAGGCGGCGTGGCCGTTGCGCACGACGGTGTGGTGGCCGTCCAGCGCGGGGTCCGTCTCTGGGAAGTCGCTGCGACGGTGGGCGCCGCGCGACTCCTCACGCAGGATGGCGCATGCCGCGACGAGGCGCGCCAGTGGGTGCGGGTCGTCCGTCAGCCGCTGGAGGCCTTCGCGCTCGCGCTCGATCCCGGCGTGGTGCCACAGCGCCTGGCGGGTCTCCCAGCTCGGGACCTCGATCGCCGTCTCCGTGGGCGGCGCGGTGTCCGGCTGGCCCGTCGGCTCGTCGAGGCCGGCGAGCGCGGCGCGCTTGCCCAGGACGAAGCACTCGGTGAGCGAGTTCGAGGCGAGGCGGTTCGCCCCGTGCAGCCCCGTGCAGGCGCTCTCACCGACGGCGTAGAGGCCGGGGACGGTGCTGCCGCCGTCGAGGTCGCAGACCACGCCGCCCATCACGTAGTGCGAGGCGGGGGCGACGGGGACGAGCTCCGTGGCGGGGTCCAGGCCGCTGTCGCGCAGGGCGCCGACGACGTTGGGGAACTTCAGCGGGTCGACCTCGCGCATGTCGAGCAGGACGTGGGTCGTCCCCTGCTCGCGCATCGTGCCCGCGATCGCGCGGGCGACCTCGTCGCGAGGCGCGAGCTCCTCGACGAAGCGCTCGCCGTGGGCGTCGTGCAGCGTCGCGCCCTCGCCGCGGATGGCCTCGGTCACGAGGAAGCCCTCACGGCCGGGGATGCCCGTGACGGCGGTGGGGTGGAACTGCACGAACTCGAGGTCGGCGAGCGCGGCGCCCGCCTCGCGCGCGAGCTGCAGGCCGATGCCGAGGCTGCCCGGCGGGTTCGTCGTCCGGGACCAGAGCGCGGCGGCGCCGCCGGTGGCGAGGATCGTCGCGCGGGCCTGGACGGCGCGGCCGTCCTCGAGCGCGACGCCGAAGCAGCGCCCGTCGGCGGTCCAGGCGGCCGAGGCGCGCGAGCCCTCGAGCACGGTGATGCGGCGGTCCTCGGCGACGATGGCGCTGAGGTCGCGCACGACGCGCCGGCCCGTGGCACTGCCGCCGGCGTGCACGACGCGGCGGACCGTGTGGCCGCCCTCGAGCCCGAGGGAGAGGCGGCCGCGACGGTCGGCGTCGAAGCGCACGCCGAGCGCCTCGAGGTCGCGGACGACGTGCGGCGCCTCGCGGCACAGGAGGTTCGCGGCGGTGCGCCGGACGATCCCGCGTCCCGCGCGCTCGGTGTCCTTGCGGTGCAGGTCGGCGGAGTCCTCGACGGCGAGCGCGGCGGCGATGCCGCCCTGGGCCCAGTAGCTCGCGGTCTGCGCCAGGGGGGTGGCGGAGACGAGCACGACCTGCGCGCCCTGCTGGGCCGCGGTGAGCGCCGCGTAGAGGCCGGCCGCGCCGGCGCCGACGACGCACACGTCGGCCTGCAGGACAGTGGGACCCGCCGCCATCGGCGGGATACCGTAGCCGCGTGGCGCCGCCCGTCCTGTTCTCGCACCCGTCGTCGCTCGAGCACGACCCGGGCCCGCACCCCGAGCGCCCCGAGCGGATCACCGCGGTGATGGACGCGCTCGAGGCGCGCGGCTGGCTGGGCTTCGAGCGCCGCGAGTCCCCGGCCTGCGACCTCGAGCTCATCGAGCGGGTGCACCCGCGCCGGCACGTCCTGGGCATCCAGGAGCTGTGCGCGATCGGCGGCGGGGCGATCGACATGGACACCGTCGTCAGCGAGGGCTCGTGGCACGCCGCGGTCCACGGCTCCGGCGGGGCGGTGGCGATGGTCGACGCGCTGCTGGGGGAGGGCGCGCCGGCGGGGGCCGCGATCCACCGGCCCCCCGGCCACCACGCCGAGCCGGCGCGCGCCATGGGCTTCTGCCTCTTCAACCACGTCGCGGTGGCGGCGCAGCGGGCGCTGGACGCGCACGGCGTGTCGCGGGTGCTGGTCCTCGACTGGGACGTCCACCACGGCAACGGGACCGACGCGATCTTCCGCGCGCGCGACGACGTGCTCTTCGTGTCGATCCACCAGTCGCCGCTGTACCCGGGGACCGGCGGGGCGGGGGAGCGCGGCGTCGGCGACGGCGCGGGCTACACGCTCAACGTCCCGGTCCCGGGCGGCTCGGGCGACGAGACCTTCTGCTCGGTCGTCGAGCACGCGGTCGTGCCTCTCGCGCGCGCGTACGCGCCCGAGCTGGTGCTGGTGAGCGCCGGGTTCGACGCCCACGCGGACGACCCGCTGGCGGGGTGCCGGGTGACCGACGGCGGGTTCGCCGCGATGGCGGGGTCCGTGACGCGCCTGGCGGTGGAGCTCGACGTCCCGGTCGGGTTCGTGCTCGAGGGCGGCTACGAGCTGGGGGCGCTGGCGCGGGGGTGCTGCGAGGCGCTGGCCGTGCTGGGCGGTGCGGCGGCGGCGCCGGCCGTGGACGGGCTGGCCGTGCACCCGCTCGCGGAGGAGGCGTTGGCGCGGTTGCGCGAGGGCGGGCCGCTGGCGGTCTGAGGAGCTGCGTGACACCTCGTGCATGCAGGGCATGCACGAGGCGTCACGCACGCGAGCGCAGCTCAGGGGTCGATGATCACCGGGACGTCAGAGCCCTCGGTGATCGTCCGGGGCTGCTCGGCCCCGGTCGCGCCCGGGACCGTCGTCCCGCCCTGCGGCATGGTCGACCCAGGCGCGGCGCCCGGGGTCGTCGTTCCCGGCACGGGCGCCGTCGTCCCCGGCACCCCCGGCGCGGTGGTCGGCGGCACGCCGGTCGTCGGCGTCCCCGGCAGCGACGGGACGTTCGTCTGCGTCACGCCCGGCTCGCCGGTCGCGCCCGGCGGGATCGCCTGGGTGCCGGTGCCGGCGGCGGTCGTCTGCGTCGACGGCGCGGTGATCGGTCCGTCGTCGTCGGTCAGGGCGGTGAAGGCGATGGCCAGCGCGAGGCCGGCGAGCGCCGCGACGGTCGCGACGGCGGCGACGGGCAGGCGCCAGTTCGGCGTCTGGGCGAGGCGCGTGCGGGCCGGTGCGCCGCACTGCAGGCACCAGTCCTGCTCGGGCGCGACGGTCGCGCCGCAGCGCGGGCAGCGCAGCTCGGCGGGCTGCGGACCGGCGGGGTGCCCCGTGCCGGGCTGCTCGCCGGAGGGCGGCTGGCCGCCGGGCGGCGGAGGCGTCGCGCTCACGAGTGGTCGGCCGGCGCCCCGTCCGAGGGGCGCAGGACCTCGGTCGGCTGGTCGGCGCCCGCCTGCGGGCGCGCTGCCGGCGCGGCCTGCCCGGACGTGGCCGGGTCGGCGGGACGCTCGGCGGGCGGCGGGTCGGGCAGCGGCGGGTGCTGGGCCCACGCCGGACCGGCCGGACGCTGCGGCGCGGCGCCGAGGCCGGCACCGGGCTGGGGCATCAGCGGGCCGACGCCGGAGAGGTCGGCGACCTCGGCGATCGCGCGCGAGCCGCGCAGCGGGACGCCGCAGGACGGGCAGAAGCGCGCGTCGGAGCCGTGCAGCGCGCCGCAGCGCGGGCAGGCGGCGATGCCGGGCTCGCGCAGCTCGAGGACGTCGCGGCGCTCGTCGAGCGCGCGCTCGAGGGCGCGCAGCTCGGCGTCGACCGCCGCGAGCGCGGCGAGCTTGCCGCGGACGAGGTGCTCCCCCTGGCGGTCGAAGCGGTGCAGGTCGAAGACCAGGCCGCCGAGGTCGCGGAAGCCCAGCTCGCGGACGCGGCGCAGGTAGCGCAGGCGGCGACGGACGCGGCCGCGGTCGCGGAAGCTCGAGCTGCGGGTCTCCTCGGGCGCGACGCCGGCGGGCAGGCCGGCGGCGTCCGCGGGCGGGACGACGGCCGCGGGCGGCTCGGTCGGCGGCGCCTGCTGCTGCGCGGCGTCCCACAGCGAGGCGGTCGGCTGCTCGGTGCCGACGGGCGGCTGGGCGACCGTGGGCTGCTCGCCCGGAGCGGGCGGCGGGGCCGCCGCGGCGGCCGGGTCGAGCGCCGTCGTGGGCTGCTCCTCGGGCGCGTCCTTGGAGCGTCGGATGCGGGAGAGCGGGCTCTTCATGCGACGACGGCGCCCTCGTTCGGCGCCGTGGCGGGCGAGTGTACCGGCGCGGCCGTCGCGGATCGCCGACGCGGTCGGCGCACTCTCGGCGCAGTCGTGCGTAGAGCCGTCACAGGGTCCTCCCGAGCATGGCGGTCACTGCACCAGCAACGACCGGGAGGTCCCAGATGTACCGCACGATGGGCCGGCTGCACGCCGACCTGCACAGCCTGTTCACGCCCCTGCGCGCCCGCGCCGCCGACGAGCGCGGCCAGGGGACGATCGAGTACGTCGGGCTCGTCATGCTCATGGCCGTCATCCTCGGCGTCGTCGTCTCGGCCAGCGGCAAGGTCCAGGTCGACGAGATCCCGCAGGCCATCGCCGACAAGCTCAAGGACGCGATCGGCGACGTGGAGAAGGCCAAGTAGGCGCGGCGGGCCCGGCCTCTACGATCGGCCGGTGCCGCTGCCCGCGTCCAGCGACCCTCGCGATCGCCCCATCGCCGTGTTCGACTCCGGCGTCGGCGGGCTCACGGTCCTCCACGAGCTGCTCGTGCAGCTGCCACAGGAGGACTTCGTGTACCTCGCCGACGCCGCGCGCTTCCCGTACGGCGACAAGACGCTCGAGCAGCTCGAGGCGTTCAGCCTGCAGATCGCCGAGGAGCTGCTCGCGCGGCGGGCCAAGCTGCTCGTCGTCGCGTGCAACTCCGCGACGGCGGCGGCGCTCCCCGCGCTGCGCTCGCGGATGCTGCAGACGACGCTCGGCATCGACGTGCTGGGCGTCGTGCAGCCGGCGGCCGTCCAGGCCGCGGCCGCCACGCGCAACGGGCGCGTGGGCCTGCTGGCCACGCCCGCGAGCGTGGCATCGGGCGCCTACGACCAGGCGATCGCGCAGGTCGACCCGTTCGTCGAGCTGACGTCCGTGCCGTGCCCCGAGCTCGCGACGATGATCGAGCGCCGGCCGGAGTTCGACGAGGAGGTCGTCGACACCGTCCGCGCCTACTGCGCGCCGCTGCGCGAGGCCGGCGTCGACACCGTCGTGCTGGGCAGCACGCACTACCCGCTCGTCCGCCCGCTGCTCCAGCGCATCCTCGGCCGCGGGGTGCAGACGATCACCTCGGGCCTGCCGCTCGCCCGCCAGGTCGAGCACGTGCTCGAGGTCCGCGACCTCGCCTCGCGCAGGACGACCGAGGGCGGGTACCGCTTCCTGACCACCGGGGAGCCCGAGGCGTTCCGCGCCCTGGGCACCCGGTTCCTGCAGATGCCGATGGCCGACGTCGAGCACGTCGAGCTGCGCACGGAGGTGCCGACCCGATGACCGACGCCACGACCACCACCGCCGCCACCGGCCGCCCGTCAGGGCGCGCGGCCGACGAGCTGCGCCCGACGACGATCACCCCGGGCTTCGTCGCCACCGCCACCGGCTCGGTGCTCGTCCAGCAGGGCGGCACGCGCGTGATCTGCACGGCCTCGGCGACCGAGAGCGTCCCCAAGTGGCGCGCCGGCTCGGGCCTGGGCTGGGTCACCGCGGAGTACGGGATGCTCCCGGCCTCCACCGGCGACCGCAAGCCGCGCGACGTCACCAAGGGCCGCCCCGACGGGCGCACCGTCGAGATCCAGCGGCTCATCGGCCGCGCCATCCGCGGCGTCGTCGACTTCGCAGCGCTCGGCGAGAACTCGATCTACCTCGACTGCGACGTGCTCACCGCCGACGGCGGGACGCGCTGCGCGTCGATCACCGGCGCCTACTGCGCGCTGGCACTCGCGGCCGACGAGCTCGTGCGCCGCGGGGCGATCCCCCGCAGCCCGCTCACCGGCTCGGTCGCCGCGGTCTCCGTCGGCGTCGTGCGCGGCGTGCCGGTGCTCGACCTCGACTACCCCGAGGACTCCTCGGCGGAGGTCGACGCGAACGTCGTCATGACCGGCGACGGCGGGCTGGTGGAGGTCCAGGCCACGGCCGAGCGCACGCCGCTGTCGCGCGCGCACCTCGACACGCTGCTCGAGCTGGCCGAGGGCGGCATCCGCACCCTGCGCGACGAGCAGGACCGCGCGATCGCCGAGGGCCGCGCGGCAGCCGGCGCCTCGGCCGCGGGGTGAGCGCGGTGCGCCTGGTCCTCGCCACGCGCAACGACCACAAGGCGCGCGAGTTCGGCGACCTGCTGGCGCCGCACGAGGTGGTGGCGCTGCCCGACGAGGTCGTCCTGCCGCCCGAGGACGGCGACACCTTCGAGGCCAACGCCCTGGGCAAGGCCCGGGCCGCGGCCCAGGCCACCGGCCAGGTGGTCATCGCCGACGACAGCGGCATCGAGGCCGAGGCGCTGGGCGGCCGGCCCGGGGTGCGCTCGGCGCGCTTCGCCGGCGAGGACGCCACCGACGAGGAGAACCTCGCCAAGCTCCTGCGCGAGGCACCGGCCGGCAGCGCCGTCGCCTACGTCTGCGCGATCGCGCACGTCGATCCGGGGACGGGCGAGGAGCACGTGTTCGAGGCGCGGTGCACGGGCACGCTGGCCGCGCAGCCGCGGGGCGACGGCGGCTTCGGCTACGACCCGGCCTTCGTCCCCGACGACGACCCCACCGACCGCACGATGGCCGAGCTCGACCCCGACGAGAAGGCGGCGATCAGCCACCGCGGGCGCGCCGCCCGCGAGCTCCTCGCATGGCTGGCGATGCGCTGAGGCACGGCGCCGCGCAGGCGCGCGACACGCGCGGCACCCGCTCGGGCGCCGCGCTGCTGTCGGTCGCCTCGAACTCCGTCCTCATCCTCCTGAAGGTCGTCGCGGGCACGATCACCGGGTCGGTCGCGCTCCTGACCGAGGCGCTGCACTCGGCCATCGACCTCATCGCGTCGGTCGTCGCCTTCTTCTCGCTGCGCAAGGCCGACGAGCCCGCCGACGAGAACCACCCCTTCGGCCACGACAAGGTCGAGGACCTCGCGGCGGCGATCGAGGGCGTCCTCATCCTGGTCGGCTCCGGGGTCATCGTCTTCGAGGCGATCCGGCGCCTGGCCATCGGCGGCCACGTCGAGCAGGCCGGGATCGGCCTGGGCGTCCTGGCCCTCTCCATCACGGTGAACATGGTCGTGAGCGCCCGGCTCATGGGGCGGGCGCGCGCCGCCGGCGGCTCACCCGCCCTCGAGGCCGACGCCGCGCACCTGCGCACGGACGCGGCGACCTCCGCCGGCGTCTTCGTGGGCCTCGCGCTCGTCGCCATCACCGACGCGCAGTGGCTGGACCCGGTGGTCGCGCTCGTCGTGGCGCTGGCCATCGTCGTCTCCGGCGTGCGCATCGTCACCCGCTCCTCCCGCGCCCTGGTCGACGAGGCGCTGCCCGAGGTCGAGATGGAGGCGATCCGCAGCACCGTCAAGGGCTTCGGCGACCGCGGCGTCGCCGGCTTCCACGCGCTGCGCGCGCGCCGCGCCGGTCCCCGCCGCCTCGTCGACCTCCACGTCCAGTTCCGCGCCGGGACGACGCTCGAGGACGCCCACGCCATCGCCCACGAGCTCCAGGACGCCATCCGCGCCGAGGTCGGTGGGGCCGACGTCCTGATCCACCTCGAGCCGGAGGACCGCGTCCGCCCGGGGACCGAGGTCCGCCCCGCGCCTAGCGCAGGTTGATCGACGCGCTGAGGGCCACGGCGACGGCCAGCGCGGCGTAGCCGGTGTAGTCCGCCAGCAGTAGGATGGCCGCCGCGACGACCAGTCCGACGACCGTCACGAGCCAGGCGACGCGCTGCAGGGACACGCCCCACAGTCTCCCGGACGGGCCGGGCGGACGTCCGGCCGCCGCCCCATCGTCCCTGCACACGGCACGGACCGGGGACCCCGCACCGCATCCGTCCGCACGGTCCAGCATGCTCCGCCGTCGCTCTGGCGCCATCCGGCGCCGGAAAGCCCGGCGGGAAGCGGAGTTCTGTCGACCTCTGTAGCGTCGGGCAAGCACCCTGAACACGAGGAGGAGCCTCAATGACCAAGTCCGAGTTCGTCGACCAGGTCGCAAGCAAGTCCGAGGTCGGAAAGGGCGAGGCCGCGAAGGTCGTCGACGCCGCCCTCGAGGTCATCCAGGAGACCCTCACGCGCGGTGGCGACGTGACGTTCTCCGGCTTCGGCAAGTTCCACGTCACCGAGCGCAACGCCCGCGAGGGCGTGCACCCCCGCACCGGTGAGCCGATCCAGATCGCGGCCTCGAAGGTGCCGAAGTTCACCGCCGGCTCGGGCCTCAAGAAGGCCGTCAAGGGCTAGCAGCACCCTGGCCGCCCACGAGGCAGCCGGCAGCGGGCCGGTCGGCGACCACGTCGCCGACCGGCTGGCCGCCACCGTCGCCGAGCGGCGGTCCCAGGTCGTCCTCGGCCTGGACCCCGACCCGGCGCGGCTCTGGCCCGCCGGCGATGCCGCGGGCCAGGCCGCTGACGGCGCTCCCGCCGTCCGCGCGGCGACCGCCGTCGCCGCCCACTGCCGCGCCGTCCTGGACGCCGTCGCCCCCGCGGTCGTCGCGGTCAAGCTCCAGGTCGCGTGCTTCGAGCGCCTCGGCGCGCCCGGCTGGCAGGCGCTGCACGACGCCGCCGCCCACGCCCGCGCCCTCGGCCTCCTGGTCGTCGCCGACGCCAAGCGCGGCGACATCGACGTCTCCGCCGCCGCCTACGCGCAGGGCCTGCTCTCCGCGACCCCGACGCCCTTCGGCGACGTCGAGGGCCTCGGCGCCGACCTCCTCACCGTCAGCCCCTACATGGGCGCCGACACCCTCCAGCCCTTCGTCGACGCCGCCCGGCCGCGCGGCGCCGGCCTCTTCGTCCTCGTGCGCACCTCCAACCCCGGCGCCGCCGACGTGGAGGACGCCCGGCTCCAGAGCGGCGAGGCCGTCTGGGAGCACGTCGCCCGCATGGTCGACGGCGCCGGCGAGCCCGGACCGCAGAGCGGGCTGCACGACGTCGGCGCGGTCGTCGGTGCCACCGCGCCCGAGCACCTGGCCCGCGCCCGGGAGCTGCTGCCGCGCGCGGTCTTCCTGCTGCCGGGCGTCGGCGCGCAGGGCGGACGGGTCGAGGACCTCGCCCCGGCCTGGGCCCCGGGCCGCGCCGCCGGGCTCGTCACCGCTTCCCGGTCCATCGTGCGCGCCCACGAGCAGACGGGCGGGGACCACGCCGCCGCCGCCCGGGCCGAGGCCGAGCGCCTGCGCGACGAGGCCTGGTCGCTGGCCTGAGCACCCCGCCGGTGGCGCGCCGTTCAGGCCGCGCCCCGGCATATCCTCCCGCGCCCGATGCCGCACCCGAGTCCCGCCCGCTGGCTCGCGCCGATCGCCCTCGTGGCGGCGGCCGTCGCCGTCCTGCTCGTCCTCGCCGGATCGGGCGGCTCGAGCGACGAGGCCGCCTCCGAGCCGGCGGCCCCGACCAGCACCGGCCGGACGTCGACGACCGTCGCCCAGGGCCAGGAGCAGGGCGACGCCGCGTCGCGGACCTACAAGGTGAAGTCGGGCGACTCGCTGACCTCGATCGCCGACCGCACCGGCGTGGCCGTCGAGCGCCTGCAGCAGCTCAACCCCGACGTCGACGCGCAGACCCTGCGCGTCGGCCAGACCCTCAAGCTGCGCGAGTGACGGCGTCCGCGACAGGCCAGGCCGGACCGGCGCCGCTGCGGGCGGCGCTCGCCGTCCTCGCGCTCGTCGCCGCGATCGTGCTCGCCGGGGCGCCCGTCGCGCGGGCGCAGGACGCGCCGAGCGTCAAGGCGCCCTCGGCGATCCTCGTCGAGCCCGCGACCGGCGACATCGTCTTCCAGCGCAAGGCCGACGACCGGCGGCCGATCGCCTCGACGACGAAGCTCATGACCGCGCTGCTGACGCTCGAGAGCGCCTCGCTCGACGACGTCATGACCGCGATCGACTACCGCGCGGCGCCCGTCGAGTCCCAGATCGGCCTGCGCGCCGGCGAGCGCCTGACGGTCCGCGACCTCCTGCGCGGCCTGCTGCTGGCCTCCGCCAACGACGCCGCGGCGACGCTCGCGGTCCGGGTCGCCGGCTCGCGCTCGGCGTTCGTCAGGCGGATGAACACGCGCGCCGAGGAGCTCGGGCTGCGCGACACCCACTTCCTCGACCCGATCGGGCTGCGCGACGACGCCTACAGCTCGGCGACCGACCTGGTGAAGCTCACGCTGATCCTGCGCCGCAACGCGTTCTTCCGCGAGACGACGAACCTGCGCAGCGCGACCCTGCGCAGCGGCGCCCGGCGGCGGACGATCGTCAACCGCAACACGCTCGTGCGCACGCAGGCCTTCGTCAACGGCGTGAAGACAGGCCGCACGCAGCGCGCGGGCTACGTCCTGGTCGGCTCGGCGACGCGCCGCGGGGTGACGGTGCTCAGCGCCGTCCTCGGCGACCAGACCGAGGCCGACCGCGACCGCGACACGCTCGCGCTCCTGCGCTACGGGGTGAGCCGCTACCGCGTGCGCACCGCCGTCCGCGAGGACGAGCCCGTCGCCAGGGCCGACCTCGAGGCGCGCGACGAGTCCGTCGACCTCGTGGCCGCCCGGACCGTCCGTCGCACGGCCCGCGTCGACGAGCGCGTCGCCGTCCGGACGCTCGGCGCGCCCAAGGAGCTCGACGGGCCGTTGCCGCGCGGCGCGCGGGTCGGGACGGTCGAGGTCCGCCTGCGCGGCAAGGTCGTGGACCGCGTCCCGCTCGTGACCGCGCGCGAGGTCGACGCGGCCACGTTCGGCCAGCGCTTCGCGGAGTGGCTGGGTCGCGGTTCGACGGTCCTGCTGCTCGCGGCCTTCGCCGCCTGTAGCCTGCTCCTGGTCCTGCTGCGCCGGCGCGCCACGCGCCGCCGGCAGGGCGAGAGAGCGAGACCCCCCGCGAGCGTCGCGTGATCATCACCGTCACCCTCAACGCCGCGATCGACAAGTCGCTGTCGGTGCCGAACTTCAAGGTCGGCCGCCGCCACCGCACCGTCGAGCAGCGCACGATGGCCGGCGGCAAGGGCGTCAACATCGCCCGGACGCTCAAGACCCTCGGGCGCCCGGTCATCGCCACCGGCTTCGCGGGCGGGCCGACCGGCACGCGCATCGTGGAGCAGCTGACGGCCGAGTCGATCCTCAACGACTTCGTGCGCATCCGCGAGGAGTCGCGGACGAACACCGCGGTCTACGACCCGACGACCGGCACGCAGACGGAGATCAACGAGCGCGGCCCGGGGGTCTCGGCGCGCGAGCTCGAGATCTTCCGCGACAAGCTGCTCTACCTCGCCACGGGGGCCGACATGGTCGTCTTCGCGGGGTCGCTGCCCCACGGCGTCGAGCACGACGCCTACGCCGACCTCATCCGCGAGTGCCGGCGGCGCGGCGTCCTGACGATCATCGACACCGACGGCGAGCCGCTGCGCCACGCCGTGCGCGCGGAGCCCGACGTCATGAGCCCCAACGTCCTCGAGGCCGAGGAGCTCGTCGGCCACGAGTTCAACGACGACGAGGACCGCCTGATCGCGGTGGGGGAGATGGTCGAGCTCGGCGCCCGCGAGGCGATCATGACCCTGCCCGACGGCTGCGTGGCCTGCGTGCAGGAGGACGGCGGCCGCCGCCGCTACCGCGTGACGATCGCCCCGCGCGAGGCGGTCGCGGCCGTCGGCGCCGGCGACGCGTTCCTGGCCGGCTACGTCGCGGCCCGCTACGCCGGCTCCACGCCGCCGGACTGCCTGCGCTTCGGCGTCGCCTGCGGTGCCGAGTCGACCCAGCGCCTGGGCGCCGGCCTCGTCGAGCCGCGGGAGGTCGAGCGGCTCCTGCACGAGGTCGACGTGCGGCAGGTCGACACCGCCGACGTCGGCTAGCGGCGCCTGACAGGGCGTCGATCCGGAGGCGCCCTCAGGGCCCGCCGATCCAGCCGCTAACCTTGGTCGTGCGTGTTCGGTTGCCGCCCACAGCACGCATCATCAGCCCGTCCCCGGACCCCGCCTGCGCGGGGTCTGTTCGTCCGCCCCCAGACCTAGGATCCGCCAATGGAGATCGAGATCGGCCGCGGGAAGAAGGCCCGCCGCGCCTACGGCTTCGACGACATCGCGATCGTGCCTTCCCGGCGCACGCGTGACCCCGATGACGTCGACATCTCCTGGAAGCTGGGTGACTACCGCTTCGAGCTGCCGCTCCTCGCCTCGGCGATGGACGGCGTCGTCTCCCCGCGCACCGCGGGGATCATCGGCAAGCTCGGCGGTCTCGCCGTCCTGAACCTCGAGGGCATCTTCGCCCGCTACGAGGACGCGGAGGGCATGCTCGAGCGCATCTCGCAGCTCCCCAAGGAGATCGCGACGCGCGAGATGCAGGAGATCTACAAGGCGCCGATCGACGAGGACCTCATGGTCCAGCGCATCCGCGAGATCAAGGAGCAGGGCGTCGTCACCGCCGCCTCCCTGACCCCGCAGCGCGTCAACCGGTACTACGAGAAGGTCCTCGACGCCGGCCTCGACGTCCTGGTCATCCAGGGCACCGTCGTCTCCGCCGAGCACGTCTCGAAGACCTCCGAGCCGCTGAACCTCAAGGAGTTCATCGCCGAGCTCCCGGTGCCGGTCGTCGTCGGTGGCTGTGCCAGCTACCACACGGGCCTGCACCTCATGCGCACGGGCGCGGCCGGCGTGCTCGTGGGCGTCGGCCCGGGCCAGGCGTGCACCACGCGCGGCGTGCTCGGCCTCGGCGTCCCGCAGGCGACGGCGATCGCCGACGTCGCGGGCGCCCGCTCCCAGCACATGCTCGAGACCGGCGAGTACGTCC
The DNA here is from genome assembly GCF_017084525.1 of Conexibacter sp. SYSU D00693. Classification (GTDB taxonomy): domain Bacteria; phylum Actinomycetota; class Thermoleophilia; order Solirubrobacterales; family Solirubrobacteraceae; genus Baekduia. The sequence goes on from NZ_CP070950.1 coordinate 4,418,139, forward strand.
AGGTCATCGCCGACGGCGGCATGCGCACCGGTGGCGACGTCGCCAAGGCCTTCGCCTGCGGCGCCGACGCGACGATGATCGGCTCCCCGCTGGCGCGCGCCCACGAGGCGCCGGGCCGCGGCTTCCACTGGGGCATGGCGACGTTCCACCCGACGCTCCCGCGCGGCGCGCGGGTGGCGACGGTGCAGAACGGCACGCTCGAGGAGATCCTCGTCGGCCCGGCCCGCGAGAACGACGGCACGTTCAACCTCATGGGCGCGCTGCGGACCTCGATGGCCACCTGCGGCTACCAGGACATCGCCGAGTTCAACCGGGCCGAGCTGATGATCGCCCCGTCGCTGCAGACCGAGGGCAAGTCGCTGCAGACCTCGCAGGGCGTGGGCATGGGCTCGCGCGGTGCGAGCGCCCTCGTCAACGCCGGCGCCGGCGAGTCCAACGGCGCGGCGTCCAAGACCCCGGCCCTCTCCGCGTAGGGGACCGGGGGCGCGCGCGTGACGACGCACGGGGTGCCGACGGCGGCCACGGCCGCCACCGAGCTCGCGGACGAGTCGGCCCCCGTCGACGTCCCGCGCGCGACCGACGAGGTCGTCGTCCTCGACTACGGCGGGCAGTACTCGCAGCTCATCGCGCGCCGCGTGCGCGAGTGCGGGGTGTTCAGCGAGCTGCTGCCCCACCACGTCGGGGCCGACGAGGTCGCGCGACGCAAGCCCAAGGGCGTGATCCTCAGCGGCGGGCCTGCGTCGGTGTACGCCGACGGCGCGCCGCGCCTCGAGAAGGAGCTGCTGGACCTCGGGGTCCCGGTGCTGGGCATCTGCTACGGCATGCAGCTGCTGGCCAACGAGCTCGGCGGCCGCGTCGAGGGGGCCGAGGTCGGCGAGTTCGGCCGCTCGCAGCTCACGGTCCGCGAGCCGGGCCGGCTGCTCGAGGGCCTGCCTGCCGAGCAGCGCTGCTGGATGTCGCACCGCGACACGGTCTACGCCGCGCCCGAGGGGTTCACCGAGCTCGCGTCCTCCACCGAGTCCCCGGTCGCGGCGTTCGAGTCGGTCGAGCGCGGGATCTACGGGATCCAGTACCACCCGGAGGTCGTCCACACCCCGTACGGCCAGGACGTGCTCAAGCGCTTCCTGGGCGACGTGTGCGAGTGCGACATGACCTGGTCGGCGGCCTCGATCGTCGAGGAGCAGGTCGCGCGCATCCGCGAGCAGGTCGGCGACGCGAAGGTCATCTGCGGCCTGTCGGGCGGCGTCGACTCGTCGGTCGCGGCCGTGCTCGTGCACAAGGCCATCGGCGACCAGCTCACCTGCATCTTCGTCGACCACGGCCTCATGCGAAAGGGCGAGGGCGACCAGGTCATCAAGGCCTTCCGCGAGCACTACGGCATCCCGCTGGTCGCGGTCGACGCCGAGGAGCGCTTCCTGGAGAAGCTCAAGGGCGTCACCGAGCCCGAGGCCAAGCGCAAGCTCATCGGCGCCGAGTTCATCCGCGTCTTCGAGGAGGAGGCGGCCAAGGTGGGGGACGCCAAGTTCCTCGTCCAGGGCACGCTCTACTCCGACGTCATCGAGTCCGGCGGCGGCACCGGCGCGGCGACGATCAAGTCCCACCACAACGTCGGCGGCCTCCCCGAGGACCTCGAGTTCGAGCTCGTCGAGCCGCTGCGCGCCCTCTTCAAGGACGAGGTCCGCGCCGTGGGCGCCGAGCTCGGCCTCCCCGAGCGCCTCGTCTGGCGCCAGCCCTTCCCGGGCCCGGGCCTCGCGATCCGCGTCGTCGGCGGCGAGGCCACCAAGGAGCGCCTCGACGTCCTGCGCGACGCCGACTACATCCTCCAGGACGAGATCCGCAAGGCCGGCCTGTACCGCGAGCTCTGGCAGTCCTTCTGCGTCCTGCCCGACGTCCGCACCGTCGGCGTCCAGGGCGACGAGCGCACCTACGGCTACGTCGTCGTCATCCGCGCCGTCACCTCCGACGACGCCATGACCGCCGACTGGGCCCGCCTCCCCTACGACCTCCTCGAGCAGATCGCCTCGCGGATGATCAACGAGCTGCGCGAAGTGAACCGGGTCGTGCTGGACATCACGTCCAAGCCGCCCGGGACCATTGAGTGGGAGTAGGGCGGGCGCATTTGTCGTGGCGCCGGTCGCTCGCCCTGGCCAGCTCCGATGTCAATTTGCGTCCTTCCGCCCAGAGGCTGACGAATTCGAAGACCTGCTGGGCAACTGCGCGGGACGACTTCATCTAGGAGCCGTCACGGCCTTTGCTGCATCCTGCCTTCGGGCTGCTGACTGAGCGGTCTTTCGCACGGTCCGGCGACAGGCCGCTGCGCTAACCCCATCATCGGCGCCATCGTGCTCCTCTCTCACCTGTAGTGGCTCGAGCGAGAGCAGGCCCAGGACAACGGCAGGGTCCGTTCGCGATGAACATGCAGGCCTTCCGGTGGGACCCCGACCCAGCCCGCCCGGCGCCGGTGCTCGTGCCTCCCGACGGACGTGGACTGCTTGTTGACGTCGATCGGCGCTGAGCCTGCGTCCGTTGGAGGCCATTCGCGGCGCGGAGCACCAGCGGTCTGACTTCTCCACTGGATTGAACGACCCCCGACAGCGGGCTCCCGGAGGGCGGGCCGCAGCAGCACGCGCGCGCACGAGCGGCCCGCCGATGCGGTGAGCCGGCCAAGAACACAGGGCCTGCGTGGCCCGGGCCTCGTGCAGGTCGGTGCGTACCCCTGGCAGCCTGAAGTGCCCGGCAGCTCAGCGTGAGCAAAGAGGACGGTGTAGCCGACCACGGTGAGAGTCTTCGACCATGTCACGGCGAACGGGGAGAAACGATCCATGCCCGTGCGGAAGCGGGCAGAGATTCAAGCGCTGCTGTCTCGGCCGAGACGTCGTAGCGCCGGCCGGGATCGAGACGGTCGCCGCTGTTGAGACACCAGCCAAAGCCGACGCAGACGCGGTCACCCTCCTCGTCGAGACATCGAACGGCTGGATGCGCAGGACCGTGCCGGCCGCCTCCCCTCTGCGCCCTGCCCCCTCGCATGGCGCGGCGGCCGAGAACGCGACGCATGACGCGGCGACGACGTGGGGTCTGCCGGACTTCGCGTACCGACCCAAGACCGAACTCTGCCGTCCGGGTGCGTGAGCTCGGCGACGGCTTCCTCATCGTGGGAGTGCTCGGTGTGACCCTCCAGGTCAAGAGTCGTGAGATCCCCTCCGGGGATCTGGAAAAAGAGCGGCGTTGGCTTACGAAGAAGATCGCGGCCGCGTTGAAACAAGGGCAGGGGACGATTCGGCGTATGCGCCGCGCTCCGGTCGAGCTCGTAAACATGCGCGACCGCGCGGTGACCGTCCACGGACGCGACCTGCGATGGCTGAATGTCGTGGTCATCGACCATCCCGAGATCCCTAACGACCTGACCCCCGAGCTTCACACCTCGGACCCTGCGGTGGTGCTACTGCGCCGCGACTGGGAGTTTCTGTTCGATCAGCTGAAGTCGACGCATGCGGTCGCTTCCTACCTCGAGCGAGTGGCCGGTGAGCCCCATGATCTGGGGCGCGAGACGGCTCGCTATTACGAGCTCGCGCTGGCGGACGCTGATGCGGAGCCGGAGGCGCTGGATCCAGCGTTGATCGGGCACGGCACGCCGGTGTCGGTGCCATTGCTTCCGCTTGAGCCCGCCGCGACGAGTGATCGGCGCCAGCATGTGATGGTCCGGGCGCTGCTCGAGGACATTGCGGAGACGCGGCTCCGAACCATTGAGGAAGGGGACCGGGTTCGCGTGCTCGCGGAACTGGACTCTCTCCCGGTGGGCCAGCGCGCCGGTGTAGGCACGTTCATGTTGGCTTCGATGGCCGAGGCGCACAAAAGCCAATCGGGGGTCTTGTGGAAGCTCCGTTCGCTCCGGAGTGGCAGCGGCCGAACGCATCTTGGTTTCGGCGTCTGCTCACACCCGCACTCTGAGGAGATCCAGACGGCGTTCGGATACTGGGTGCAGCTCCGTCACTACGACCTGCAGGAGGCGACCAGCAACAACGAGCTTACGACGGTCGGGGTCTTGCTGACCCCGCGGACTGATGGTCGCCGACCGTGGGACACGACGATGGCCGCCGTCTCGGGCCGCGTCGAGTTCGAGGCGGAGGAGTTGCAAGCGGTGCGCGCCGTGTGGCCCATGCCGGGCGCCACGACCGAGGCTGCTTAGGCACCGTGTTAGCGAGCGGATGAACTGCTCACGCTCCTTGTGCACGTTGCGGACGGTGCGGATCGCGTCGCGGTCGGCGGCGGGGTTCGAAGTAGATGTCGTAGACGGTGTTCGGGTCGCCCCAGCGTGGAGGAACCAGAGGCCCTCTACGCCGACGGCGCGGACGTGGATCCGCTCATTGCAAAGGGCCTCGCCGTACCGCTCTCATCGAAGGATGAGGCGCTCTTCATGCTCGACGGGCGGCACCGGCTATTCGCTGCTGTCCTGCCGGGGCCGGCGAGCTGCCGGTGTACGTGCTGCTGCTCGCGTGAAGCGGCTCAAGCCGGCGGCCAGAAGGGGTCGAGCCAAGCCCACTTCGCGGGCGATCGCATTGGATGCGAGCGGCTGCGTCTCGCGGATGGCGCCGATGGCGGCGTAGAGAGTCAACACGTTGCTCTCGATGTACTCCTGCCCGTAGAACGGCAGGAGCATGGCGCTAGCGGCGAGTACGACCCCCGAGGTCGTGCTGCTCGCCCATCCGACGGCCTTGGCCTGATCCAGAGACGCGTAACGCGCGCCGCGGGCCATGTGACGGGTCGGCTCGTAGAACGAATCCAGAGTCGATGACCGCCTTCCGTGGGCGGCTCGGCTCAGGTCGTCGTAGACGCTCTTGTCCGCGGCGCTCAAATTCTCCACGCCGAGATGCTTGAACGTCTCTTCCTTCCTGTCGCGGTCATGCAAGGGGACGGTCATCCCGCGGCGGCCGGCTTGCGCCTTGACGGATAGCGTTCTTGTGTGATGGCTGCCCGACGATCGTCCGGCATCTCAGGGCGCTGGAACAGGAAGGCGTCGTCATGCCAAAGGGACAACGGCGCGGGACTCGATGGTTCCCGGTGGAATGAGGCTGTCGTGACCGGGCACGAGTTTTCAGACGGGGAGCACCGGGTCGTCGCGCAAACGGATGGCGACTGGTGGGTGCTGGGATTCCCCGATGACGAGCGGCCGAGGGCCATCACTGAGGATCGCCTTCTGGCCGGAGCTCTTAGCGATCTGTTCGGCAGTGACGCCGCCGAACCGCTGCTGGTAGCGAGCCGGCTGGCCACCGTCATGCTCTGCACCAAGGCGGCGGTGCCTTCACGCGAGCGAACGCAGGCCGACGGGCGGCCAGCTACCGAGGTCGCCGCCATTGACTGGCTGGTCGAGCAGGTACCCGAGCTTGCGCCGATCCTCGACGCTCACATGGACTACATGGAGGAGTTGCTCTCGTACGTCGTCTTCGAGAGCGACTTCACGAGATGGTTCGTCGATGCGGTGAAGACCGGCAACGACCACATGGCTCGACGCTTCTGCGATGCCATCGAATGGCTCATGGCAACGAAGACCGAGCCGGCTGCTGATGATCCCGTCTGGAACCTCGCGGGGGTCTGCTTCACCGAGGCGCTCGTGATGGGGGGAGAAGACGAGGTGGTGGCTCGTGCACGGCCATGGTTCGGAGAGGCCACCACGCGCGACATCGACTACATGCTCCGGCAGCGCGGGACGTGATGCGTGCTACCGGGATTCGGCGGCGGCGCTACCCGATGCCTACCGCGAGTCGTGCGGCGGGGTGCGGAGGCGTTCGGCCTGATGCGTCCGATTTGCAGCGTTTGCGGTTCCTGTCGCTTCTGTGCGGATCCGCGCGGATCGGGAAAATGATGGGCGCGGCTGGTTTCGAACCAGCGACCTCTCGCGTGTGAAGCGAGCAGTCGCCGGCCCGACGTCTTCGACGCTGGGTGCCGCGTGGCATCAGACGACCGGTGCAGCGAGCTGCACGACGCGCGAGCCGTCGCGGGCCTTCTCGACTCGCAGCTGGGTCGGGATGCGCTGTCGGAGCTCGACGACGTGGGAGACGATGCCCACGACGCGTCCGCCGTCGCGCAGGGCGTCGAGGACGTCGAGGACCTCGTCGAGGGAGCCGAAGCCTTCGTCGACGAAGAGGGTCTCGAGGCGGGCGCCGCCGGCGTCGGCGGAGACGACGTCGGCGAGGCCGAGGGCCAGGGCGAGGGAGGCGATGAAGGTCTCGCCGCCGGAGAGGGAGGACGGGGGGCGGGTGCGGCCGGTCCAGGCGTCGACGACGCGGAGGTCGAGGCCGCCGCGGCGGTTGCCCTTGGCGGCGTCGTCGGCGTGCTCGAGGGAGAAGCGCCCGCCGGACATCTGCTGAAGGCGGATGGTGGCCGCGGCGGCAATTCTCCTCGAAGGCGGCCACGCATGTGGTCGCCTCGCGGCCGTAGCTCCTACGGCCGCGGCACCACGAGGTCGTGCAGCTCGTACGTCCGCGTGGTCGGGTTGACGCCGCCGTCCCCGACGACCGCGGTGACTGCGGGCATCAGGCGCTCACGCGCGAAGCGGTCGGCGTGCTCGGCGCTCTCCCAGACCTCGACGATCTCGAAGGTGTCGCCGGAGAACCCTGCCGCGTGGACGACCAGGCCCGCGGGCGGGTCCTCGTCGATCCTCAGGCGGGCGCCGATGGCGTCGTAGTTGGACGTCGTGTGGTCGTCGCCGGCGGCGAACGTCATGGTGCGGGTGATGGCCATGGTGGTCCTCCTAGGGGAGCGGTTGCCAGTTCGGCTTGAGGTCGGGGACGCGGTTGCGGGTCAGGCGGCGGAGCTGGATGCCGTCGACGGCGATCGTGTACAGCTCGAAGTCCGCACCGCCGGGCACGCGCCGGCCCCGCTTGCGGTGCAGGTCGCTCGTGAACGCGATGGAGCGGCCGTCCGGCGACCACACCGGGTTGGTCTCGAACGCGTCGGAGAACGTCAGCCGCCGTTCGCCGGTGCCGTCGGCGCGGACGATCGCGAGGTCGGACTGGCGCTCGCCGCCGACGTGGCCGGGTCGCGCACGCGCGACCTCGAACACGATGAACCGGCCGTCGGGTGACCAGCTCGCGTTGAACGTGTCGCGCACCGAGGAGTGCCGGGTCAGCGGCCGCGGGTGGGTGCCGTCGACATCGCGCAGGTGGATGGCCATGTCGTACTGGCCCGGCCGTCCGGGCACCGCCCGCCACTGGTCGTAGGCGATGGTGGTGCCGTCCGGGGACACGACCGGGTCGGTCTGGATGCGGCGGTCGCGCGTCAGGCGCTGCAGCGCGCTGCCGTCCGTCCCGGCGGCGTAGAGCTCTGCCGGCGGCGGAGGGCCGTCGGGCTTCGGGGCGGGGAAGTCGCGCGTGGTGAAGAACAGCAGCCGCTCGCCGGAGGGCAGCCACGACGGCGCGGTGGCGATCGAGCCGAAGCGCGTGACCCGCCGCAGGTCCCCGCCCTCGGCGTCCATCGTCCAGATCTCGGTCGGGAAGCCGGACGGTGGGCTCTGCGCGAAGGCCAGGCGCCGGCCGTCCGGGGACCAAGTCGCCTCCTCCTCGATGCGCGCCGTCGTGCGCAGCGCGCGCTCGTCGGACCCGTCGGGCGCGATCGTGTGGAGGTCGAGGTGCTCGCCCGCCGGGCGCTGGACGACCAGGCGGCCGTTCGCGCCCGGGAAGGCGGCTTCGGCGGGACCCGCGACCAGCCCCACCGCGGCCAGGGTCGCACCGACGACGACGGCGGCCGCGGGGCGGCTCATCGCAGCACCGTCGCCGTGACGTCGCTGCCGGACCGGGAGGGCTTCGAGGCGTACACGCCACGCGCGCCGGTGTAGGCCCCGGTCCCGCCGGTGATCGCGCCCTCGGAGCGGCTCGCGCCCGGCGAGAGACTGCCGACCACGGTCAGCGTGCCGTCCTGGAGGGTCACGACGGCGGTGCACGTGATGGTCGACCGCTCGAAGCGGCGGGCGCCCGTCGTGGTGACGCAGCTCGTGTGCGACCGGCCGATGCGCCGTCCGCCGGCGTCGGCGACCGGGTTGGTGAACGCGAGCACGTCGCCCTGGGCGTTGGACGTGCGCGCGGCGCCGGGCCTGCGGACGTGCGTGAAGGTCGCACCCCGGTCGAGCTCGGTGAACGTGATGGTCTGCGTGGCCGGGTCCTGTGCGGGGGCGCTGGCGCCGAGCGCGGCGAAGGCCACGACCGCCGCGGTCGCGGCCGCGGCGAGGGTGGTGACCGTCGTGGTCGTGCGGCGGGTGCTCGTGGTGCTCATGACGCCTCCTGAGATGGGCGTGGGTCGAGGACGGGGCCGACGCTACGGTCGGGCCGACCCGCCGCCATCGAGGCCTGCACCTGAGCCAGCACGTGCTGGCACGTGTCCTGCGCCAGGTGCCCGCACGCTTGTCGCTGCGGTGCGGGTGCGAGGACAATCGTGCGGTGTCCACGCGACACGGGACGACGCTCGGGGTGACCGCGCTGCTGGCGGCGACGGCGGCCCTCGTCCTCGTCGCCGTCGCGTTGCGCCTGCGCACCGGCGCGGACGGCAGCACGTGGCTGCTGGTGTGCGCCATCGCCGTCGGCTTCGCCGCTGCGGGGGCGCTCATCGCCCTTCGCGAGCCGCGCAACGCGATCGGGTGGCTCTTCCTCGGCACGGGGGTTGCGGCGGGCGCCTCCGCGCTCGCCCGGGAGCTCGCCGCGGCGTGGGTGGACGACGGCACGGGACCAGAGCTCCCGGGCAAGCTCGCGGCGTCGTACGAGGCGGTCTCCTGGATGCCGTTCGTCCTGGTCCCCAGCACGTTCCTGCTGCTGCTGTTCCCCGACGGCTGCGCGCTGTCGCCGCGCTGGCGCTGGTTCGGCTGGATCGCCGGCGCCGGGATCCCCGCCGCCGTCGCAGGAGGCCTGCTGGAGCCCGGGCCGCTGCAGGACCACCCCGAGCTGGACAACCCGCTCGGCGTCGAAGGGCTAGCCGAGCCGCTCGCGCAGCTCGGCTGGGTGGCCATCGCGCTCGGGATCCTCGGCTCTGCCGCTTCGCTCGTCGTGCGCTTCCGGCGCGCCGAGGGCGTCCCGCGAGCCCAGCTCAAGTGGCTGGCGTACGCCGGAGCGGTCGTGGCGACCACGGTCATCGTCAGCGTGGCGCTCTACGACACGATCGGCGCGACGGCGGCCAACGTCGCGATCATGGCGAGCGTCCTGGCCCTGGCCGGCGCGACGGGCGTCGCGATCCTGCGCCACCGCCTGTACGACATCGACCTCGTCATCAGCCGCACGCTGGTGTACGCGGTGCTCACCGCGGCGCTGGCGGGCGCGTTCGCGGCCGTGTCGATCCTCGCCGGCGTCGCCGCCGGCGCGGGGTCGGAGCTGCGGACCGCGGCGGCGACGCTCGCGGTGGCCCTCGCCTTCCGGCCGCTGCGGACCTGGGTCCAGGACCGGGTCGACCGGCGCTTCGACCGCCGCCGGTGGGTCGGTGTGCGCAAGGTCGAGCGCTTCCTCGACGACGTGCGCGCGGGACGGGCCGCCCCGGAGGCCGTCGGGCAGGTGCTCGCCGAGGCGCTGGAGGACCCGGGCCTGGAGCTGCACTTCTGGCTTGCGGACACGCGCGAGTTCGTGGACGCCGCCGGGCACGTGGTGCCGCAGCCGGCGGCCGGCGGTCGGACGTCCACGCCGGTGCGCCGCGGGCCCGTGCAGCTCGCGAGCGTCGTGCACGACGGGACCCTCGACGCGCGGCCGAACCTCGTCTCGAGCGTGATCGACGCGGCGGGCTTCGCGATCGAGGTCGCCCGCCTGCGGGTCGAGGTGCGCCGTCGGCTGGCCGAGGTGGAGGAGTCGCGGGCGCGGATCGTGGCCGTCGGCGACGAGCAGCGCCGGCGGATCGAGCGCGACCTGCACGACGGGGCGCAGCAGCGGCTCGTGTCGCTGGGGCTGGCCCTGCGCGACATCCAGAGCCGGCTGCCCGCGCAGAGCGACGCCGCGCGCGAGCTCGATGCGAGCGTCGGCGAGCTGGCCGCCGCCATCGACGAGCTGCGGGAGCTCGCGCGCGGCGTCCGGCCGGCGGGACTCGACGACGGGCTCGCCGCGGCGCTGCGGGGCCTCGCGGCGCGCGCGTCGCTGCGCACGCACGTCGAGGCGACCGAGGAGCGGTTCGACGACAGCATCGAGACCGCCGCGTACTTCGTCTGCAGCGAGGCGCTGGCGAACGCGATCAAGCACGCCCGGGCCACCCGCGTCTCGATCGGTGCGACGCGGACCGACGGCCGGCTGACCGTGTCGGTCAGCGACGACGGCATCGGCGGTGCGCGCGTGGCCGGAGGGCTGGGCCTGCTCGGCCTCAGCGACCGCGTCGCGGCCCTCGGGGGGAGCGTGACCGTCGACAGCGAGCCTGGTCGCGGGACGAAGATCACCGCGGAGCTGCCATGCGGGTCGTGATCGCCGAGGACCAGGCGCTGCTGCGCGAGGGGCTCGTGCGCCTGTTCGAGAACGCCGGGCACGAGGTGGCCGCCGCGGTCGACGACGCCGACCGCCTCCGTGGCGCCGTGTCCGAACACCGTCCCGACCTCGCCGTCGTCGACGTCCGCATGCCGCCGGGCTTCAAGGACGAGGGCATCCGCGCCGCCACCTGGATCCGGGACACCCATCCCGCCGTCGGCGTGCTCGTGCTGTCGCAGCACGTCGAGTCCGCCGGGGCGATGTCGCTCATCACCCACGGCGGCTTCGGCTACCTGCTCAAGGACCGGGTGCTCGACGTCGGTGACTTCCTCGACGCCGCCGCGCGTGTGGCCAACGGCGGCTCGGCGCTGGACCCCCAGGTCGTCGCCTCGCTCGTGGGCGGCGAGCGCCAGGACGAGCTCGCGGCGCTCAGCGACCGCGAGCGCGAGGTGCTCGCCCTCATGGCCGAGGGACTCACCAACGCGTCGATCGCGGAGCGCCTCGTGCTGACGCAACGCACCGTCGAAGGACACGTCCGGAGCGTGCTCATGAAGCTCGACCTCCCGCACGGCGACGGCGGCCATCGCCGCGTGCTCGCCGTCATCGCCTACCTGCGCGCGAGCACGCGCGCATGACCCGCTCGGTGCCGCCCCTCGGGCGCGGGACACCGGTCGTGCCGGGCGACGACCCGACCGCCGGCTAGGCCGGCACGCTCACCTGCTGGCGCAGGCGCGAGCCGTCGCGCGCCTTCTCGACTCGCAGCTGGGTCGGGATGCGCTGTCGGAGCTCGACGACGTGGGAGACGATGCCCACGACGCGTCCGCCGTCGCGCAGGGCGTCGAGGACGTCGAGGACCTCGTCGAGGG